>CAZZYU010000057.1:18188-20805 GCA_964658375.1 uncultured Acetobacteraceae bacterium | reverse complement strand
GACAGCGGCAGCGCCTGCAGCGAGGTGAGCACGAACGTGATCGGCGTCCCGTGCTGGCTGGCGGCCAGCACCCCGGTGGCGATCGCGCCGACGAGCATGAAGAACGACCCGACCAGGGTGTAGATGACGAACTTGGTCGTCGCCGCCACCCGGTTCTCGCCGCCCCAGACCCCCGACAGGAAGAAGAACGGGATCAGCATCAGGTCAAAGAAGATGATGAACAGCGCCAGATCCTGGGCGCAGAAGGCGCCCAGGACGCCCGATTCGGCCAGCGCGAACTGGAAGTAGAAGACCCGTGGGCGGTCCCACTCCCGGCCGGCGCTGTAGAGCATCGCGGCGCAGAAGGCGATCGTCGTCACGAGCACGAGCAGCACGTTGAGCCCGTCGAGGCCGAGCTTGTAGTGGATGCCCAGCGCCGAGATCCACACCTTGTCGGTGACGAACTGCAGCCCGTTGTGGCCGGAGTGGAAGCGCACGACGAAGTCGATCGCGACGCCGAGCGTGGCCAGGCTGCCGGCGACGGCGATCCGCCCCGCCAGCCGGGCGGGCAGCTGGGCGGCGACGAGGCCCACCGCCAGGGGCAGCCAGATGAGGATCGTCAGCGTCATGTCGCCTGGATCAGGAAGTAGAGGGCCATACCGCCGATGCCGACGATCATCAACGCCACGTAGTAGCGCACGAACCCGCTCTGGGCGCGGCGCACCGACGCCGACAGGGCGCGCGCCAGCCCGGTGGTCGAGCCCGTGACCCCGCCGCCGATCACGTCGTTCTCCAGAACCGAGCCGGTGAAGCGTCCCAGGAACAGCGACGGGCGGACGACGGCGACGTCGATCAGCTCGTCGAAGTACCACTTGTTGTAGAGGAAGGTGTGCAGGGCCGGGAGCCGCGCCTGCAGGCGCGCCGAGGCGCCCTGCTGGCGCATGTAGATGACGAACGCGATCGAGATGCCGACGACGGCGATCACCGCGCCGATCACCAGGCCGACCCACGCGGGCGAGGTCGACGGATCGTGGTTGAACAGCGTCGAGCCGGCGAACGAGGGAGCCAGGAAGCGCGTCACCGCGTCGTCGACGCCCGGGATCTGGATGAAGCCACCGACGAGCGCCAGCACCGCGAGCACCGCCATCGCGAACATCATCGCCGGCGTCCGCTCGGCGATCGGATGCTCGGGGCCCGGGAAGCCGACGTCGGTGTCCTCGAGCTCGTGGGTGCCCGGGTTGAAGCCGCTCTCGGGATGGTGCAGATGACCCTCCGCCAGCTCGGCGGCCTCCGGGCACGGGTCGCCGAAGAAGGCGCGGAAGATCATCCGGAAGGTGTAGATGCCGGTGAGCAGCGCGCCGAGGTAGCCGAAGATGCCGAGCACCTCATAGCCACCGCCGCGGTGGTTGAGGTAGCCGATGATGTCGTCCTTGGACAGCCAGCCCGAGAACGGGGGCATCCCCGACAGCGCCAGGCCGCCGATGATGAAGCACGCGAACGTGAACGGCATCGCCTTGCGAAAGCCGCTCATCTTGTTCAGCGACTGCTCGCCGCCCATCGCCGAGATCAGCGAGCCGGCCGACATGAACAGCAGCGCCTTGAAGAACGCGTGGGTCATGAGGTGAAACAGCGCGGCGCTGTAGGCGCCGACCGAGACGCCCATGATCATGTAGCCGATCTGCGACATCGTCGAGTAGGCGATCACGCGCTTGAGGTCGGTCTGCACGATCGCGATCGACGCGGCGATGATCAGCGTCGCGCAGCCGACGATCGCGCCGACGTCGGCCGACGTGGTGGCGATCTGAAACAGCGGGTGCATGCGGGCGATCAGGTAGACGCCGGCGGTCACCATCGTCGCGGCGTGGATCAGCGCCGAGACCGGGGTCGGGCCCTCCATCGCGTCCGGCAGCCAGGTGTGCAGCGGGACCTGCGCGGACTTGGCAAAGGCGCCGACGAGCAGCAGCAGCGTGCCGGCGACCAGGTCGGTGGAGTTGTGATGAAAGACGTGGGGGGCGGCGGCGAACGTGCCCAGGAAGCTGAGCGTGTGGGTGTGGCGCAGGATGAAGAACGTCCCCAGCACCAGCCCGACGTCGCCGAGCACGTTGATCACGAACGCCTTGATGCCCGCCCCGGTGGCCGTCGTGCGCCGGTACCAGAACGAGATCAGCAGATACGAGGCCGCGCCGACGAACGCCCAGCCGACGATCAGCAGCAGGAAGTTGCCGGCGAGGACGAGCACCAGCATCGAGAACACGAAGAAGTTCAGGAACGCGAAGTAGCGCGCGCGGCCGCCGTCTGAGCTCATGTAGCCGACCGAGTAGACGTGGATCAGGGTCGAGACCCCGGACACGACCAGGCACATGAACAGCGACAGCGGGTCGACGAGGATCCCGAGCTTGGCGTCCAGGCCGCTGCCGACGTCGTAGTTCCACAGCGACGACGTGAGCTCACGGTGGCCCTCGGGGAGCCCGAGCATCGAGATCAGGCAGACGACCGACGCGGCGAAGGACAGGGCGATCGCCAGCGAGGCCACCCAGCCGGCGGCCGGGCCCAGGCGCCGGTAGCCCAGCGCGATGATGATCGTGCCGATCAGCGGGAACCCGACGATCAGCCAGCCGTAGGTGACGGTGCTCATCCG
>CAZZYU010000057.1:0-18088 GCA_964658375.1 uncultured Acetobacteraceae bacterium | reverse complement strand
TGCCGATCAGCGGGAACCCGACGATCAGCCAGCCGTAGGTGACGGTGCTCATCCGCGCAGCTCGTTCAACTCGTCGACGTCGACGGCCAGCTGCCGGCGGTAGATGGCGACGATCAGGCCGAGGCCGACCGTCACCTCACAGGCGGCGACCACGAGCACGATCAGGGCGAAGATCTGCCCGTCGGCATTGCCCCACATCCGGCTGAAGGCGACCAGCGCGAGGTTGGCGGCGTTGAGCATCAGCTCCAGGCAGAGCAGGATGACCAGCGGGTTGGGGCGGGTCAGCACGCCGACGACCCCGATGCAGAAGATCAGCGCCGAGACGGCCAGGTACCAGGAGATGTCCACGGCTACCAGCCGCCCCGGCTCTGGCGCTGCTCGCGTCCGGATCCCGACAGGCCGACGGGCTCGGTCTGGCGGGCGGCCGCTTCGTCGGTCGTCGTCGCCGCGCCCGCGCGCAGGCCGGCGCCTTCGGCCATCGTGCCGGTGAACGCCGACCGCGGCACCGCCGCCGTCCGCTCGTCGATGCCGTCGTCGTCGAGGCCGCGGCGGCGGCGGGCGAGCACCACGGCGCCGATCGCGGCGACCATCAGCAGTAGCGAGGCGACCTCGAACGGAAACAGGTAGGTGGTGAGAAACAGCGTTCCGATCTGGCGCGGGCTGCCGAAGCCGAAGACGAACGGCGCGCCCTTGGTGTTGATGCCCTTCAGCGCGGTCCCGAGCACCGCGAAGAACAGCTCGATCGCCAGGCCCAGCCCGAACACGGGGCCGAGCACGCGCAGCGCGCCGGGCCGGTGCAGCGGCGCGTCACCGTCGCCGACGTAGGCGACCACGAACACGTAGAGCACCATCACCGCGCCCGCGTAGACGACGACCTGGGCGGCGGCCACGAACTCCGCGCGCAGCAGCAGGAACAGTGCGGCCAGGCAGATCAGGTGCCCGACGAGCGCGAGCACGCTGTAGAACGGGTTGCGCAGCATGACGACCCCGATCGCGCCCGTGAGGGCGCCGATCGCGGCGATGAAGAAGATGACGGCGGACATCGTGAGAGGACGGGCGGGGCGCAGGCTGCGCTCGCGCGGCGGACTGGGAGCCTATTCCCCCTCGGCCCGCAGCGGCGTGCGCTCGATCGGCTCGGCGAGCAGCATCTCCTTGGTGAAGATGAGGTCTGAGCGGGTGTAGTCCGACATCTCGTAGTCGTGACCCATCGTGATCGCGTCAAACGGACACGCGACCTCGCAGTAGCCGCAGAAGATGCAGCGGCTGAGGTTGATCTCATACACGGCGGCGTAGCGCTCGCCGGCCGAGACGCGGTGCTCGGGCGTGTTCTCGGCGGCGACGACGCGGATGCAGTCAGACGGGCAGGCCGCCGCGCACAGCGAGCAGCCGACGCACTTCTCAAGCCCGGTGTCCTCGAAGCGGTGCAGCTTGTGGCGACCGCGGAACCGGGGGTAGACCGGCGTCTTCTCCTCGGGGTACTGGATCGTCGTCGTCCCCTCGACGACCCGTCCGAAGGTGGTCTTCAAGCCGCGCAGCGTCTCTCCGAAGGTCCGGTAGGCGCCGCGCGCGGCCCCGGGTGCGGGGGAGCGGAACACTTCGATGACATCGGAGCTGGGGTCATAGGGCGTCATCTTGTAACGGGTCTCCTCAATGCACGACGATGATCGCCGTGACGAGCATGTTCAGGGTCGCCAGCGGCAACAGGATCTTCCAGCCGAAGGACATCAGCTGGTCATAGCGCAGGCGCGGCAGGGTCGCCCGGATCCAGATGAAGAACGTGAACACGATGAACATCTTGGCCAGCACGACGATCGGATCGACCCATCCGGGGGGGTGGATTCCGAACGGCATCAGCCAGCCGCCGAGAAACAGGGTGGTCGCCATGCCCGAGACGACGATCATGTTCGTGTACTCGGCGAACAGGTAGGCGACGAAGCCGGTGCCCCCGTACTCGGTGAAGTAGCCGCCGACGATCTCCGAGTCGCCCTCGACGACGTCGAACGGGGCACGGTTGGTCTCGGCGAACGACGCCGTCATGAAGATGAGAAAGCCCGCGAACTGCGGGATGAAGTACCACATCCCGCCCTGCGCGTGGACGATCCCGGTCAGCGACAGCGTCCCCGCGGTGATGATCACCCCGACGAGCGCCAGACCCTGGGAGACCTCGTAGGAGATCAGCTGCGCGGCGCCGCGCATCGCGCCCAGGAACGAGTACTTGGAGCCCGAGGCCCAGCCGCCGAGCATGATCCCGTAGAACGAGATCCCCCCGAACGCGAACACGAACAGCGGACCGACCGACACGTCGATCCCGTAGAGGCCGACCCGCTCGCCGAAGACGTGCTGGACGTTGCCGAACGGGATGATCGCCAGCGAGGTGACCGCGGTCAGGATCGCGATCATCGGCGCGATCCGGAACAGGAAGCCGATCGAGGTCGTCGGGCGGAACGACTCCTTGGTGGCGAACTTCAGGATCTCGGCGATCGGCTGCAGCAGGCCGAACGGGCCGACGCGGTTGGGCCCGTAGCGGTTCTGGAAGCGTCCGAGCAGCTTGCGCTCGTAGATGATCAGCACCGGCAGGACGGCGAAGATGATCCCGAAGATCACCAGCGCCTTGATGATCTGCACCCACCAGGGCTCGAAGTAGTTGACGGTCGCCAGGACGGGGCTGATCACGGCTTGATCACCTCGATCAGGGGCTCGGTCAGCGCGTTGGCGCTGGCGCCGGCGATGCCGTCGGCGAGGAAGGCGGTCCCGGTGGGGATCGTCGAGCGGATGCTCGCGCGGGCGGCCAGACGCGTGCCGTTCTGAGCCACCAGGATCTCCTCGCCGTCGGCGATGCCGCGCGCCAGCGCATCCTGCGGTGAGAGCTCGAGCAGCTGCTCGGGGACGAGGTAGCGCAGGGCGGGGGAGATCTCCACCTCGGGCGCGGCGAACAGCGGGCGGTAGGTGCCCAGCGCCAGGTGGCCGTTGGTGGAGGCGGGCTCGGCCGCCTGCGCGCTGTAGCTCCCGGCCAGCGACAGCCCGTCGGCGCGACGCGGGAACTGGTCGGCGGCGTCGCGCAGCGGCCAGCGCACGCCGTCGCCGCCGATCTCCTCAAGCGTGAGGCCGGCGTAGAACGGGACCGCGGCGACGAGCTGCTCGAAGATGTCCTCGGCGCGGCCGACGTCGAGCTCCAGCCCGCACGCGGCGGCCAGCTCGCTCAGCACCGCCCAGCCGGGACGGACCTCGCCGGGGTGGGCGATCGCGACCCGCAGGCGCTGCAGGCGCCCGTCGGGATGGACGACCGTCCCGTCCTTCTCGGCGTAGGACTCGGCGGGGAAGATGACGTTGGCGTGCGCGCGCAGCCCCTCGGTGAGCACGTTGGCGTGGGCGACCACAAGGCCCGCGGCGTGCAGCGCGGCGTTCCAGGCGTCGCGGTTGTCCAGGTCGCGCACCGGGTCGGTCTGCATCAGGTACAGCGCGGTGATCTCGCCGTCGATCGCGGCCTGGGCGATCGCCGCGGCGCCGCGCCCCTGGGCGTCCTGGGCCAGCGGCGCGTAGCCGGGGCCGGCGTCGGGGACCGCGCCGGCCTCCTGCAGGCCGCGGCCGTTGGCCCCCGCCGGGATCGCGAGCAGCCCCGCGCCGTCGCGCTGGGCCAGGCCGAGGCGATCGGCGATCCGCTGCAGGATCCCGGCCGCGGCGGCGCCGATGCGCTCGCTGTAGAGGATCACGACGTCCTCGCCGCCGTCGCGCAGCAGCGCGGTGAGGTCGGTGACCGTCTGGCCGACCGGTCGCGTCGGATCGACGTCGCCCGCCAGCGTGCGCTCCAGGGCGTCGAGGAACTCGGCCTCACGCCCCGGTCGGTAGCGCGCGGTGAGCGTGGCGTTGGCCTCCAGGTGGGTCGGGCGCGCGGTGGCGATCGCCAGCGTGGCGCCGTGCCGGCGCACGCCCTTGCGGATCCGCAGGTCGAGGATCGGCGCGTCCTCCAGCGGGTCGACGCCGACGAGCAGCACCGTGTGGGCGAACTCGATGTCGGGCACCGAGGCCTGCAGCTCGGGCGCGACGAGCCCGCGGGCGGCGGCCGTGGGGATCGGCGAGTCGACCAGGCGCGAGTCGATGTCGTGGGAGTCCAGTCCCTCGCGCAGGATGCGCTGCAGGAGGAACCCCTCCTCGTTGGACGCCTGACCGCCGACGAGCGCTCCGATCCGGCCGGAGTGCTTGGCGATCCCGGCGGCGGTCTCCATCGCGCGTTCCCAGGAGACCTCGCGCAGCTCGCCGCCGTCGCGCACCAGCGGCCGGGTGATCCGCTCGTCGACGTGGATCGCCTGGTAGCCGAAGCGGCCCTTGTCGCAGAGCCAGCCGTCGTCGACGCCGGGGTTCTCCCGGGCGAGCACGCGCATGACCCGCTCGTCACGCACGGTGAAGGTGACGTTGCACTGGGCCGGGCACAGGGTGCAGATCCCGGCTCCGCCCTCGATGTCCCACGGCCGCGCGCGGAAGCGGTAGGGCTGGGAGGTGAGCGCCCCCACCGGGCACAGCTCGATGATGTTGCCGCTGAACGGCGCCACGTAGGGGTGGCCGTCGTTGGTTCCCACGAACGTGTTGGCGCCACGCTCGGTGAAGATCAGCTGGTAGTCCTCGGAGATCTCCTGGGAGAAGCGCACGCAGCGGTAGCACAGGATGCAGCGCTCGCGGTCGATCGCGACCAGCGGCGAGAGCGCGAGCGGCTTCTGGAAGTGGCGCTTGGGCTCGATCATGCGGCTGCGGCCCAGGCCCCAGCCGAAGGTGATGTCCTGCAACGGGCACTCGCCGCCCTTGTCGCACACCGGGCAGTCCAGCGGGTGGTTGATGAGCAGGAACTCGACGACCGCGTTCTGGGCGTGGCGGACGCGGTCGGTCTGGGTGTGGACCACCATGCCGTCCTTGACCGGGGTCGAGCAGGAGGTCTGCAGCTTGGGGATGCCCTCGATCTCGACCAGGCACATGCGGCAGGCCCCGACCGGGTTGCCGAGCTTGGGCTCGTAGCAGAAGTAGGGGATCTCGACGTCGCCCTGCTTGGCGGCGTCGACGAGCATCGCGCCCTCCACGGCCTGGACCTCACGGCCGTCGATGGTCAGCTGGATCAGGGTCTGTTCAGGACGTGGCATGGCGTGGATTTCAGTGTGAGGCGGAATCGGCCGGATGGGCTAATGGACGGGCAGCGGGCCGGCGAGCGTGTCGGCCACGCCGAGGGAGACGACCTCGTCGGCGGTGTTGCCGAAGTTGCGCCGGCGCGCCTCCTCGATCTCGGCCTCCAGCTCGGGGCGGAACTTCGCCACCATCGAGCCGATCGGCATCGCCATCGCGTCGCCGAGCACGCACAGGCAGTTGCCGATGATCTGCTCCTGGACGGAGGCCATGATGTCAAGGTCCATCGGGGTCGCCTCGCCGGTCTGGATCCGGCGCAGCATCTTCACCGTCCAGTTGGTGCCCTCGCGGCACGGCACGCACTTGCCACACGACTCGTGCGCGTAGAACTTGGCGAGCTTCAGGGCCGTGTCGAGCACGCGGCGCGACTCGTCGGCGACGATGATCGCCCCGGAGCCGAGCATCGAGCCGGCCTTGGCCATCGAGTCGAAGTCGTAGGGGATGTCGAGGTCCTCGCCGGTGAGCACCGGGGAGCTCGAGCCGCCCGGGAACCAGAACTTGACCGGCTTGCCGCTCGGCGGCCCACCGGCCAGGTCGTAGATGATCTCCCGCGAGGGGGTGCCGAGCTCGATCTCGTAGTTGCCCGGGCGCCTGACGTCGCCCGAGATCGACACCAGCTTGGTGCCGGTGGACCCCTCCACGCCGAGCTTGGCGTACTCGGCCCCGCTCATCCGCACGATGTGGGGCAGGGTGGCGAGCGTCTCGACGTTGTTGATCAGCGTCGGCCCGGCGTACAGGCCCTCGACGGCGGGAAACGGCGGCTTCAGACGCGGGTTGCCGCGCTTGCCCTCCAGCGAGTCCAGCAGGCCGGTCTCCTCGCCGCAGATGTAGGCGCCCGCGCCGCGGTGCAGGACCAGCGAGATCCCGTTGCCGGTGCCCATGATGTCCTCGCCGATGTAGCCGGCGGCGGCCGCCTCGGCGATCGCCGCCTCGAGGATGTCGGCCTGGAGCTGGTACTCGCCGCGGATGTAGATGAACGCCTTGGTGATGGCGCCCGCGTAGGCGGCGATCATCACGCCCTCGATCAGCATGTGCGGGCTCTTCTGCATCAGCTCGCGGTCCTTGAACGTGCCCGGCTCGGACTCGTCGGCGTTGCAGACCAGGTACTTCTGCATCTCGCCCTTGGGCAGGAACGAGATCTTGCGCCCCGCCGGGAAGCCGGCGCCGCCGCGCCCGCGGATGTTGGAGTCCATGATCGTCGCGGTCAGGTCCTCACGCGACATCGCCAGCGACTCGCGCAGCGCCCGGTAGCCGCCGCGGCGCTCGTAGACCTCGAGCGTGTTGAGGCCGGGCTCGTCGATGTTGTCGAACAGCAGTTTGGGCATAGGGGCTCGCTACGTGTCCGAGGGTTGCTCTGGAGGGATCTCGATCGGCGCCGAGGGTCCGGGACGGTCGGTCTGCGCCTCGGGGGTGCCGAGGCCGACCTCGCCGGCGGTGTCGGCGCGCCGGGGGTGATCGGGGGTGCCGAACTCCTGGGGCTCGGGCGTGCGGCCCGGGGCGCTGCCGTCGTCGACGGTCCGTCGATAGCGGATCTGCTTGTCGGGCAGCACCGGCCGTCCCGCGCGCAGGTCGGCCACGATCGTCGCGGCGTCCTCCTCGATCAGCGGTCCGACGTACTCGCCGTTGACCGAGGCCATCGGCGCGATGTCACAGGCGCCCAGGCACTCAAACGAGCTGACGTGGATCGTCTCGTCGCCGGCGGCGGCGCTGACCATCGCATCGAACAGCTCGTCGGCCCCCAGCAGCGAGCACGAGATGTTCGTGCAGATGTAGACGTCGTCGTGCACCGGTCGCGGCTGGGTCTCGAGCATGTCGTAGAAGCTCGCCACCGACAGCAGATAGGCCGGCGTCAGCTGCATCACCGCGGCGACCTGGTCGATCGCCTCCGGCGAGCACCAGCCGTGGATCGCCTGGGCGGCGTGCAGCGCCGGGATCGCCGCCGAGCGGCGATCGGGGTACTTGGCCATCGACGCCTCGATCGACTCCCGCAGCTGGGAGGGAACCGGCGTCGTCGCCGGGTCCGGGATCGTCGCCGGATCCTTGGTGAGATCGACGGCATCGTCCCAGCCGGGGACGCGGCTGCCGTGGGCGAATCGGGGGACCGGGACCGGGGGCGTCATCGGCGGTGAGGTCGCGGGGCGGGCACCGACGGCTACCGGTCGATCCCGCCGAGGATCGGGTCGAGCATCGCCAGGGTGGCGATCAGGTCGGCGAGGTAGGCGTCCTTGACCATCGGGGCCAGCGCCTGCATGTGGGTGAAGCTGGGGTCGCGCATGTGCACCCGGGCGGGCTTGGCCGACCCGTCGGCGCGGATGAAGCACGCGAGCTCCCCGCGCGGGGACTCGATCGCGTGGTAGATCTCGCCCGGCGGCACGCGGAAGCCCTCGGTGACGAGCTTGAAGTGGTGGATCAGCGCCTCCATCGAGGTCGCCAGCTCGTGGCGGGGCGGCAGCGCCACCTTGCGGTCGGTGGTGATGTGAGGTCCTTCGGGCAGGCCCTCCAGCGCCTGGCCGATGATCTTGGTGGACTCATACAGCTCGGCCTGGCGCACCCGGTAGCGGTCGTAGTTGTCACCGACCGTGCCGACCGGGATCTTGAAGTCGAAGTGGTCATAGCTGGAGTACGGGGCCGCCTTGCGCAGGTCCCAGGGGTTGCCGGTGGCCCGCAGCAGCGGCCCGGTGACGCCGAGGCTCAGCAGCGTGGCCTCATCCAGGATGCAGGTCTCGTGCAGGCGCTCGAACACGATCTGGTTCTTCTCGAGCATGTCGGCGTACTGGTCGGCGCGGGAGGGCATCGTGGCGACGAACTTGGCCAGCTTGGCCGCGAAGCCGCGTGGGATGTCCTCCATCACGCCGCCGACCTGGAAGTAGCGCGTGTGCATCCGCGCGCCGGAGGACATCTCGAACAGGTCGAGGATCGCCTCGCGCTCGCGGAAGCAGTACCAGAACATCGAGATCGCGCCCAGATCCAGCGCGGAGGTGCCCAGCCACACCAGATGCGATGCGATCCGGTTGAGCTCCAGGTGGATGACGCGGAGATACTGGGCGCGCGGCGGGACCTCGACATCGAGCAGCTGCTCGACCGCGCCGCAGTAGGCCATCGCGTTGAAGTAATAGGACAGGTAGTCCATCCGCTCGACGACGGGGATCACCTTCCAGTAGGCCTTGTCCTCGGCGGTCTTCTCGATCCCGGTGTGCACGTAGCCGACGACCGGCTTGATGTCGCGCACGATCTCGCCCTCGAGCGTGGCGATCAGTCGCAGCACGCCGTGGGTGGAGGGGTGATGGGGCCCGATGTTGATCGTCAGCAGCTCGTGGGTCTCGCCCATCCCGGCCGGCTCGGCCGAGTAGGAGACCGACTCCTCGCGCTTGCGGTACTCAGCGGGGGTGAGCTCTACTGCCATTTGCCGTAGGACTTCGCTTCGTTGTAGGTGAACAGCACCGGCTCGCCGCCGACCGGGTAGTCGCGCCGCTGGGGGTGGCCCTCGAAGTCCTCGGGCATGAGGATCCGGCGCAGGTCGGGGTGGCCCTCGAAGATGACGCCGAACATGTCGTAGACCTCGCGCTCGGGCCAGTCGGCCCCGGGGAACAGGTCGACCACCGAGGGAATCCGAGGATCGTCGATCGAGACGCGGGCCTTGACCGAGATCCGGTCGACCTCGTGCATGTCCATCATCTCGTACAGCACGCCCAGGCGCGGCTCCTCGGGGTAGTAGTCGACCCCGTGAACGCTGGCCAGGAAGCTGTAGCCCTTGTCCATCAGCGTCCGGATCACGAACCGGATGTGGGCGGGCTCGACGAGCAGCACCGCGCGCTCGTGCGCGAACTCGGTGCCGAGGATCGCCTCCCCGTTGACGTCGGTGAGCTCGTGCGCGATGAGCTCAAGGCCGGTCGCGTCAGGCACCGGCGGTGTCGCCTCCGGGGAAGACGCCGATCGCGCTGTCGGCGGCGCTCTGCTGGGCGATCGTCTCGGGCGAGAGGATCTCCTCGGTGCCCAGCGCGTCGTAGCGCTCGCGCCAGCCCGCCTTGTCGGTGCTGTGGATCTTCTCGCGCAGGCGGATGATCCCATGGGCGACGGACTCGGGCCGCGGCGGGCAGCCGGGCACGTGGACATCGATCGGCATGAACTTGTCAGAGGCGACCAGCGCGTAGTTGTTGAAGACGCCGGTCGAGGAGCAGCAGGCGCCCATCGAGATCGCGTACTTGGGCTCAAGCATCTGATCCCAGATGCGGCGCACGACGGGGGCCATCTTCACCGACACCCGGCCCGAGAGGATGATCAGGTCGGCCTGGCGCGGTGAGGCGCGCGACGCCTCCCAGCCGAACCGGGCCAGGTCCACGCGTGAGGCGATGACGTGCATCCACTCCATCGCGCAGCACGCCAGGCCGAAGGTCAGCGGGAAGAACGAGTTGCCGCGGGCCCAGGCGACGGCCTTGTCGACGGTCGTGGTCAGCACGCTCTCGCGCACGTACTTCTCCAGGGCGTCCCCCTCGAGATCGCCGCGCAGCATGTCGCGCGAGGCCAGCTGGCGGGCGCGGAAATCGGCGGTCGGATTGGTTCCCGGGATGACTCCCAGGGGCTCGCGCTTCAGGTCCATTCCAGGGCTCCTCGCCGCCACACGTAGATGAAGGCGATCGTCAGCAGGATCACGAAGACGATTGTCTCTGACAGGGCGAACGTGCCGAACGCGCGCAGCTCCACCGCGATCGGATAGATGAAGATGACCTCGATGTCGAACAGGATGAACAGCATCGCGATCAGGTAGAAGGTGATGCCGAACCGGAAGCCGCGCTGGATCTCGGACGGCAGCCCGCACTCATACGGCGAGAACTTGCTCTGGGTGCGCCGCTGGTTGCGCACACCGGTGAAGAGGTTCAGGACTCCGAACAGCCCGCCGACAGAGGCCCCCAGGACGAGGAAGACGATCGCCGGCAGATAGCTTCGGATCACAGCTCTCTTATATCACCCGGTTCGGGGCCCTTGTAACACCGTGTTACTTAGTGCGGAATGCGGCTAGTCACCCTGCCGGCGACTGCACGGGATCGTCTGCTGCAAGCTCCTGACGTCATGAAGCTCGTCCACATCATCCTCGGCATCGCCTGCCTCACGTTGGTCGGGGGCGCGGCCGCGTGGGGCATCTGGTGCTGGTATCGCCCCCGCGGCGCCCGGCTGTTCTGGGTGCTGCTGCGTGCCGGCCAGGCGGCGCTCGTCCTCGAGGCGATCCTCGGGGGCATCTACGAGCTCGGTCCCCACAAGGCCTCCGAGCTGCACCTGATCTACGGGCTGGTGCCGATCGCGGTCTCGTTCGTCGCCGAGCAGCTGCGGATCGCCTCGGCGCAGATGGTGCTCGACTCCCGCGGCTTTGAGTCCGCGGCGGAGGTCGGCGAGCTCGAGGCGACCGAGCAGCGCGTCGTCGTGCTCTCGATCGTCCAGCGCGAGCTGGGGGTGATGGTGCTGGCCGCGGTGGTGATGACGGTGCTGCTCCTGCGCGCGGCGATGACCGGGCACTGAGCGTGCGCGATGAAGGCCCCGGCGCCGACACCTCTGGTTGCCGCCGGAAGGAGACGCTCGCGTACGACTTACTGATGCGGGCGTCCAGCCGGCGCCGGGGATGGCAGACAGTTCGCCGCCGTCGGCCCGGGTCCTGCCGGCCACGGGTGGCGATCGCGGGCACGCCGGCGGGTGCCACCGGCTCTCGGACCCGGGGCGGCGTTTATGATGTGCGCCGCGATGAGCCGGAGCGCCCGATTCCTGATTCTTCCCGCCGCGATCCTGGTGGCGACGATCACCGCCGCGTGCGGCACCGAGCGCATCGACGTCCCCAAGACGGCCAGCCAGCCGGCCGGGGGCGCGGTCTATCACGGGGCGGTGCTGTTCTCACAGCGCTGCGCCGGCTGCCACACGCTGTCCTACGCCGGCGCCCAGGGTTCGGCGGCCAACATCCGTGATGCCCAGGGCAACAGCGGCCCGAACTTCAATCAGCGCTGCGAGCGCCCGATCGATCGCATCCTGTACGCGATCGAGAACGGCGGCTTCTCGGGCGCCTACATGCCGCAGAACATCGTCGTCGGCTCAGATGCCGTCGACGTGGCGAAGTTCGTCGCCACCTACTCCGGACGCCAGGCGCCCAAGGTGGTCGGCGTGACCCCATGCCAGCAGAAGGCGATCGGCTCGCTGCCCTCCGGCACCGCGGGGCTGAGCTCGAGCGCGTCCGGGACGTCTCAGAGCAGCTCCTACAAGGTCGTCAAGCATGCGACCCGGGTCGCATCGGTGACGGCCCGCCGCGCGCACGCCAAGAAGCGCCCCGCCTAGACCTGGTCGGCGAGCGCGATGCTCGACATCAGGCTGATCCGCGCCGAGCCCGACCGCGTGCGCACGGCGCTTGCCCGTCGCGGGCCCGACGCCGCCGGAGGGGTCGATCGCGTGCTGGAGCTCGACGAGCGCTGGCGCGGGCTGACGACCGAGCTGGAGCAGATCCGCGCCGAGCAGAACGCTGCCAGCCGCGAGCTGCGGGGCGCTCCGTCACCCGCCCAGCGGGAGGAGATGACCGCGCGGGCGGCGCGCGGTCGCGCGGTGAGCGACGAGGAGACGGCGGTGCGCGCGCAACGCGACGCGGCGCTGGCGTCGCTGCCCAACCTTCCCGATCCCGAGGCGCCGCCGCAGGACACCGTGCTGCGCGAGGTCGGCGAGCGCAAGCCGCAGGGCCGGGATCATCTGGAGCTCGCGGGGCCGCGGATCGACATGGAGCGCGGCGCGCGGCTCTCGGGCTCGCGCTTTGCCTACCTGATGGGCGACCTGGTGATGCTGGAGCTGGCGCTCGTGCGCTACGCGCTGGAGAAGCTGCGCGCCGAGGGTTTTGAGCCGGTGATCCCGCCGGTGCTCGTGCGCGAGCCGGCGCTGTTCGGCACCGGCATGCTCCCCGACACCGAGCAGCAGCTCTACCAGCTGCCCGAGGACGATCTCTATCTCGTCGGCACCTCCGAGGTGGCGCTCGCCTCGCTGCACCGCGGGGAGATCCTCGCCGCCGACGAGCTGCCGCTGCGCTACGCGGGCTTCTCCAGCTGCTTTCGCCGCGAGGCGGGCGCCGCCGGCAAGGACACGCGGGGCATCTTCCGCGTGCACCAGTTCGACAAGGTCGAGATGTTCTGCTTCGTCGCGCCCGACCAGGCGCCCGACGAGCATCAGCGGCTGCTGGCGATCGAGGAGTCGATCATGGCCGAGCTGGAGATCCCCTACCGGGTGGTGGCGATCGCCGTCGACGACCTCGGCGATCCGGCCGCGATGAAGTACGACGTGGAGGCCTGGCTGCCCGGCCAGCAGCGCTACCGCGAGCTGACCTCGTGTTCGAACACGACCGACTTCCAGGCGCGGCGCCTGGACATCCGCTACCGCCCGGCCGACGGCCGCCCGGCGCCGCTGGCGACGCTCAACGGCACGGCCGTCGCGGTCGGGCGTACGATCATCGCGCTGCTGGAGAACGGGCAGGAGCCCGACGGCTCGGTCCGCCTGCCCGAGGTCCTCGCCCGGCGGGGTGCACCTGAGGTGCTGCCGCCGGCCGGGGCCGCCGGGGCCAGCCAGGAGGCGGCCGCGAGCTAGCCGCTGGCGGATCCCGCTCGGCGCTAGCGCCGGCGGCGGCGGCGCAAGGGGGTGACGGTGCCGAACCTGGGCGGCGCGGCGGCCTGCTCGCCGGGGATCGCACGCAGAGTCGGACGGGGACCGCTGTCGAGCACGATCAGCGCCGCCCGGGGGGGTCCGCAGGTGGCGATCCGGGCGCCCATGCGGACGCCGAAGGTGTTCCACGGACGGACCGTCGCGCGCGTGCAGTCAGGCTCCTCGCCGTCGGCCGCCTGGGCGACCGCTGCGGCAAAGCCGGCGCGGCCCTGAGCCTCGGCGTCGGCCGGGACCAGCAACTCGGCGACGGGCTTGTCGACCGCCATCTCCTCGGTGAGGTCGAGCAGCGTCTGTGCCTCTCGGGACATCGCCTGGACGCGCAACTGGGAGTCGACGACGAGGAATGCGTCCCGGCTGTCGGGGATCGCGTCCTCACGCGCCTCCAGCAGCAGGCCAAGTCCACAGGTGTTGCAGACCCGGGCCGAGGGGGGCGGCGCCATTCCGTTGGGCGATGGCGCGGCGCAATGTCCGCAGAACCAACGCCAGGTCTCCGGCGCATCCAGGCCCCCGGATACGAGTCTTAGTGCAGCTTGCTGGGTCATCGTGTTGGCGTCAGTGCCTTTGAATCCCGAACCGTGGTTCTACTTTACAAGCCGCGGCTCTGCTTTGCAAATCGAATAGTACGCGAGCATCGGCTCCGGCGCAAGATTGTTTAACCGGTTGTAGTTCCATTGAACGAGTGTTCGATGATCCGCGGACTTCGGATCATCGTCGATGAGGACGGAGAGAGGGGGATTCGAACCCCCGAACGAGGTACAACCCCGTTACGCGATTTCCAATCGCGCCCGTTCAGCCGCTCCGGCACCTCTCCGAGAGGCGGCCACAGCCTAGTCAGATCTGCCAGATCCCGTCGCGCAGCAACGCCACCTCCTCGCCGCCGGTGGTGATCCCCGTGACGGCCACCTCCTCGGAGCCGATCATGAAGTCGATGTGGATCGCCGAGGTGTTGACCCGCGGGCGGTCCTCATCGGCGTCGACGCCCACCTGGTAACCGGCCCCGAGCGCAAGGTGGCTCGCGGCATTCTCGTCGAGCAGGGTGTCGTAGAAGACCGTGCCGAGGGGTCCGATCCGACCCTCGCGGTCGACGAGCGCGACCTCTCCCAGCCGGGCCGCCCCCGCGTCACGCGCGGTCAGTCCACGCAGCACGTCGGCGCCCTCGTCGGCCTCGATCGCGGTCACGCGGCCACCGGCGAAGCGCACGCTCAGCCCCGAGATCGTGGTGCCGGAGGTGAACAGCGGCTTGGTGGCAGCGACCACGCCGTCGGCCCGCTCGGGGTCGGGGGTCGCGAACACCTCCTCGGTGGGGAGGTTCGGCCGGTGGCGCAGCCCGTCGACGGTCTCAAAGCCCGCGGCGATCCAGCGGCTGGCGGGGAGCAGGCCGATCGTGAGATCGGTCCCCGGGCCCTCGTAGTGCAGCGCGTCCAGCCGCATATCGGTGAGCGTCGCCGCGACCCGGGTGAGCGCGTCCAGGCGCTCGGTCCACGCCGCGACCGGATCGGGCTCGTCGAGGCGGCACACGTGGGCGATCTCGTCCCATAGTCGCTCGAGTGCCGCGTGCGGCTCGGCCTGGGGGTGGACGAGCGTCGCCCACGCCTGGGTGGGGCCCGGCACGATCGTCCAGTTCGTCGTGCGCTCGTTGACGAGGGTCATCGATTCCGGCAGCCGGGGAAACATGTCGAGGGCGATCAGCTCGGGGTCGACACCGTCCAGGGCGTGGGGCGCGACCGGGCCTGACATGTGGATGCGGGCCGCGCGCTGGGCACCGAGCGCGAGCATGCGCTCGGCATGCCAGGGCGGCACGTAGCCGAGGGTGTCGCGGTCCGCGTGCAGCGCGCGGGCGCGTTTGAGGTAGACGTCGAACACGGTGAGGTCGACGAACTTGGCGCCCGCCGCATAGGCCTCCTGCGCGATCGCCCGGGCCAGCTCCTCCTTGCCGGGCTCGGACGCGAGCGACACGATCTGTCCGGGCTGCACGTTGGCGCCGAAGCGCACCGCCAGCTCGGCCAGCGCGCGTGTGTAGTGATCGAAGTCGGGGCTCATTGACGTCTGACGCATGCCTTTCGGTGGGATCCTGTTGCTCATGCCCGTCCGCGCCATCATGAAATCGCGTCGGCAGGCTGGAGAGGCTGGTCTGCCATGACCGTGATCGACGAGGGAGAGCAGATGCGCGAGGGCCTGATGATGGATGACTATCCGCTGACGCTGACGGCGGCGGTACAGCGCGCCGAGCAGCTGAGCGCGCACCGGGAGGTCGTGTTCCGCCGGCCTGACGGCTCGGTGGGACGGACCACGGTGGGCGAGTGCGCCGGCCGCGCGCGCCGGATCGCGTCCGCGCTGGCGGGGCTGGGGATCGGCCCCGGCGACCCGGTGGCGACGTTGATGTGGAACCAGCCCGAGCATCTCGAGCTCTACTTCGCCCTGCCCGCGATGGGGGCGGTGATGCACACGCTCAACCCGCGTCTGCATCCCGACGAGCTCGGCTTCATCGTCAACGACGCCCGGGATCGGGCGATCGTGCTCGACGAGTCGCTGCTGGAGGTGTTCCAGTCCTTCGCGGGCGCGCGCGAGTTCGAGCATGTGATCGTCGTCTCGCGTTCGGGCGAGGCGCTGCCCGACGGACAGCTGGACTACGAGCAGCTCATCGCCGGCGCGCAGCCGATGACGTGGCCGCCATCGGAGGAGCGGGCGGCCGCGGCCATCTGTTACACGTCGGGCACCACCGGACGGCCCAAGGGCGTCGTCTACTCGCACCGCGCGCTGGTGCTGCATTCGCTCGTGGCCGCCCTGCCCGACGCCAAGGACGTCTCCCAGCGCGACACGGTGTTGCCGGTGGTGCCGATGTTCCACGCCAACGCGTGGGGGCTGATCTACACCGCGGCGCTCGTCGGTGCGCGGTTTGTGCTGCCCGGTCCCCGGCTGGACGCCGAATCGCTGCTCGGCCTGCTGGCCGACGAGCGCGTGACGATCACCGCCGGCGTGCCGACGGTCTGGATGGCGATCCTCGCCGCGCTGGACGCCGAGCCCGACCGCTGGGACCTGAGCGCGCTCCGCCACCTGTTCGTCGGCGGGTCGGCGGCGTCCCCGAGCCTGCTGGAGGGCTTTGACCGCCACGGGCTGACGATCATCCACGCCTGGGGGATGACCGAGACCTCGCCGGTGGCCAGCGTCTCGCGGCTCCCGCGCGAGCTCGACGACGCGCCCGCCGCCGACCGCTACGCCGACCGCGCCCGCCAGGGGGTTCCCCTGCCCTACGTCGAGATCCGGGCGCGCGACGACGACGGTCGGCTCGTGCCCTGGGACGACGCGACGATGGGCGAGCTGGAGGTCCGCGGCCCGTGGGTCGCGCGCGCCTACCTCAACGGCGCCGGCGCTGACAAGTTCACCGACGACGGCTGGTTTGAGACCGGCGACGTGGTCACGATCGACTCCCGGGGCTCGATCCGGATCTGCGACCGGTCCAAGGACCTGATCAAGTCCGGCGGCGAGTGGATCTCATCCGTCGATCTGGAGAACCGGCTGATGGGCCACCCCGACGTCGCCGAGGCGGCGGTGATCGCGATCCCCGACGACCGCTGGGGCGAGCGGCCGCTGGCCGCCGTCGTGGTGCGCGCGGGCCGTTCGCCGGACCCCGAGGCGCTGCGCGAGCACCTCGCCGGCGACTACGCCAGGTGGCAGATCCCCGATCGCTTCGAGTTCGTCGACGAGATCCCGCGCACCGCGACCGGCAAGTTCAAGAAGACCGCGCTGCGGCAGCGGTTCGTCACCGCGGCGGTGCCGTCGGGCTGACCGGGGCCAGGCGCGTCTTCTGCACCTTGCCGAGCTCGTTGCGCGGCAGCTCGGGCACGAAGTGGACCGTGCGCGGGCGCTTGTGGGGGGCCAGCATCGCGGCCACGTGATCGACGAGCTCGGCCTCATCGACGGCTGTCCCGTCGCGCCGCACCACCCAGGCGACGACCCGCTCGCCCAGATCGTCGTCGGGCGCGCCCGTGACCGCGGCGTCCTGCACCGCCGGATGCTCGCTCAGCGCCGCCTCGATCTCTCCGGCTCCGATCTTGTAGCCGCCGCTCTTGATCAGGTCGGTGGCCCGGCGCCCGACGAGGCGCAGACCGCCGTCGGCGTCGCGCGTGGCCATGTCACCGGTGACAAACCAGCCGTCGCGCACCGCCGCCGCGGTCGCCTGGGGCTGGTTGAGATAGCCGAGGAACAGATTGGGCCCGCGGACCTGGACCTCGCCGATCGTCGCCTCGTCGGTCAGCGCCGGATCGAGCTCTGACCCGTCGTCGTCGACCAGCCGGACCTGCACCCCGGGCAGCGGGGGCCCGACGCCGCCGGGCGCCGGCGGGGCCCCGGCATGGATCGCGGTGTTCATCAGCGTCTCGGTCATCCCGTAGCGCTCGACGACGGTGGCGCCGGTCAGCCGCTGCAGACGGGCGTGCTCGGCCGCGGGCAGAGCGGCCGAGCCGGAGACCAGCAGCCGCGCCCGGCCCAGCGCGGCGGCCAGCGGCGGCGAGTCCTCGGCGGCATCGGCCAGTCGGCGGTACATCGTCGGCACCCCGAACAGCATCGTCGCCTCACCGGCCAGCGCCTCGCCGACGCCCTCGGGTGAGAAGCGGCCGAGGTGGTGCGCCGTGCCGCCACGGCGCAGCGGTCCGAGGATCCCGATCACCAGGCCGTGGACGTGGAACAGCGGCAGCGCGTGGCAGACGACATCGGCCTCGGACCACCCCCAGACCTGTGCCAGGGCGTCGAGGTTTGAGGCGATCGCCCGGCGGGGCAGAACGGCGCCCTTGGGCGGTCCGGTCGTGCCGGAGGTGTAGACGATCAGCGCCGGGGCTTCGGGGTCGGGTGGCGTGGCCGCGGCGGCGGGCGCGTCGGTGGCTGGTGCGCTGGTGGTGGCGAGGTCGATCGTCACGCGGGGGAGCCCGGCGAGCGTTGCGGGAACCGCCGCTTGCGGTGAGACGACGAGCGCTTCGGGCTGCGCGTCGGCGAGCACGTGGGCCAGCTCGCTGGACCCCGAGCGCGGATTGAGCGGGATCGCCTCGACCGCGCTGTCCAGCGCGGCGACGATCGCCACCGCGGTCTCGATCCGGGGCTCGGCGAGCACTGCCACGCGGCGGTGGCGCCGGAGCGCGATCCCGGCTCGGTCGACGGCGGCCGACAGCTCGGAGTAGCTGAGCGTCCGCTCGGGGAAGCTCAACGCCGGCCGGTGGTTGCCCGCCCGCAGAGCGGGGAACAGCGGGGCGCTCGCGGG
>CAZZYU010000056.1:16085-20819 GCA_964658375.1 uncultured Acetobacteraceae bacterium | reverse complement strand
GGGGGCACGAGGTCTGGGCGCCCGCGCACAACACCATAAATCCGATCAGGATTGTTTACTATCGTCCGGGGCCGGCGCTCCGTCAAATCGGGATTGCCAGGGGCGCGATAGGTGCCGGTTATCGCGCCGCCGGCAATGCGCCCGACTCGTAGGCCCGCGCATGCTCGACGAAGATGCGGTGCAGGTCACGCGCACCCTGGGTCCGTGAGCCGTTGCGCCGGCGCCGAACCGCGAGCTGCACCTCGGTGTGATCCCCGGCGAGCGGGCGCCACGTGATCGTGCCGCCCCGCTCCAGGGGATCGCCGATCACGCTGAAGTCCGGCAGGACCGACACGCCAAGGCCCTCGGCGACCATCAGCTTGCCCATCTCGGCTCCGTCGGTCGAATAGGAGGCGGCCGGCGCGCGGCCGGCCAGCAGCCGGTGCAGGAAGCGGTGCATCAGGTATCCCGAGCGCATCACGATCAGCGGCACCGCGAGCAGATCCTCGGGCGCGATCGCGTCGCGGTCGGCAAGCGGGCTGTCGGGCCGCAGACAGACGATGGCGCGGCCGCGCAGCAGTCGCGTCGTCTCGAACTCCGGTGGCATGTCGTCGCCGGCGAGGCAGGTGATCAGCCCGAGATCGAAGCTGCCCTCCCGCAGCCCGCGATCGATCTGCTCCTCCTGGGCGCCCACCACCTCCACCTGCGTGGATCGGTGCTCGCTGCGGAACGCGACGATTGTCGAGGTCAGGAGGGCGGCGGTTCCGGCGTTGACGGTGGCAAGCCGGACCATCCGGCTGATGCGGTGGCGCTCATCGGCGGCCCGACGCAGCTCGTCGACGGCCTCCAGGATCGCGTCGACGTGCGGGAGCAGCTCGCCGCCGGCCTCGCTCACGCTCGCCCCCGAGCGCCCCCGCTCGAAGATGTCGATGCCCAGCTCGCGCTCGAGGTTGCGCACCGTCTCGCTCAGTGCGGGCTGCGAGATGTGCAGCTGCTCGGCCGCGCGGCGAAATGATCCCAGGCGGGCGACGGCGGACACATACTCGAGCTGTTCGGTGCGCACGGAGTTCGCTCCAGGCTGGCGGAAACCAATTACGAGCTTACTCGATTGACTTTGTAGGCTTTTCCTATCGGGCCCTCACGATTGCCTATTTGACGGGCCGTCATGACCGCCGCATGCTGGACGCCATGCCCATCAAGCTCCACTGGTTCCTGCCCACCAACGGTGACTCGCGCTCCGACCTGAGCCTTGGCAACGCCGTCGGCCGCGACGGCAGCCGGGTGACCGAGAACAGCACCGAGCGCGCACCCGACATCGGCTACATCGGGCAGATCGCACGCTCCGCCGAGCAGCTGGGGTTCGACGCCGCGCTGACACCGACGAGCAGCTGGTGTGAGGAGGCGTGGGTGATGACCGCCGCGCTCTCCCAGGTGACCGAGCGTTTCCGCTTCCTGGTCGCGTTCCGTCCCGGCTTCAGCTCGCCGACACTCGCCGCCCAGATGGCGGCGACCTTCCAACGCGTCTCGGGCGGGCGGCTGCTGCTCAACGTCGTCACCGGCGGCGACGACAGTGAGCAGCGCCGGTTCGGCGATCACCTCGGCAAGGAGGCCCGGTACCGCCGCGCCGGAGAGTTCCTGGAGATCGTCCGCCGGCTGTGGGAGGGCGATCCGGTCGACTTCCAGGGTGAGCACTACGACATCTCCGACGCGCGGATCATCCCGGCCGACGTCTGGCCCGAGCTGTACTTCGGCGGCTCCTCGGCGCCCGCGCTCGAGGTGGCCGCCGCCCAGGCCGACGTCTACCTGACCTGGGGCGAGCCGCCGGCGCCGGTGGCCGAGAAGATCGCCCGCGTCGCCGACCGGGCCGCCGAGCTCGGGCGCGAGCTGCGCTACGGCATCCGCCTGCACGTGATCGCCCGCGACACCGCCGAGGAGGCGTGGGCCGAGGCCGACCGACTGCTCGCCGGCCTGGACCCCGAGGAGATCGCCCGCTCGCAGGCGATCCAGCAGGACTCACAGTCCGAGGGCCAGCGCCGGATGGTGCAGCTGCACAACGGCCGCAGCGACGCCCTGGAGGTCTCGCCGAACCTGTGGGCCGGAGTCGGCCTGGTGCGCGGCGGCGCCGGGACCGCGCTGGTCGGCAGCCACGAGCAGGTCGCCGATCGGATCGCCGAGTACCACGATCTCGGCATCGACGAATTCATCCTCTCCGGCTATCCCCACCTGGAGGAGGCCTACCGGGTGGGCGAGGGCGTGATGCCGGTGCTCCGGCGCCGCGGCCTGCTCGCCGAACCCAATCCCCAATCGCAACCTGTGGAGGCCTGATCATGACCACCGATCCGACCCAAGAGCCCCTGAGCTTCGCCTATTGGGTGCCCAACGTCAGCGGCGGTCTGGTCACCAGCACGATCGAGCAGCGCACCGACTGGTCGTTTGCCTACAACCGCACCCTGGCCCGTATTGCCGAGCGCGCCGGCTTTGACTACGCGCTCAGCCAGGTCCGCTACACCGCCAGCTACGGAGCCGAGTTTCAGCACGAGTCGACGAGCTTCAGCCTGGCGCTGCTGATGGCGACCGAGCGCCTGAAGCTGATCGCGGCCGTGCACCCGGGGCTGTGGCAGCCCGGCGTGCTGGCCAAGTGGCTGGCGACCGCCGACCATCTGTCGGGTGGGCGGATCGCCGTCAACGTCGTCTCCGGGTGGTTTGCCGACGAGTTCCGTCAGCTCGGCGAGCCCTGGCTTGAGCATGACGAGCGCTACCGGCGCAGCGCCGAGTTCATCCAGGCCCTGCGCGCGATCTGGACCGAGGACCCGGCCAATCTGGCCGGCGACTTCTACCGGATCCGCGACTTCAGCCTCAAGCCCAAGCCGCTCTCCTGGCCCGGACGCCCGCATCCCGAGATCTTCCAGGGCGGCAACTCGACCGCGGCCCGGGTCAACGGCGGGCGGCTGTCGGACTGGTACTTCTCCAACGGCAAGAGCTTTGACGGCGTGCGTGAGCAGCTTGACGACCTGCGCCGCGTCGCCGCGGAGGCGGGTCGCACCGACGGCCCGAAGTTCGGGCTCAACGGCTTCGTGATCGTGCGCGACTCCGAGCACGAGGCGCGGGAGCAGCTGCGCGAGATCGTCGCCAAGGCCCACGTCGAGGCCGTCGAGGGATTCGGCGACGCGGTCAAGCAGGCCGGACAGTCGACCGCCGATAAGAAGGGGATGTGGGCCGACTCGAGCTTTGAGGATCTCGTCCAGTACAACGACGGCTTCAAGACCAATCTGATCGGCACCGCCGAGCAGGTGGCCCAGCGCATCATCGACTACCGCAAGCTCGGAGTCGACCTGATCCTGACGGCGTTCCTGCACTTCCAGGAGGAGGTCGAGCAGTTCGGTCGTGAGGTGATGCCGATCGTGCGTGAGCTCGAGATCGAGAACGGCCTTGACCCCGCGGCGGTGCCCGATCCACTGGCCGGTCTCTCGGAGGTCGATCCGGCGCTGTCGTTCGCCGGATGACCGAGATCGCCACGCGCGTCCCGCGGCTGGAGTCCTCGGCCCACGCGCTTGCCACCGCCTCGGCGTTCGCCGACTCGCTGCAGGATTCGGTGATCGAGCGCGATCGCTCGGGCGCGTTGCCGGTGGCCGAGCTCGCCCGCCTTGACGCCTCCGGTCTGCTCGGGATCACGCTGCCGACCGCCGACGGCGGACCGGAGCTGTCGGTGGTCACCCTGACCGAGGTGATCCGGCGGATCGCGCTCGTGGACTCGGCGATCGCCCAGGCGCCCCAGGCGCACTTCCTGATGGTCGACGTGCTCGCGGTGTGGGGCAGTGACGCGCAGCGCGAAGCCCTGTTCACCGACGTGCTGGCCGGCGGTCGGATCGGCAACGCGCTGGCCGAACGCGGCGGCGCCCACGCTCAGGACCTCAAGACGCGGCTGCGCCAGACGCCGGCGGGGCCGCGCCTGGACGGCCGTAAGTACTACTGCACCGGCTCGCTCACCTCGCGTTGGATCGCGGTGTCGGCGCTGGATGAGTCTGACCGGGTGGTGCTCGCGTTCGTCCGCCGTGATGCCGACGGCGTCGAGCTCGACGAGGACTGGAACGTGATGGGCCAGCGCGCCACCGTCAGCGGCGGCGCGACGTTCACCGACGTCGAGGTGGCGCCCGAGCTCGTCGTCGCCTATCACGAGGCGTTCGCCGTTCCCCAGCAGCTCGGCGCCCGCGCCCAGCTGGTCCACGCCGCGATCCAGGTCGGGATCGCCGGCGGCGCGCTCCGCGACGCCCAGCGGTTCGTGACGACCAAGGCGCGACCGTTCTTCGAGGCGGCGCGGGCAGGGTGGGCCGACAGCGCCGCTGGTGATCCGCACACCGTCCTGCGGTTCGGTCGCCTCGCCACCCGGGTGCGCGCCGCGGAGACGTTGCTGGCCGACGCGGCCGCGATCCAGCAGGAGATCGGGCGCCGTCCCGCCGACGCGCAGGCCGCCGCCCGCGGCTCGGTCGCGGTCGCCCAGGCCAAGGCGTACGCCTCCGAGGTCGCCGTCGAGGTCGCCAGCGACCTGTTCTCGATGAGCGGCGCCAGCGCCGCCGACGAGCGCCACGATCTCAGCCGCCACTGGCGCAACGCCCGGACCCACGCCAGCCACGACCCCGCCGACTGGAAGTACCACCACACCGGCAACTACCTGCTCAACGGGGTCCTGCCGCCCAATCACGGCCAGCTGTGACGGCGCGCGCGTCGGCGCGCACGGGGAGGTCGGCGACGGCGGCG
>CAZZYU010000056.1:5034-15985 GCA_964658375.1 uncultured Acetobacteraceae bacterium | reverse complement strand
CGGCGACGGCGGCGCCCCGCAGGACCCGTCGCTGAGGACGTGACGCCACGACGGCGAGCATGTCATGCCCGCTCGCCGCCCGATCGAGTACAACGGTGCGTTGTATGCCCGACACCGTTCTCGTCCTCGGCGCGGGCGCCCGCGAGCATGCGCTCGTGCATGCGCTCAGCCGCTCGCCGCGACGCCCGGAGGTGGTGTGCGCGCCCGGAAACGCGGGGATCGCCGCCGATGTCCCGACCGTGCCCGAGCTCGACCCCGAGGATCGCACGGCGGTCGTGGAGCTGGCGCGCAGGCTCAACGCCGGGCTGGTGGTCGTCGGCCCCGAGGCGCCGCTGGTGGCCGGCGTCGCCGACTCGCTGACCGCCGAGGGGATCGCCTGCTTCGGCCCGGGCCGGGACGCCGCCCGGCTGGAGGGCTCCAAGGCGTTCTGCAAGGAGATCATGGCCGCCGCCGGGGTGCCGACCGCCGCGCACACGGTCGTGACCGACCCGGCATCGGGCATGGCCGCGATCGAGCGCTACCCGGTCGTGATCAAGGCCGACGGGCTGGCTGCCGGCAAGGGGGTGATCATCGCCACCGACGCCGAGCAGGCCCGGGCGGCGCTTGAGGATCTGCTCACCGCCCATCGGTTCGGCACCGAGCGGGTGCTCGTCGAGGAGTTCCTGGAGGGCGAGGAGCTGTCGCTGCTGGCCCTGTGTGACGGGGTGACCGCGGTGCCGCTGGCCTCGGCGCGGGACTACAAGCGGATCTTCGACGGCGACGCCGGGCCCAACACCGGCGGCATGGGCTCCTACTCGCCGGTCGCCGAGGTCGACGCCGCGGTCGCGCGTGAGATCTGTGGCGCCGTCCACCAGCCCGTGATCGATGAGCTGGCCCGCCGCGGCACGCCGTTTCACGGAGTGCTCTACGCGGGGCTGATGCTCACCTCCGATGGGCCCAGGGTGCTCGAGTTCAACGTCCGCTTCGGCGATCCCGAGACCCAGGCGATCCTCCCGCGGCTGCGCTCCGACCTGCTGGCGCTGCTGCAGGCGGCGGCCGGTGACGGAGCGGCCGGCGGCGGACTGGCCGCCTGGGCGGGGTCAGACACCGGCGGCCTTCAGTGGGATCCCCGGACCGCGGTCACCGTCGTGCTCGCGTCGGCCGGCTACCCCGAGACGTCGCGCAGCGGCGACGCCATCTCCGGCCTGCAGGACGTCGAGGAGTCGGTGTCGATCACCCATGCCGCGACGGCGCGCGACGCCGCCGGGGAGCTGGTGACCGCCGGAGGGCGGGTCCTGTCGGTGACCGCGCTGGGCGAGGACGTCGCCACCGCGCGCCGGCGCGCCTACGCGGCCGCAGAGGCGATCCGGTTCCCCGGACGCCAGCTGCGTTCCGACATCGCCCTGGCGGCGCAGCGATGAGCCCCCACGCCGAGCAGCCGCCCGAGCTGGGCGGGTGGGCGCCGTCTGAGGAGGAGCCCCAGCCCACGCTGGCGCCGCTGCCCACCGCCGAGCCCTCCCCGTTGGCGCAGACCGCGGCCGAGCTGGACGAGCTCGAGGTCGACGCGCCCCGGGTGGCGATCCTCGTCGGCGACAAGGCCGACCTGCCCAGCATGGAGCAGGCCGAAAGCGAGCTGGAGGTGCGGGGCATCAGCTTCGAGGTCCGGGTGCTCTCCGCCGACGAGCAGCCGGCGGCGATCGCGCAGTACGCCGAGAACGCCCAGCTGCGCGGGATCCGCGTGATCATCGCGGGAGCCGGCCCCGCCGCGCGACTGTCGAGCGTGATCACCGCCCACACCGAGCTGCCGGTGATCGGAGTTCCGCTCACCAGCCGGGGGGCGCGGCCCGGCCGCCTGGACGCGCTGCTGTCCGAGCTCCCGGCTCCGCCGGGCGAGCCGGTCGCGTGGGTGGGCCTGGACGACGCCAAGAACGCCGCCGTGCTGGCGGCGCGGATCCTCGGGGCCTGAGGGCCGAGCGGGGATCCGTCGTCGATCGCGGGCCTGACGGCCGAGCGCCCACCCGGCGTGGGCCGGATGGGCGCAACTGCGGAGTGGGCGGCGTTAGGCCGCCGCTGCGCAGGGGTCAGGCTCAGCGGGGTGGGTCAGGTCCTGGATGTACTGCGCGATCACCGAGACGGCGCCGCGTCGAGCGCGGGGCGTGGTCGTCGTGTTCGTTGCGTTGGGGATGAGAACGTGCGGATCGCTCATCATGGTGTTCCTCGTGCCATTCGTTGTACGATGCCTGCCGTACCTTACCACCTTGTTCGACAGACGTCGTACAAGCCGGATGCCGGTCCTATAGTGAGAGGGGCAATGTCGATTCACGTCACCGAACAGATCGCGCATCCCGGTCGTGAGGCGCTGGAGCTCGGCGCCGTGCTGCATGCGCTGTCAGACCCCGTGAGGCTGCGGATCGTCGCCGAGCTGGCCCAGGGCGAGGGCGAATGCACGTGTGGGAGCTTTGAGCTGCCCGTCACCAAGTCCACCTGCACCCATCACTTCAAGGTGCTGCGCGAGGCCGGCGTCATCAAGCAGCGCCAGCAGGGGACGACGCGGCTGAACACGCTGCGGCGGGCCGACCTCGAGGCGCGCTTTCCCGGCGTGCTGGACGCGATCCTGCACGCTGCCGACACCACCGAGTCAGAGCTCTCGGCCGCGGCACCCGCGTCGGCCGCCTAGCGCCGCCGTTGATCGCGCGCTACACCCGCCGCGAGCTCGCCGACGTCTGGTCAGACGAGGCGCACTTCGAGGCGATGCGCGAGGTCGAGGTCGCGGCCTGTGAGGAGATGGAGGGGCCGACCGCCGCCGAGCTGGAGGCGATCCGCGGCGCGACCTTCACCGTGGCGGCGATCGCCGAGCGCGAGGCGGTCACCGATCACGACACCGCGGCGTTCGTCGACGTGCTGTCGGCCTCCGCGGGCGCCCCGGGCCGCTGGATCCACTACGGCCTGACCTCCTCCGACGTGCTGGACACGGGGCTGGCCCTGCAGCTGCGACGCGTCGCGCAGCTGATCCTCCCCGACGCGCGGCGGCTCGTGCAGGCGCTGGCCGCCCGCGCCCGCGAGCACGTCGACACGCTCTGCGTCGGGCGCACCCACGGCATCCATGCCGAGCCGACGACGTTCGGGATCAAGCTCGCCGGCTTCGCGTTCGAGGCCGAGCGCAACGCCGAGCGCCTCGCGCGCGCCTTTGACCAGACGCAGGTCGGCGCGGTGAGCGGCGCCGTCGGGACCTATTCGGCGACCTCGCCGGACTTCGAGGCCCGGGTGCTGGCGCGGCTCGGGCTGGGGCGTGAGCCGGTCTCCACCCAGGTCGTCGCCCGCGACCGCCACGCCGAGCTGCTGGAGGCGATCGCGCTCGCCGGGGCCGGCCTGGAGCGGCTGGCCACCGAGCTGCGCCATCTCGCCCGCACCGAGCTGTCCGAGGTCAGCGAGCCGTTCGGCGCCGGTCAGAAGGGCTCAAGCGCGATGCCCCACAAGCGCAACCCGATCAAGTCCGAGCAGATCTCCGGCCTGGCCCGGCTGCTGCGCGGCTACGCGTCGGCGGGACTGGAGGACGTCGCGCTGTGGCACGAGCGCGACATCTCACACTCCTCGGTGGAGCGCGTCGCCCTGCCGGACGCCACGACCCTGCTCGATCACATGCAGCGCCGCATGCTCGGCCTGGTGGAGGGGATGGTCGTCAACGAGCGACGGATGCGCGAGAACCTCGAGCTCACCTGCGGGGCGCTGTTCTCCCAACGGGTGCTGCTCGCGCTCGTGGCCGCCGGCGCGACCCGCGACGACGCCTACCGCGTCGTCCAGCGGCTCGCCCAGCAGGCTCTGATGCAGCGCACGCCGTTGCGTGAGCTGCTCGCCGCCGACTCCGCGGGCGCCGGCCTGGACCTCGACGCGATCTTCGACTACGCGTCGTTCGTGCGCTACGCGCCGGAGATCGTGGGCCGGCTGGACGAGATCGCCTGAGCCGGCGCTACGATCGGCCGCGTGGCTGCCGCCCTCGACGATCTGACGCTGCTCGATTCGGGCAAGGTCCGTGAGATCTATGAATACGGCCCCACCCGCCCCGATCGGCTGCTGCTCGTCGCCTCCGATCGGATCTCGACCTACGACGCGGTGCACCCGACGCCGATCCCCGACAAGGGGGCGGTGCTGACCGGGCTGTCGGCGTTCTGGTTCGATCAGACCCGAGAGATCGTCGCCAACCACGTCGTCTCGGTCGACGACGGAGTTCCACTCGAGGCGCGGGGCCGCGGGATGGTCGTGCGCAAGCTGACGATGCTGCCCGTCGAGTGCGTCGTGCGCGGCTATCTGAGCGGCTCGGGCTGGCGCGACTACGCGGCGACCGGCGCCGTCTCCGGCGTCGCGCTGCCCGCCGGCCTGCGTGAGTCAGACCGGTTGCCCGAGCCGATCTTCACCCCCTCCACCAAGGCGAGTGCCGGTCACGACGAGGCGATCGACCTCGCCACCGCAGCCGCGCTGATCGGCGACGCCGGGCTCGCCGATGAGCTGAGTGCGATCGCGATCGCGCTCTACGAGCACGCCGCCGCCCACGCGGCGGCGCACGGGATCATCCTCGCCGACACCAAGTTCGAGTTCGGTCTGGACGACAGCGGCACGCTGACGCTCGGCGACGAGATGTGCACCCCGGATTCGTCGCGGTTCTGGCCCGCCGACGCCTACGAGCCCGGCCACGGCCAGCCGAGCTTTGACAAGCAGTTCGTCCGTGATTGGGCCACCCGCTCGGGGTGGGACCGCACGCCGCCGGCCCCGCCGATCCCCGACGACGTGGTGTCACGCACGCGCGAGAAGTACGCCGAGGCCTACGCGCGGCTGACCGGCGAGCCGCTGGATGCCTGGCTGGCGCGGACCGGAGCCGCCGCCTGAGATGCGCGCCCGGGTGCTCGTCACGCCCAAGGCCGGGATCCTCGATCCCCAGGGTCAGGCCGTGGAGCGCGCGCTGCCGGCGCTCGGCTTCACCGGCGTGAGCAACGTCCACGTCGGGCGGATGATCGAGCTCGACGTCGAGGATCCGGCGCGGCTGCCGGAGATGTGCCGGCAGCTGCTCACCAACCCGCTCGTGGAGGACTACGAGATCGTGCAGACCTCGTGAAGTTCGGCGTCGTCCGGTTTCCCGGCTCCTGCGACGACGTCGACGCGCAGCTGGCCGCCCAGCGGGTCGGCGAGGCGGTCATCCTCTGGCACGGCGACCGTGATCTGCAGGGCGTTGACGCGGTCATCATCCCCGGCGGCTTCTCCTACGGGGACTACCTGCGCGCGGGCGCGATCGCGCGCTTTGCCCCGGTGATGGATTCCGTCGCGCAGTTCGCCGCCGACGGCGGGATCGTGCTCGGGATCTGCAACGGCTTTCAGGTCCTGTGCGAGGCCGGCCTGCTGCCCGGGGCGCTGCTGCCCAACCCGAGCCTGAGGTTCCTCTTCCGCCAGGTGGCGCTCGACGTCGTCGATCCCGACACGCCGTTCACCAGCGCCTGTCCGCCGCGGCTGTCGATCCCCGTCAAGCACATGACCGGCCGCTACTACTCCCCCACCCCGGTCAACGTCGTCCTGCGCTACGCCGCCGGCGCCAACCCCAACGGCTCCCAGGACGACATCGCCGGGGTCAGCAACGACGCCGGCAACGTGTTCGGGCTGATGCCCCACCCCGAGCACGCCGTCGATCCGCTCACCGGGACCTCCGCCGACGGGCTGACCATCTTTCAATCGATCCGCGCCCACGTCGACGCCCGCGTTCCCGTCTGACGGTGACGCCGAGCTCCGACACCGTCGGCCGCCACCGCGCGCTCGGTCTCACCGACGGCGAGTACACGCTGATCGTGGAGCGGCTGGGCCGTGACCCCGGCGACACCGAGCTGGCGATGCTGTCGCTGATGTGGTCTGAGCACTGCGCCTACAAGCACTCCAAGAAGCTGCTGGCGCGGCTGCCCACCGAGGGCCCGGCGGTGCTCATGGGCCCCGGCGAGAACGCCGGCGTCGTCGACGTCGGCGGCGGGCTCGGGGTCGCGTTCAAGGTCGAGTCCCACAACCACCCGAGCGCGGTGGAGCCCTTCCAGGGCGCGGCCACCGGGGTCGGCGGGATCCTGCGCGACGTGTTCGCCGTCGGCGCGCGCCCGATCGCGATCCTGGACTCGCTGCGCTTCGGCGAGGTTGCCGGCTCCCGGCGCTCGCGCTACCTGCTCGAGCACGCGGTCGCCGGGATCGGCCACTACGGCAACTCGATCGGCGTGCCGACCGTCGGCGGGGAGATCTACTTCGAGCCCAGCTACGAGCACAACTGCCTGGTCAACGCGATGTGTCTCGGCCTCGCGCCCCAGGAGCGGCTGATCCGTGCCGCCGCCGCCGGCCCGGGCAACGTGCTCGTGCTGCTCGGCGCCCTCACCGGGCGCGACGGCATCGGCGGCGCGTCGGTGCTCGCCTCGGCGGAGTTCGGCGAGGGCGACGAGGACAAGCGCCCCACGGTCCAGATCGGCGATCCGTTCGCCGAGAAGAAGCTGCTGGAGTGCTCGTTGGAGCTGCTTGACCGTGAGCTGCTCGTCTCGCTGCAGGACCTCGGCGCCGCCGGGCTCACCTCATCGGCCTCGGAGATGGCGTCCAAGGGCGGCGTCGGGCTCGACCTCGACTGCTCGGCGATCCCGCTGCGCGAGCCCGGGATGGAGCCGTTTGAGATCATGGTCTCCGAGTCCCAGGAGCGGATGCTGTGCGTCGTCGCACCGGAGCGCGTCGACGAGGTGCTCGCCGTCTGCGAGCGCTGGGAGACGCTGGCCACCCCGGTCGGCCACGTCACCGACTCAGGGGCGATGCGCGTCCGCTTCGCCGGTGAGATCGTCGCCGACCTGCCGGTCTCCATCCTCGTTGACGACTGCCCGCTCTATGACCTGCATCCGGTCGCCCCCGCCGGCGGGCCGGCGGCGGTGTACCCGACCGCCGGGCCGGCGCTGCTGGCCGGCGACGAGTCGCCGGCCGACACGCTGCTGACCCTGCTGGGCAGCGCCAACATCGCCTCACGCCGCGCGGTGTTCGAGCAGTACGACCCCGTCGTGCAGTCGCGCACCGTCCGCCGTCCCGACGAGGCCGACGCGGCGGTGCTCGTCCTGCCCACCGGCGAGGGGCTGGCGGTCGCGATCGACGGCAACGGCCGGCGGGTGGCGTGCGATCCGCGGCGGGGCGCCGCCGAGGTCGTCTACGAGTGCGCGGCCAATCTGGCGTGCGTCGGAGCCGAGCCGCTGGGACTGACCAACTGCCTGAACTTCGGCAACCCCGAGAAGGACCACGTCGCCTGGCAGCTGACCGAGGCGGTCGAGGGGATCGCGCAGGCGTGCGCCGCGCTCGGGATCCCGGTGATCGGCGGCAACGTGTCGCTCTACAACGAGGCGCCGAGCGGCCCGATCTATCCGACGCCGGTGATCGGGATGGTCGGGCGGCTGCCCGATCCGGCGCGGGCCGGGCGCCTGGGCTTTGCCCGCGAGGGGGACGCGATCGCGCTCGTCGGGGCCTTTGCTCCGCTGCCGGCCGGCTCCGAGCTGGCCAAGCTGCGCGGCCACGCGCTCGCCGGGCCGTTGCCCGAGATCGATCCGGGGGCTGTCCGTGATGCGCATGACCACGTCCGGTCGGCGGTGCGGTCCGGGGCGCTCACAAATGCCCATGACATCGCCGAGGGCGGTCTCACGGTCGCCCTGGCCGAGTGCTGCGTCGCCGGTCAGATCGGCGCCACCGTGACCCTGCCCGACGGCCTCGATCCGTTCGCCGAGGCGCTCGGCCGGGCGTTCGTCGTCTCCGGCCCCGATTCGGCGCTGCCCGGCGCGACGATCATCGGCCGGGTCGGCGGCGACGCCCTGGCGATCACCGGGGTCCTGAACGTCGCAGTTTCCGCGATGACCGCGGCGCGCGACACCGGCCTGAGCCGGTTCGTGTAGGGGGCGCTGCTACGGTGAACGACAGGCGCTCTTGAGTGATGGATTTCTCCCTCGACCATCGCGACGGACCGCGTGACGAGTGCGGCGTGTTCGGGATCTACGCTCCTGGCCACGACGTCGCGCGTCTCGCGTACTTTGCTCTGTTCGCGCTTCAGCACCGCGGCCAGGAGTCGGCGGGCATCGCCACCGCCCCGTTGGGCGGCCCGATCATGGCGATCCGCGACCAGGGGCTGGTCTCCCAGGTGTTCAAGGACGACCACGTGCTGCGCTCGCTCGTCGGCGACCTGGCGATCGGCCATGTGCGCTACTCGACGACCGGCGCCTCGGCCTGGGAGAACACCCAGCCGATCGTGCGCGACGATCGCCGCACGCTCGCGCTGGGCCATAACGGCAACCTGATCAACGCGGTGGCGCTGCACTCCGAGCTGCGCGGGCGCGACGTGCCGTTTCGCTCGACCTCGGACTCCGAGATCATCGCCGCGCTGCTGGCCACCCACCCGGCGCAGACGCTGGAGGACGCGGTCGCCGACGTGCTGCCCCGCCTGCACGGCGCGTTCTCCACGGTCGTCATGGTCGACGACCGCGTGGTCGCGTTCCGCGACCCGCACGGGATCCGGCCGCTGTCGATCGGGCTGCTGCCCGGCGACCCCGACGACGACGATGTCGGCCAGGCCTACTGCGTGGCCTCGGAGACCTGCGCCCTGGACCTGCTCGGCGCCGAGTACGTGCGAGACGTCCAGCCGGGGGAGATGGTCACGCTGTCAGAGCACGGACTGCAGTCGCGCCAGGTGCTCCCCGACGAGCGTCGCGCGTTCTGCGTGTTCGAGCACATCTACTTCGCGCGACCGGACTCGCGCATCGGTGGGACCGCGCTTCAGGTCTCCCGCGCGCGCATGGGCGAGATCCTGTGGCGCGAGTCGCCGGTCGACGCCGACCTGGTGATCCCCGTGCCGGACTCGGGCAACGCCGCGGCGCGCGGCCTGGCCCGCGCCTCCGGACTGCCGACCGACGACGGCTTCATCAAGAACCGCTACGTCGCGCGGACGTTCATCCAGCCGGGCCAGGAGCTGCGCCGCCAGGGCGTGCGCCTGAAGTTCAACCCCGTCCCGGAGGTCGTCGCCGGCAAGCGACTGGTCGTCGTCGATGACTCGATCGTGCGGGGGACCACCGATCGCCAGATCGTGCAGATGCTCCGTGACGCGGGCGCCGCCGAGGTCCACCTCCGGATCTCCGCCCCGCCGATCAAGAACCCGTGTCACTACGGCATCGACATGTCCACGCGCGAGGAGATGATCGCCCACGGGCGCACGGTCGAGCAGGTGGCCGCCGAGATCGGCGCCGACTCGCTGCACTACCTCTCGCTCGAGGGCGTCTACGCGGCGATCCGCGCTCCCCGCGACGAGCACTGCGACGCCTGCTTCTCGGGCCGCTACCCGCTGGCCGGGACCGAGGAATCGGGCGGCAAGTTCGCGCTCGAGCACGAGCTCCCGCTCGTCCGCGCCTGACCCCGGGCGGGGTCTTCGCCTGACCCGGGTGAGGACTAGTCCGCCCGGATAGCCAGGCTTAATCCCTGCATATCCGCCGCTTGCACGACTGAATCGTCCATCGGTCCATTCCAATACCCCGGAGTCTGGAGTGTTGGCCGAAACGACCGACCCAGAGGTCATCACAGTCATTTCGTGGCCCGGCACGGACGCGGGCCGCGCGCATACCTCGAGGGAGGTACTGATGTCCTCACAACGTGCCTGGGCGCTCGCGCTGCCGCTGGCCGGGATGCTCTGCGCCTGCGCGGCGACGAGCCCGGCCGCGGCGGCGACGACCCAGAGCTTCGGCTGCCGCGCCAGCGTGGCGCGGGTCTCCGCGCTCAACACCCTGGTCACCGAGCCCTACGTGGCCAACCCCGACGGGACGCCCTGTCAGACCGACCAGAACCAGGGTCTCGCCTCCGGTGGCGTGTTGGGCCTGGGAACTCTGGCCGGCGTGCTCGGCGGGAACCTGACACTCGGGCCGGCCGCCGCCTACACCAACTCGATCGACGACAGCACCGATCTCGCCGCCGGTGCGCTGGCCTCGGTGAGTGGCATCTCACTTCCGACCCCGGCGGGGACGATCACGGCCGTCGGGCCCGCCCAGGCGACCGCATCCTACGAATGCGAGAACCAGGCGGTGCAGGCGACCTCGAGCTCGACGCTCACCGCGCTGCAGATCGGCTCCACGTCGATCAGCCTGCCAGGGGGCTCGTCTGACTCGGTCCCGATCACGGGTCTGCTCGGAACGATCGGCACCATCGCGGTCAACCAGAACACGGTGACCGGCACCTCTGACACCGAGCAGCTGCTCAACGTGACGATCGACGGCGTGGCCTCGGTCGTCGTCGGCGAAGCGAGCGTCACCCGGCCGGCGGCCAACGCGTGCGCGGGCGTCGCCAACGGGGGAGCTCCCGGCGGCGGAACGGGCAGCGGCGGAACGGGCGGCCGCGGCACCGCCACCGGCGCCACCGGCGGTACCGGGAGCACGGGAACCGGCGGTACCGCGACCAGCAGCGGGACCACGGCAGCCGACATCTGCCCCGTGGGCACGACGCTGCTCGCGAGCACCGGGCTGTGTGAGATCGTGACCTCGGGCAGCGGCCCATCCGCCGCTGGAATCGTGGTGGCGACTCCCGGCGCCAAGGAGATCCTCGGTGGCACCGTCGTCTCGCTGGCCAAGGCCCGCAAGCTCTACGGCGCCAAGACGGCGTGCCTGAACGGCGCCGGCCCCAAGTACGTCGTCGTCGGGACCAGGAAAGCCAACAGCATCGTCGTGTCGAAGGTGCGCGAGCGGGTCCTCGGCCTCGCCGGCAACGATCACATCACGGTCAAGGGTGGTGACAAGACCTGCGTCAACGGCGGCGCCGGAAACGACACCATCGTCAACAAGCAGAAGAACGACGTGACGGTGTTCGGAGCCAACGGCACAGATGCGGTCACGATCGGAAACGGCTCCGCCTATGTGCTGGGTGGCAACGGCAACGACCGGATCACCGTCGGCAACGGCGCCGACCGGCT
>CAZZYU010000056.1:0-5024 GCA_964658375.1 uncultured Acetobacteraceae bacterium | reverse complement strand
CTGCAGCGTCAGCCGCAGTGGAAAGATACCGCCGTCATCCTCGCCTACGATGACTCCGACGGCTGGTACGATCACGCTGCGGCAGCGCCGACGCATGCGTCGTTCGATCCCGGCGCCGACCGGCTCAACGGCGGCAACGGCAACGACACCATCGTCGCGGGTACTGGCGCCGATCGGATCAACGGCGGGTCCGGCGACAATCGGCTGACCGCGCGCGGCACCCGGGCACTCGTCCAGGCGGGCCGGGGCAGGTCTGTCGCCTATGTGCGCAAGGCCGACATCAGCTACGCCCGCAGGCACGGCGTCGCCAGGGTGTACCTGCTGCACCGCTGAGGCCAACCAAGATCGGACGCGCGGGCCTGCCCGGTCAGGTCCGCGCGGTCCGAGCCCGTCGCTATGTTCGGCGGCCGATGGACCCTCGTCAGGCACTGCTCTCGCTGTTCGGATTTGCCCAGTTTCGACCCGGTCAGGAGCAGGCGGTGCAGGCCGCGCTCGCCGGCCGTGACGCGCTGGTCGTGATGCCGACCGGCTCGGGCAAGTCGCTGTGCTACCAGCTGCCGGCGCTGATGCGGGACGACCTGTGCGTCGTCGTCTCGCCGTTGGTCTCGCTGATGCAGGACCAGGCCGCGGCGCTGGAGCGCGTCGCCCCCGGCCGGGTGGCGCTCGTCAACGCCCAGCGGGGCGCCGCCGCCAACGCCGAGGCGATGCAGCGGGTCGCCGACGGGTCGGTGCGCCTGCTCTACGTCTCGCCCGAGCGGTTCGGGGCGCCGGCGTTCACGCAGCGGCTCGCGCGTGCCCGCGTCGGGCTGTTCGTCGTCGACGAAGCCCATTGCGTCTCGCAGTGGGGCCACGACTTCCGACCCGACTACTTCACGCTCGCCGACGCCGCGGCCGGTGTCGGGGCGCGCTGCACGGTGGCGCTCACCGCGACCGCCACCCCGCAGGTGGCGCTTGACATCGAGCGGCGCCTGCGTCTGCGCGACCCGGTGCGGGTGACGACCGGCTTTGACCGTCCGAGCCTGAGCTTTGCCGTCGTGCCGTGTCGCGGGGCTGCCGACAAGCGCCGTCGGCTGGTGGCGGCGCTGTCTGATCCGGCCGCGCGCCCGGCGATCGTCTACGCGGGGACGCGGCGGGCGTGCGAGGAGCTCGGACGCGAGCTGGGAGGCGCCCTGGACGGTGCGCGGGTCGTCGTCTACCACGCCGGCCTGGCGCGCGCGGCGCGCGCCGGTGCCCAGGAGGCGTTCATGAACGGCGACGCGTCGGTGATCGTCGCCACCAACGCGTTCGGGATGGGGATCGACAAGTCCGACGTCCGCACGGTCTGCCACGCGACGGTCCCCGGGTCGCTGGAGGCCTACTACCAGGAAGCCGGCCGCGCCGGGCGTGACGGCGCGCCCGCGCGCTGCCTGCTGTTCGCCGAGGGTCGCGACAAGGGGCTGCACGTCTTCTTCATCCAGCGGTCCCGGCTGTCTGACGAGGCGTTCGTGCGGGTCGCCGAGCGGTTGGTGTGGGCGGGGATGGACGGACGCTATGACGTCGCGCTGCGCGATCTCTCGGGGCTCGTCGGCTCCTCGAGCGACGACGCCGACGCGGTGCGTGCGGTGATCGGGCACCTGGCGCGCGCCGGCGTGCTCGCCCCGGCGCCGGCCCCGCCCGACCGGGCCGTGGGCCAGATCACCGGCGGCTGGGACCGCCGCGCCAGAGCGCTGTGCCTGAGCTCGGTGCGCGAGGCCGAGCGCGTGCGCTGGGCTCAGTACCGCGCGGTGTGGGAGTACGTCGAGGGGGACGGCTGCCGGCGCTCGCGGCTGCTGGCCCACTTCGGGGACCCGAGCGCCGCCGCCGCCGGTGCGGCGGGCGCGGCTCGGTGCTGTGACGTCTGCGATCCCACGCTCGTCGCCGACCTGGTGCCACGTGCCCCGAACGCGGCGTCAGGCCGGGCGGTGACGCCGGGTGCGGGCGGATCTGAGCCGGGCGGTCCGGCGTCGGGCGGTGGCGATCTGGACGCCGCGATCGTGCAGATCGTCGTCGCGGCGCAGCCGCCGGTCGGCCGCACCCGGACCGTCGAGATCCTGCGCGGCGGGCGCTCCAAGGTCGTGGCCCAGTACGCCTACGACGGGTTGCCCGGCTACGGCGCCTATGCCCATCTGCGCTCCGACGAGGTGCTCGGCCGCGTCGACGGACTGCTGCACGCCGGGCGGCTGCGGTCGACCGGCGGGCGGTTTCCCAAGCTGCGCGCGGCATGAGGTTCGCGGTCCTGGCCTCGGGCGCCGGATCCAACCTGCAGGCGCTGATCGACCGCGCCCACGGCCACGGCGAGCTGGTGCTCGTCGCCGTCGGGTCCGACAAGCCGGCCGCGCCGGCGCTGGAGCGCGCGCGGGCCGCGGGGATCCCGGTGCGCGCGTTCCCGCGCGCGGAGGACGACTCGCGCGAGGCCCGTGACGCGGCGATGGCCGACTGGCTGCGTGAGCACGGCGCCGAGCTCGTCGTCCTCGCCGGCTACACCCAGCTGCTGACCCCGGGGTTTCTCGCCGCCTTTCCGCAGGCGGTCATCAACGTCCATCCGGCGCTGCTGCCGGCGTTCCCGGGACTGCACGTCGTCCAGGCCGCCCTGGACTACGGCGCGAAGGTGTTCGGGGTCACCGTGCACTTCGTCGACACCGGCGTCGACACCGGACCGATCATCTTCCAGCGGGCCGTCGAACTGCCCGAGGCCTCCACCGCCGATGAGGTGCTCGAGCGCCTGCATCCGATCGAGCACGACCTGCTCGTCGAAGCCGTGCACCGGATTGCGCAGGGAGCGGTCGGTTTGGACCCCACAAACCCACGTCGCGTGGTCATCAGCCGGTAGAGTCGGCCCGGCGATGGCGTCGAGCACCGAGTCCGTGAGCGAGAGCCCCGGCGGCAACGATTCCCTCGGACCCCGTGTCTCACGGGCGCTGCTGTCGGTCTCTGACAAGACCGGAATCGTCGAGTTCGCGCGCGGGCTGGCGGCGCTCGGGATCGAGATCGTCTCCACCGGCGGCACCGCCGCCCAGCTGACCGAGGCGGGCCTCGCCGTCCGCGCCATCGATGAGCTCACGGGGTTCCCGGAGATCATGGACGGGCGGGTCAAGACGCTGCACCCCAAGCTCTACGCCGGACTGCTGGCGGTGCGTGACAACCCCGAGCACGCCCAGGCGGCGGCCGACCACGACGTCGAGTACGTCGACCTGGTCGTCGTCAACCTCTATCCGTTCGAGCGCACCGCGGCGCGGCGCGGCGCCCTGGACTCCGAGGTGATCGAGAACATCGACATCGGTGGCCCGACGATGATCCGCGCGGCGGCCAAGAACCACGCCTATGCGGCGCCGGTCGTCGGACCCGAGAGCTACGACGCGGTGCTCGACGAGCTGCGGGCGACCGACCGCTACCTGTCGCCGGCCACCCGCGAGTCGCTGGCCGCCGAGGCGTTTGCCTACACCGCCCGCTATGACACCGCGATCGCCCGCTGGTTTCAGGAGAAGCGTGAGGATTTCCCGCCGCTGTTCGTGCGCGCCTATGAGAAGGTGCTGGAGCTGCCCTACGGCGAGAACCCCCATCAGCGGGCCGCCTACTACGAGCAGGTCGGGGCCCGCACCCACGTGCTGTCGATGGTCTCCCAGCTCGGCGGCAAGCCGATCTCGTTCAACAACCTGCTGGATCTCGATGCCGGGCGTCTGCTGCTGAGCGAGTTCCAGATCCCGGCGTGCGTGATCGTCAAGCACAACACCCCGTGCGGGGTGGCCGTCGGAGCGACCGCCCGGGAGGCCTATGAGAAGGCGTTCGCGTGTGACCCGATGTCGGCCTTCGGCGGCATCGTCTGCCTCAACCGTGCCGTCGACGCCGAGCTGGCCGGCCGGCTCAACGAGCAGTTCATCGAGGTCCTGTTCGCCCGCGGCTACGACGAGCCGGCGCTGGAGGTGCTCAGCGCCAAGCCCAACACCAGGCTCCTGGACGACCGTGAGCGGCGCACGCCGAACATGATCGAGCCCCAGGTGCGTCAGGTCGTCGGCGGACTGCTCGTCCAGGATCGCGACTTCGACCTGGAGGAGCGCGGCGACATGCAGGTCGTCTCCGAGCGCCGGCCGACCGAGGCCGAATGGCAGGAGCTGACCTTCGCCTGGCGCGTGTGCAAGCACGTGACCTCCAACGCGATTGTGATCTCACGGGATCTGGCCACGATCGGCATCGGCGCCGGCCAGATGAGCCGCGTCGACGCCTCGCGGATGGCGGTCGAGAAAGCCGGGGGCAAGGTGACGGGCGCGGTCATGGCCTCCGACGCGTACTTCCCATTCCCCGACGCCGCCCAGCTCGGGCTCGACGCCGGGGTGACCGCGATCATCCATCCGGGTGGTTCGGTGCGCGATCACCTCACCGTCGAGGCGGTCGACGCGGCCGGCGCGGCGATGGTGTTCACCGCGCGCCGCCACTTCCGCCACTGACGTCGCGGGCCGCCGGCGCCATGGCCCACGTCCGCCGGCTGGAAGGCGATCCGCCGTCGCCCTGGGAGATCGCCTACGGATTCAGCCGCGTCGTCGTGGCCGGCGGCCTCGTCATGGTCGGGGGCACGACCTCGGTGGGCCCTGCCGGCGTCGTGATTGGCGAAACCCCCTACGAGCAGACCGTCGAGATCCTGCGCCGGATCCTGCACGAGCTCTCCCGCGCGGGCGCGACGGCGGACGACGTCATCTCCACCCACGTCTACGTCACCGACATCTCCCGCGCCGACGAGGTCGGCCGCGCCCACGGCGAGGTGTTCGGCGAAGTCAAACCGCTGATGACGATGGTGCAGGTCAGCGCGCTGATCGATCCCCGGATGCTCGTCGAGGTCGAGGCCACCGCCAGCGTCCCCGCCTGACGCCGGCGGCCGGTGGCCGGTGGCCGGTGCGGGTCCAGATACGCCACGGTCCGATACGCGATCATGCATGGCCGCGCCGCTGTAGCTCAGCTGGTAGAGCAGGGGACTTTTAATCCTCGGGTCGTGGGTTCGAGCCCCACCGGCGGCA
>CAZZYU010000055.1:17051-21318 GCA_964658375.1 uncultured Acetobacteraceae bacterium | reverse complement strand
CTCGGCCGAGACCCCCGGCCGCAGACGACGTCGGAGACGCGGGCACAGCCACGCGGGGCGAGACATGGCGCGGCGGGGGCAGGACATGGCGCGGCGGAGCGCCGGCGTCGCTCAGGACAGGTCGACCCAGACCGTCTTGGTCTGCAGGTAGGCGTCAAGCGCCTCGCGTCCGAGCTCCTTGCCGAAGCCGCTGAGCTTGAAGCCGCCGTAGGGGACGGCGACATCGAACCAGCCGTAGTTGTTGATCCAGACGACGCCGGCGCGGATCGCGGCGGCGACCCGATGGCCGCGCTTGATGTCACGGGTCCAGACGCCGGAGGCAAGGCCGAAGGCGGTGTCGTTGGCCGCGTGAATCGCCTCCTCCTCGGTGGAGAAGCGCGAGACGAGCGCGACCGGTCCGAAGATCTCCTCACGCATGACCCGCATCGAGGGTTCGACGTCGGTCAGGATCGTCGGACGGACGAAGAAGCCGTCCGCGAGCTCAGGCTGCGCGGGCTGCTCCGGGCCGCCGACCGCGCACCGCGCCCCTTCCTCAACCCCGGAGCGGATCAGCCCGAGGACCCGTTCGCGCTGCTCGTCGCTGACCAGTGGCCCCATCGTCGTGCCCTCGTCCAGGCCGTTGCCGAGGCGGACCTGCTGCACGCGCGCGACGAGCCGCTCCATGAACGCATCGTGAATCTCATCCTGGACGAACACGCGGGCGCCGGCGATGCAGCACTGGCCCTGATTGAAGAAGACCGCGCCGAACGTTCCCTCCACGGCCGCGTCGAGGTCGGCGTCGGCGAAGACGAGGCTCGGCGACTTGCCGCCGAGTTCGAGCGACAGCCGCTTCATGTTGCCGCCGGCGGCATGCATGATCTTGCGGCCGGTGTCGGTCTCGCCGGTGAACGTGACCTTGTCGACGCCGGAGTGGGCGGCCAGTGGCGCTCCGGCGGTCGGGCCGAAGCCGGTCACGACGTTGACGACGCCGGGCGGAAAGCCGACCTCGCTCATCACCTGCATCAGCCGCAGCGCCGCCAGCGGCGTCTGCTCGGCGGGCTTGAGGACGACGGTGTTTCCGGCGGCGAGCGCCGGCCCGAGCTTGTAGCCGCACATCAGCAGCGGGAAGTTCCAGGGGATGATCGCCGCGACAACGCCGACCGGTTCGCGCCGCGTGTAGACGTGGAAGGGAGCCCCTCCGGCGGGTGCGATCGTCTCGCCCTCCAGCTTGGTCGCCCAGCCGGCGTAGTACTTCATCAGCTCGGAGCAGAGCGGGACGTCGACCATCAGCGACTCGGCGGTCGGCTTGCCGTTGTCAAGCGCCTCGATCCGCGCGAACTCGTCGCCGAGCTCGGCGATCCGGGTCCCGAGTCGCCACAGCAGGTCGGCGCGGGCGGACGGCGACAACGCCATCCACGCCGGGAGGGCGGCGCGCGCCGCTGCAACCGCCCGGTCGACATCATCCTCGCGACCCTCCGCGACGGTCGTCAGGACGCGGCCTGACGCCGGATCGACGACATCGAATCGATCCCCGCCCGACGACGCGCTCTCCGCTCCGTCGATCCAGAGGCCCAGCGGCCGGGCCAGAAAGTCTGCGAGCGGTTCAAGCGCGGACAATGACACACCTTTCACGCCCATGAGATCTGAGATCTCACAGGCTCAAGTCGGGACCGTGGCGGAGATCGGCCCGAGCTTACACCCTCTACTGCGGCCGTTTGACCCGGATCGGACCGATCTGGTCCGGCATTGCCAAATCTGTACATCCGGCCAAATCGGCGTCCAGATCGAACTGTAAGATCTCATCCGTCCACTCGTGAAGGAGCCCTTGTGACCGACAGCGAACTGACCGATGCCGCCTCCGCGGCGGCCGCCGCGATCGACGCCGACCGCGTGGTCGAGCTCGTCCAGGAGGTGTGCCGCATCCCCAGCGTCCTCGGCGAGGAGGGAGCGTTGGCCGGGTTTCTGCACGAGACGATGGCTGCGTCCGGGTTTGAGGGAGTCGAGCTGCAGCCGGTGCTGGAGGACCGTCCCAACGCGCTGGGCGAGGTGCGCTTCGGCGACGGACCGCGCATCGTCTTCACCGGCCACCTCGACACCAAGCCGGTGTCGCACGGCTGGTCGGCCACGACGCCGTTCTCCGGGGAGATCATCGACGGCAGTGTCTACGGCCACGGCGTGATGGACATGAAGGCCGCGCTCGCGTGTCAGATCGCCGCGATCGAGGCGGTGCGCGCGAGCGGCGTGCCCGCGGCGGGCACGCTCGCGATGGCCGCGGTCGCTGACCACATGGGCGACCAGCTCGGTTCGATCGCCTACTTCAACGACCACACCGCCGACATGGCGGTGCTCGGAGAGCTCTCCGACAACGAGATCTTCATCGGCCACCGCGGCCGGTACTACTTCGACATCACGGTCCTCGGACGGTCTGCCCACACCTGCCACAAGCCGCTGGCGATCAACGCCAACGCGCTGGCCGCGCACGCCGTGCTGGAGCTGCAGGCGTCCGAGCTGCGCCCCCAGCTGGAGGATTGGGTCAAGGAGCTGTTCGGCGACGAGACGTTCATGGTGCCCGGACGCATCTACGGCGGACTGGCGCCGGGCGGCCCGTCGATGATCCCCGACGAGTGCGTGATCCGCGTCGACTGCCGGCCCCAGCCGGGGGTCACGGTCGAGGAGGTCCGCACCGAGATCGACCGCTGCCTGGCCCGGGCCGCCGAACGCGATACGCGCTTCAAGGCCAACGTCGAGCTCGTCGACGTCAAGGACGGGTACCTGGCCGAGCGCGACGAGCCGGTCGTCTCGGTCATGCGTGAGGCGGTGCGGTCGGTGCGCGGCAGCGAGCCCGAGCTGCAGGTCGCCGCGTGGCTGGGCGACACCGCGAGCTTCGGCGCCCGGATCCCGACGGTGATCTTCGGTCCCGGCGGCGAGCCCGTCTACTGCCCGGATGAGCACCTGAGCATCGATGACATCCTGGAGGCGGCTCGCGTCTACGCCAGCTTCGGCGCTCTGGCCCTGGCGCCGAAGGCCTGAGCGCCTGCGGTGTCCCGCACGATCGGCGATCGACCGCCCGCGCCGACGGCGGCGATCGACTTCGAGGCGCTGCTGGCACGCCCCGGCCTGGCCTGGATGGGCCAGAACACGACGCATCTGGAGCCGCCGCCGGAGGTGATCGACGCGTTGTCGGCGAGCATCGCCCGTCGTGACTTTCAGTTCTACGCGCCGCCGCTCGGGTTCACCCGGCTGCGGGAGCTGATCGTCGAGGATGTCGGCCTGCACGACGTCGAGGCGATGATCACCGACGGGGCGGTGGGGGGCCTGCACCACATCTGCACCGCGCTGGCCACCGAGACGGCGCGGCTGATCACGACCGATCCCGGCTGGCCCTGGCCGGCTCGCTTCGTCGCCTTCGGCGGCGTGCCGGTGACGACGGTGCCGATCTACTCCGGCGCGTCGGGGTACCGGCTCACCGCGGCGGCGCTCGCCGAGGTGATCGAGCCGCGGTCGCTGATCTACCTGATCGATCCGCTCAACCCGCTCGGCTCCCGCTACGAGCGCGACGAGCTGGGGGCGATCGTCGAGCTGGCGCGCGACCACGACGCGCTGATCGTCCACGACTGCACCTACCGGCACTTCGCGCGCGGCCACACGCTGATCGCCGAGCTCTATCCCGAGGGCACGCTGACCACCTACAGCTTCTCGAAGTGGCTCGGCCTGGCCGGCCTGCGACTCGGGGCGATCCTCGCTGCCCCCGCGCTGCTGCGCCGGCTCAGCGACGTGCCGTCAAATCCGCTGGGCTCGAGCATCCACGCCCAGCACGCCGCGATCGCGGGACTGACGGTCAAGGATGCGTGGCTGTCGCGCCTGCTCGCGACGAACACCGCCAACCAGCAGATCGTGCTCGACGCGGTCCGCGCCAGCGGGATCGGCGAGGTGCTCGTCGAGCCCTCGCACGGCAACTTCCTGGCCGTCGACGTGAGCGCGAGCGGCTGGGACGCGGCGGCGTTGTGTGCGGCGCTGCTGGAGCAGGATGTGTTCATCCGGCCCGGCACCTACCAGTCGCCCGCGTTCGGAGAGCGGTTCGTCAAGATCAGCACCTCGGTCCCGACCGCCTGGGCGCAGCGGTTCGCAACCGCATGGACGGCGCTCGGGGAGGCGCCGCCGCGGCCATGAATACGACCTCCCCTCAGGATGCGCTCGACGCGCCGCGCTACCGCTCGACCGGCGCGCGGGAGCTCGCCCGGCTGGTCGCCGAGGGACGTGAATCGCCGGTGGCGCTCGTCGAGCACGC
>CAZZYU010000055.1:0-16951 GCA_964658375.1 uncultured Acetobacteraceae bacterium | reverse complement strand
TCCGCGGACCGCTGCACGGTGTGCCGATCGCGGTCAAGGACAACTTCGCCTACGCGGGCGAGCCGACCGGCAAGGGGTCGCTGACCAGCACCGACACGCCCGCCGCGCAGTCGGCCCCGATGGTCGCGCGACTGCTCGACGCGGGTGCCGTCGTCGTCGGCCTGACGACGACGCCCGAGTTCGGCTGGAAGGGAACCGGGATCTCGCCCCGCACCGGCGTGACGCGCAATGCGCATGACCCGCGGCGCACCTCCGGCGGCTCCAGTGCCGGCTCGGCGGTGACCGTCGCGACCGGCGCCGTCCCGATCGCGATCGGCAGCGATGCCGGCGGCTCGATCCGGATCCCCGCCGCGTTCAACGGCGTCGTCGGCTTCAAGCCGACGCTGGGGGCGATCCCGGTCGTGCCCGGGACCGTCAACGAGAACCTCTCCCATGCCGGACCACTCACCCGGTCAGTCGCCGACGCACGGCTGGCGTTCGAGCTGACCCGGGGTGCCGACCCGCGTGATCCCCAGTCGGCGTTCGTCGCCGCCATCGCCCACGACGCCGGCGCGGCGCTGCGGGTGGGAGTCGTGCGCGCGCCGTTCGGCATCGCTCCAGAGCCAGCCGTCGCCACCGTCGTCGACCGCGCGCTGTCGCGCCTGGAGGCGTCGCTCGACGCGGAGCTGGAGGACATCGAACTGCCGGTGCCGCTGCCGCGTGAGGTGTTCGAGACGCTGTGGGTCACCGGCCGCGGGATCGGCTTCGCGGACGTGATCGGCGCCCACGCGGAGATCATGGATCCCGGGCTCGTCCGGCTGCTGGAGCTCTCGGCGGGCTACTCGCTCGGCGACTACCTCGCGGCCATGCAGAACCGGCGGAGCTTCAACGCCGCGATGTTCGCGCTGCTGGAGCGCTATGACGTGCTCGTGATGCCGACGATGCCGGGGACGGCGTTCGACGCCGAGGCGGAGGTGCCGGCGGGCGGTGAGCTCGACGCGCCGCTGCCGTGGATCACCTGGACCCCGTACACGTATCCGTTCAACATCTCCGGACAGCCGGCGGTCACGATCCCGTGTGGCCTGGCCGACGACGGTCTGCCGGTGGGCCTGCAGATCGTCGGCCCGTGGGCCGGCGATGACCGCGTCCTGGCGTTCGCCGCCGCCTGCGAGGACGTGCTCGGCCGCGGCGCCCTCGCCGAGCCGTCCCCCCGCCCGGCCGCGGAGAGCCACCGATGACGAGTCAGAGGACACCCATGCGCACCTCCGTCTGCCTGCAGGGCATCGACGCGCCCGCCGACTTCGAGCGCAACGCCGCCGAGATCGACCAGCTCGGCTACGACGCGCTGTGGCTCACCGACTCCTCGCTGCACACGCGCAACTGCTGGTCCTACCTCACGCTCGCCGCCCGCGCCGCCCCACGGCTGACGCTCGGCACCGCGGTCACCAATCCGCTCACGCGGCACCCCGCGATCACCGCGGGCGCGGCCGCGACCCTGTCGGAGATCTCCGGCGCCCGCTTCGCGCTTGGCATCGGCGTCGGCGATCGCCCGCTGCTGTCGCTGGGCCACCGGCCCGCGCGGCTCGCCGAGCTGGAGGCGTCGATCGACGCGATCCGACGGCTGATCGCGGGCGAGCACGTGACGACGCACGCCGACACCTTCGTGCTCCAGGACGCGCACTACCGCTTCCCCCCCGGACACGAGATCCCGATCTGGATCTCGGCCAGCGGTCCCCGGACGCTGGCACTGGCGGGACGGATCGCCGATGGCGTGATCCTGCTCGCCGGGCTGCACCCGGACGGCCTGCGCTATGCGCTGGAGCACATCGACCGGGGCGTCGACCAGGCCGGGCGCAGTGAGCGGCCCGAGATCACGGTCTTCGCCTACGGCGCGATCGATGATGAGGACCCCGCCGCGGCGTTTGCGGCGGCGCGGACGATCGCGGCCTGGTTTCCGCAGACCTCGCCGGTGTACTGCGAGCTCGCCGGCTTGTCGCCGGAGCTGATCGCCCAGGTGCGCAGCAGCTATTCCGGCGGGGAGTTCCAGGAGGCGGCGCGCGCCGCCGAGGCCCTGCCCGACGACTTCGTGCGGCGCATGGCGCTCGCCGGCGATTCCGCCTTGGCCCGGGAACACATTCGGACGGTGGCCGACCTGGGCATCGACGGGATCACGGTGTTCCCGCTCGGGCCGGCGCGGATGGAGACGGTGCGGCGCTTCCGCGACTGTGCCGCGGCCGAGCGATGAGGTCCCCGTCGACACAGGACCCGCGCGAGGGGATGCATCGGCAGCTCAAGGACACCGTCTACCTGCACCTGCAGGAGGAGATCGTCAGCGGCGCGCTGGCGCCCGGAACGCTGCTGCGTGAGATCGAGCTGGCCGCCCGCTTCGAGGTCAGCAAGACGCCGCTGCGCGATGCGCTCGTCCGCCTGCAGAAGGACGGCCTGGTCACGATCCCGCCCTACCGCAGCGCCGTCGTGTCCGGTTACAGCCGCCAGGACCTGCGCGAGATCTATGAGCTGCGCGAGCTGCTGGAGGGCGCCTGCGCGCGCCAGGCCGCCCGGTACATCGATGCCGACGCGCTGGACGAGCTGGCCGATGTCGTACGCCAGAGCGCTGCCTGCGTCGCCGAGGGCGAGGTGATCGCCGGGGCCGAGGACCGCCTGGCCGCGAACCTCGACCGTTTTGACCCGATCATGTACGCCCACTCGCGCAACGGCCGAATCGACGAGATGCTCGCCAACATCCGCAACCATCTGATCCGCATCGGACGGCTGACGACCCGGATCCCGGGACGGCTGGTCAAGTCAGTCGACGAGCACCAGGCGATCTACGAGGCGATCGTGCGCCGTGACGCCGATGCAGCCGAGCGGTTGATGCGTGCCCACATCTTCTCCGTGCTGGCCGACCAGCTGCTCGACATCGACGAGACGGGCGCGATCTCCTGAGGTGCGAGGCGGCGGCGTGAAGACAGGGACATGACGACGACGACCGACACCCTCGTGATCGGGGCGGGCAGCGCCGGGCTGTTCGCCGCACTCGGCTTCGCGCGGCGCGGCTCGGTGATGCTGCTGGAGTGCGGTCCCGACCTCGGCAATCCGCTGCCCGACTGGGCGCTGCACGACTACGCGTTGCCCGACGCGCACTATCACCGGTATGTCGACGCCGAGACGGGGATGGCGGTGCCGCAGGGCCGTGGTCTCGGCGGCGGCTCGACCGTCAACTCCGCCGCCGCCCTGCGCGGGCAGCCGTGGTGTTATGACGACTGGTCGATTCCCGGCTGGTCCTGGGAGCAGTGTCTGGACGGCTTCCGCGCGATCGAGGCCGACGAGCAGTTCGGCGGCCAGCCTCATCACGGCGCCGATGGGCCGATCCCCATCACCCGGCTTGCGCCCGGCCCGCTCGACGAGGCCGTCTTCGCCTGGTGCCAGGACGCGGGGCACGCGCACACCGAGGATCACAACGCCCCCGGTGCGCTCGGGTTCGGGATGTGGACGACCAACCGCCGCGCGGGCGGCCGCTGGGGGACGTGGGCGGGCGTGACGCCCGCCGCACGCGCTGCGGGGGTCACGCTGCGCGCCGACACAACCGCGACCCGGCTCGTCTTCGACGCAAGCCGCTGCATCGGCGCCGATGTCCGCGGTCCCTCCGGCGAGGAGCGGATCGCTGCCGGCCGGACCGTCGTGTGCGCGGGGGCGTTCGGGACGCCCGCGCTGCTGATGGCCTCGGGGATCGGTCCCGAGGCGGTGCTGGCGCGGCTCGGGGTCCCGGCGGTGGCGGTGCGCGAGGGGGTCGGCGTCAACCTCCAGGACCATCCCTGGTGCCTGCTCGATGTCGACGTGACCGACCCCGCGTTGATCGAGGCGCGCCCGGTCAGCGGGGCGCTGCTGCGCTATGAGCTGGAGGGCGCGGCCGGTTCCCATCTCGAGGCCGAGATCTTCCCGTGGCAGACGCGGCCCTACGATCTCACCTCGCCGCCGACGCGCGTGTCGTTCAGCGCGGCGTTGATGGTCCCCGAGAGCCGCGGCCGCTTCGCCGTCAGTCCCGAGGGCCCCGACCTCCGGGTCGGACTGCTGACCGAGCGCGTCGACGCCGAGCGGATGGCCGAGATCGTGGCCCGCACGGCGCAACTGATCGACGCGCTGGCCGACGAGGGGCTCGTCCGCGTGCCGGCGGACGCCTGGTGGCGCGACGCACCGGATCCGATCGCCGCCGTCCGGGCTCACGTGGGCACCTACAACCACCACTGCGGCACGTGTCGGATGGGGGATCCCGGCGATCCCGGGACTGTCGTGGCCGCCGACCTGTCCGTGCTCGGGACCGACGGGCTGTCGGTCGCCGACTCCTCGATTCTGCCGCGGATCCCGCGTGCGAACACCAATCTGGCCGCGATGATGATCGGTCATCGCAGCGCCGAGCTCGTCCCGTGAGCGGCCGATGACCGGCATGCGCGAGCGCGCGGAGCCGACCGCGGTCGACACGATCGTCACCGGCGCCTGGATCCTGACCCTCAACCCGGCTCGCGAGATCGTCCGCGACGGGGCGATCGCGATCCGCGACGGCGTGATCGTCGCGGTCGGCAAGCGGCAGGCGATCCTCGACGATCACCGGGCGGCGACCGTGATCGACGAGCCCGACAGCATCGTCACGCCGGGACTGACCAACGGCCATCGCCACCTGCTGTGCTGCGCCAAGGGGGCGATGCCGGAGGGCGACGACACGCTGTCGGCGCTGCGACGGTTCATCTATCCCTCGTTCGCGGCGCTGACCGAGGACGACATGCAGGTCCACGCGCGTCACGCGGCCGCCGAGATGATCCGCTTCGGGACCACGCTGTTTGAGGAACCGGGGTGCAATCACCTCGAGGCGGTGCTCGAGGCGCTCGAGCCGACCGGCATCAGAGCCCGCACCGGCCCGTGGACGTGGGACCAGCGGGGTCCCTCCGGAGCCGACGGTCTGCCCGACTGGCTCGTCATGGATCCCGACGCCGCGGTGCAGCGGCTCTCCGACGGGATCGACACCGTGCGCCGCTTCGGCAGTCCGCGGATCACCGACGCGGTGACGATCGAGGGCGTCGGCACCTGCTCAGACGAGCTCACGCGCGGTGCTGCCGAGCTGGCGCGGGAGCGTGACAGCCTGTTCGTGCTGCACAAGTCGAGCAGCCAGGCCGAGGTCGAGCTGGAGCTGCGCGTGTTCGGCGAGCGACCCGTCGCCCACATGCACTCGATCGGGGCGCTGCACGAGCGAGTCCTGCTCGCCCACATGATCAGCCTCGACGCCAACGACGTCGCCGTCATCCGCGACTCGGGCGCGCGGATCTCGCAGAATCCGACGTCCGCGCTCAAGCTCGCCAAGGGGACCACCCAGACCGGCCGGTGGAAGGAGCTCGCCGACCTCGGCGTTCCGATGGCGCTCGGCACCGACGCCGAGAACGTCTCCAACCATCAGGACATCTGCCGCGTGATGCAGCTCGCCGCGCTGCTGCCCCGGGACATGCTGCGCGATCCCCAGGCGGTCAGCGCCGAGCAGGCGCTGGAGATGGCCACCCTGGGAGGGGCGACCGCACTGCGGCTCCAGGACCGGGTCGGCTCGCTTGAGCCGGGCAAGGAGGCCGACCTCGTCGTCTTCGATACCGACGACTTCGACCTGCGCCCGCTGCACAACCCGGTGACCAACCTCGTCTACGGCTCCACCGGCCACTCCGTCGACACCGTGCTCGTCGCCGGCGAGGTGCTGCTGCGCCACAAGCAGCTCACGCGGGTCGACGAGCAGGCGCTACGCGCTGACGTCGAGCGCGTCAACCGGCGCGTACTCGGCGAGATCGGGATCGAGCCGCTCCCCGCCTGGCCGATCGTCTGAGCGCCGCGCCGCGCCGCGCCTCCCGGCGCGTCGGCGCCCGTCCGCCGCGGCCTCAGTCGCCGGCCTGCCAGGCGGCTTCCCAGAACGCCAGCTCGTACTCGCTGCAGACGACGAACGCCTCGACCATCGCCGCCCGGGTGGCGTCGCCGCTGACGGCCGCGATCTCGTCGAAGGCCTGCCGGCACCAGTCGGCCAGCTCGGCGAACTCGTCGGAGGCGTAGGTGTCGATCCACTCTGTGTAGAGCGGGTGCGCGGGCCGCGGGCCTTCGGCCAGCCGCTGCCCGAGCTCGCTGTAGCCCCACATGCACGGCAGGATCGCGGCGATCAGCTCGCCGAACTCGCCAAGCGTCGCGGTGCGCAGCAGGAAGTTGGCGTAGGCGCGGGTCGTTGGCTGCGGCCGGCCGGCCTCGAGCGCCTCACGGGAGATCCCCCACCGCGCGGCGTACTGGCGGTGCAGCTCCATCTCGGTGCGCAGCGTGGCGTCGGCCAGCTCGGAGAACCGGGCCATCAGCTCCAGGCGCGGCGCCCGCGCGGCCGCGAGCGCGAGCGCTCGCCCGTAGTCGACGAGGTACAGGTAGTCCTGGCGGATGAAGAACCCGAAGCGCTGCGCCGACAGCGTGCCGTCGGCGAGGCCACGGATGAACGGATGGGCGTGCTGCGCGTGCCAGAGATCGTCGGCGGCGAGGCGGGCCTCGTCGCTGAGGGGACCACCGGGAGGGGGTGCGACGGACTCGCTCGCTGCAGAACCAGATCTCATATATCGGATATATCGGAGCCGATCCGGGTCGCCATTGGCCGAATGGCCAGGATTGCGCGCCCAGCTCTGGCCGTCCACCGATGGCGAATCCGGACGCCTGCGCCTACGTTTGAGATATGAAGTATGAGACGAGGTCAAACCCGTCCGAGACCGCACGATGAGCTGCATCGAGGTGCACGAGGTCGACCGGTGGTTCGGGTCAAACCACGTCCTGGAGCACGTCGATCTCGAGGTTCCCCTCCACCGTCGCCTGGGCATCGTCGGCGCCAGCGGCGGGGGGAAATCGACGCTGCTGTCGCTCATCTGCGGACTTGATCAGCCCGATCGGGGAACGATCCTGGTGCAGGGGCACGGGCAGCCGCGCGAGCGCCTGGCGCAGTGCGCGCTGATGCCCCAGCGCGACCTGTTGCTGCCCTGGCGGCTGGCCGTCGACAACGCCGGGTTGGCGCTCGAGAACGCGGGGGTCTCGCGCCGTGAGGCGCGGGCGCGGGTGAAGCCGATGTTCGAGCGCTTCGGCCTCGCCGGCGCCGAGCTGCACCGTCCCGCCGAGCTGTCGGGCGGGATGCGCCAGCGGGTGGCGTTCCTGCGGACCCTGCTGGCCGGCAAGGAGGTCCTGCTGCTCGACGAGCCGTTCGGGGCGCTGGACTCGATCACCCGCTCGGCGATGCAGGGCTGGCTCAACGAGACGCTCGACGCCGAGCCGCGCACGGTGGTGCTCGTCACCCACGACGTCGAGGAGGCCGTCCTGCTCAGTGACGAAGTCGTCGTCCTGTCGGCGCGTCCGGGACGGATCGCCGATCGCTTCGCGGTCGACGTCTCCAAGCAGGGGCCGCGCCGCGAGGTCGTCGCCGACCCCGGGTTCGTGGCGCTGCGCGAGCGGGCGATGGAGGCGCTGGAGGGATGAGCCCCGAAACGGTCACGCGACCGGCGCCCCTCGCCGCGCCGTCGGGCTCCCACCGCGGCCGCGCTATTGGCCGCCTGATGCGCGACTACGGGCTCTCGCTGCTCGTCTTCGTGCTCCTGGTCGGCATCTGGGAGGCGGTCAGCCGCGGCGGCCTCGTGGCCGTCTACATCCTGCCCGCGCCCGACCTCGTCATCTCCCAGCTCGTCGACGACTGGAGCAGCGTCCTGTCCAGCGCGACCTGGGTGACGGGCCAGGAGATGCTGATCGGCTTCGTGCTCGCCGTCGCGGCGGGGCTGGCGATCGCCGTCGCGCTGCACTGGTCGGCGATCCTGCGCCGCGCCATCTACCCGCTGCTGGTCGCCTCCCAGGCGATCCCGATCGTCGTCCTGGCGCCGCTGCTGGCGATCATCATCGGCTACAACATCGGCTCCAAGCTCGTCGTCGTACTGCTCGTCTGCTTCTTCCCGATCGTCGTCAACACGCTGGACGGACTGACGGGCGTCGACGCCGAGTACGTGCGGATGATGCGCACCCTGCACGGAACGCGGTGGCTGACCTTCCGCCGCATCGAGCTGCCGTCGGCGATGCCGTCGTTCTTCTCCGGGGCGCGGGTCGCGGCCGCGTTCGCACCGGTGGGCGCGGTGTTCGGCGAGTACGCGGGCTCGAGCAACGGACTGGGGTTCGTGATGATCCAGGCGGGCCCCGAGTTGCAGACCGCCCGTGTCCTGGCCGCGGTGCTGTTGCTGACGATCATGGCTGTGCTGTTGGTGCTGGCCGTTACGGCCTGCGAGCGAATCCTGGCGCCCTGGGCGCGCAATCCGAGGAGGAACACATGAGGCGTTTGGTGTCGGCCGGGACCGCGGGCGCGATTGCGCTGGCGATGCTGCTGAGCGGGTGCGGGTCAAGCTCGTCGTCGGCGAGCAGCGCCGGCGGCGCGGCGGCTGCGACAAGCGCGAAGTCCACGTCGCTGGAGGTGATGCTCGACTGGGTCCCCAACCCCGACCACATCGCCCTCTACACCGCGCTGGCCAAGGACGACTTCACCGCCCAGAAGCTCAAGGTCAAGCTGCAGGCGCCCTCCGACGTGACCGACGTCGCCAAGCTCGTCGCCACCGGGACGGTGCCGCTGGGGATCTCCTATGAGCCGGACACGATCATCGCCGGCGCCACCGGCCTGCCGATCACCGCCGTCGGCGCGCTGGTGCCCAACGCGCTGAACTCGATCATCGCCCCGAAGAAGTCGGGCATCACGTCGCTGGCCTCGCTGCGCGGCAAGACCGTCGGGGTCTCGGGCCTTGAGTCCGACGACGCCTTCCTGAAGGCGATCGAGGAGAAGGCCGGGATCCCGGTCGGCTCGATCAAGAAGGTCAACGTCGGAGCGAGCCTGCTCCCGGCCGTCGTCTCCGGGCGCGTCGACGCGATCCTCGGCGGCTACCGCAACGTCGAGGCCGTCCAGGTCCGCGACGATCATCTCGATCCGACGGTGATCCCGGTCACCCAGGCCGGCGTCCCGCAGTACGACGAGCTGGTGATCATCGCCAACAGCAAGCGGCTCAAGACCGACGCGGGCTACCGCACCGAGGTGCGGGAGTTCCTCGCCGGCCTGGCCAAGGGCGCCGCGACGGCCGAGGCCGATCCCGCGGCCGGAATCGCGGCGATGGGGCCGGTGATCAAGGGCTATCCCGCCAGCCAGGTCGCGCAGATGGTCACGACCACCGCGCCGCTGCTGCGCAACCCGCTCGGGTTCGGCCAGATGAGCATCACCGCATGGCAGGGCTTTGCCAACTGGATGCTCGCCAACAAGCTGATCTCCAAGCACGTGGACGCGTCGACGGTGGCGACCGACGCCTACCTGCCCGCCAAATGAGCGCGCCACCCGCCACGCAAACCCCAGGAGCATCGCGATGAGTGACCGGCTGATCATCCGGGACGGGACCGTCCTGACCCTCAACGACGCCGACGACGTCATCTTCGGCGGGACGGTGGTGATCGAAGGCGATCGCATCGTCACCGTCGCCGGCCCTGACGAGACGATCGACGCGCCGGGGGCCACGACGATCGACGCGCGCGGCAAGATCGTCATGCCGGGGCTGATCGATCTCCACTACCACACCGCGATCGGCAAGGGCTGGAGCGACCACCTGCCGCTGTGGGAGTACCTGCAGACCTGCTGGTATCCGATGATCCGGGCGCTTGACCCCGAGAGCGCCCGCTGGGCGGCGCTGGCCAGCTACGCGGAATCGATTCGCTGCGGGGTCACGACGGTCAACGACATGTACCGCCAGCTGGGCGCGCTGTCGGCGGCGGCGGCCGAGATCGGGATCCGCGCGGTCCTGTGCAACGACGTCGCGTGCGACGAGCATGACCTCGACACGCTCGCCGACAACGCGGCCGCGTTCGCCTCTGAGCACGGCAGCGCCGCCGGGCGGGTCGAGGTGCGCGTCGGGATCGAGTGGCTGCCGCTGGCGTCGATGGAGCTGCTGCGCGACGCCCGGGCGCTCGCCGACGAGCTCGGCACGGGAATCCACATCCACCTCAACGAGTCCCTCAGCGAGGTCGAGATCACCCAGAAGATGTTCGGCCGTCGCCCGACCGAGATCGCCTACGACACCGGGATCCTCGGCCCTGACTGCATCGCCGCCCACTGCGTGTGGTTGTCAGACGTCGAGATCGCGCTGATGCGCGAGACCGGGACCCACATCTCCCACAATCCCAGCTCCAATGCCAAGCTCGGCAACGGCATCGCCCGGCTGCCCGAGATGCTCCGCGCCGGGATCAACATCGGGCTCGGTCATGACGCGGCGGAGTGCAACAACAGCCGCGATATGTTCGAGGTGATGAAGTTCGCCTCGCTGCTGCACCGCGCCCAGCGCGTCGACGCGGGGCTCGGCCAGGCGCCCGACATCGTGCGCATGGCCACGCGCAACGGGGCGGCGGCGCTCGGCCACCAGACCGGGCAGCTGACGCCGGGCTTCAAAGCCGACGTGATCCTCGTCGAGACCGAGTCGACGATGTTCACCCCGCTGATGCCCGACAGCGCCGCGCACGTGTACTCCCATCTCGTGTTCGCCGCCAACGGCAGCTGCGTCGACACGACGATCGTCGACGGCCGGATCCTGATGCTGGGCCGCGAGCTCGTGACCGTCGACGAGGCCGAGATCATCCGCGAGGCCAACCGCAGCTTCCGCGAGGTCGAGGGGCGGATGATCGTGCCGGAGATCGCCTCGGCGTGACCGCCTCAGCCGAGCGACAGCGCGGCCGCCAACCGGTCGACGTGACGGCGCTGATGGTCTGCCAGCTCGACGAAGCCCGCGCCGGCGAGAAACGGGGCGAACGGGTCGTCGCTGCGCGGAACGCCGGCGAGCGTCTCGATCTGCGCCAGCCAGCAGAACGGCGCGTAGACCGGGCTGTATCCACCTTCCTGTTCGAACACGATGCGCCCGCCCGCGTGACGCTGGGCGACCTCGATCAGCGACTGCGCCACCGCGGCGAACCCGGCCGCGGTGAGCGCGAAGGTCGACAGCGGGTCATACATGGAGCCGTCGACGCCGGCGACCACCAGCAGCAGCTCGGGGGCGAAGGCGTCGAGCGCGGGGATCACGATCCGGTCGATCGCGTATCGGTAGCCGCCGTCGCCGGTGCCCGGCAGCAGCGGCACGTTGATGTTCGATCCCTCGGCGCCCGGAGCGCCGTGCCGGTCACTGCCGCCGGTCTCGATCGGGAACATCCGATCCTCGTGCACGGAGATCGTCAGCACCGAGGGCTCGTCGTAGAAGATCGCCTCGGTGCCGTTTCCGTGGTGGGCGTCGAGGTCGACGATCGCCACTTTCTCAAGGCCGGCGTGCCGGGCGGCCTGAGCCGCGACGGCCACGTTGTTGAAGATGCAGAAGCCATAGCCGGTATCCCGGGAGGCGTGGTGGCCGGACCGGCGTCCGATCGCGAAGGCACGGTCGGCCTCGCCGGAGATGACCCGCTCCAGGCAGGTGAGCACCGAGCCGGCGCTCAACAGCGCCAGGTCGTAGGACTCGCCGTTCATCGGCGTGAACCCGCCGCCGGCATCGCCCCACCCGGCCTCGGAGATCGCCCGCATGCGGTCGACATGGCCGGGGGCATGGACCGCCGTCAGCTCCTCGGTGGTGGCCCGGCGGGGCGCGATCACGTCCAGGCGCGCGTCGAGTCCGAGCTTGGCGATCAACCGCATCAGCCGCAGCGTCCGCTGTGGGTTGTCGATGTGCACGTCTGGCTCGACGAGTCCGGCGGGCGGTACGTAGATCGCCCAGTCGCCGGTGTCGTGGACGCCGAAGCGATCGGTCCACGTCAGAGTCGTCCGAAGCTCAGCCACGGATCCGGCACCATATGTCATCGTCGGTGACAACGGAGTTGGTCGCGTCGGTCGATGGGGCGTGGTCGCGGTTGGCCGCCCATCCGTTCGTCGTCGAGCTCGCGGCCGGTGAGCTGGACGCCGACCGGTTTCGCTTCTATCTGGAGCAGAACCTGCTGTACCTGCCGGAGTACGCGCGGGTCATGGCGCTCGCCGCAGCGCGTTCGCGCGACGACCGCGAGCTGGAGATCTTCACCCGCGCGCTGCGCCAGGTGGTCGAGGTCGAACTGCCCGAGAACCGGCTGCTGCACGAGCGGATCGTCGCGCTCGGCGCCGCGGACCGCGGGGGCGCCCAAGGGCCTGCTGCGGCCAACCGCGCCTACACGAGCTGGCTGCTGTCGCTCGCCCTGCGGGGAACGGCCGCGGAGGTGCTCGCGGCGGTCCTGCCCTGCACCTGGAGCTACGGCGTGATCGGTCGCCTCCTCGCGCCGACGGCCGCCGACCACCCGGTCTACCGGGGGTGGCTGGCGTTCTTCGCCGGCGAGCCGTATCACCGCGCCGTCGCGCAGATGCGCGACGACCTGGATGCGGTCGCCACCTCCTCTGGCCTCGACGACTCCGGTCGCGATCGGCTCTCGGAACTGTTTGCCATTGGGGTCGAGCTCGAGCTGGGGTTCTGGCAGATGGCATACGCGATGGACGGGCCGGGAGAGGCGACGGCCACCGCCGGCAACACGTCCGGCGTCACCAACCACGGCTGACCAGGGGGACGTCGATGTCACTTGCGCGAGTTCAACGGCGAAGTCTTGAGGAGAGCGTCTACGAGGCCGTCCGCGACGGGATCATCAGCGGCGAGCTGCGCCCCGGGGATCCGCTGGTGGAGGCTCAGCTGTCTGCCGATCTCGGCATCAGCAAGACGCCGGTGCGCGAGGCGCTGATCCGGCTCGCCCGCGACGGCTTGGTCATCCAGGAGCTGCACCGGCGCAGCCGGGTGGCCACGCCGAGCGTCGAGGACGTGCGCCAGGCCTGTCAGGTGCGGCGGTGGGTCGAGAAGGAGCTCGCCGCCGAGGCGGCCCGCGATGCCTCACCCCAGCTCATCGCCGGCCTCGAGGACACAGTCCGTGAGGGCGAGCTCGCGCTCACGCGCTCCGACGCCCGGGGCTGGGCGGCGGCGATCGGGTCCTTCTCCGACGTGCTCGTCGAGCACGCGGGCAACCGCTACGCCGCCGAGCTGCTGGACCGGATGCGCAACGTCCTGACGCTGATCGCGAACATCTCTCAGGAGACCCCGGGCCGTCGCGACCGATCTCTCGCCGAGCACCGCGTGATCCTCGCGGCGATCCGTGCCGGCGACGCCGAGGCCGCGGCCCGGGCGACGCTGGCCCACCTGGACTCCATCGAGGCAGACTCGCTGCTGGCGCTGACGCCCGCCCTGGCCGGCCTGGGCTGAGGGCCCGCCGCCAGCCGGGGCCAGGGCCCGGGCGGCGGCAACCGCCCGACGACGCCCCCCTCACCTCGCGGCTATTTCATGCCCTTCATTCCGTTGGGGCCGATGGAGATCTCGTGATGTACGTTGCGCCACCAGGCCCAGGTCGCTTCCTGGGGATCTCCGTAGACCTCGCCGAGCAGGCGGCCCGCGTTTTCGGTCCACACCAGGTAGACCTGATCGCCGTTGACGATCGTGCAGAACACCCGTCCAACAGCCAGGTTGTCGTTGAGCGTCCCGGACTCGAGCTGCGCGACGGTGTAGTCGCGGGAATGCTGGTGGCTGTGGTTCCAGCTCACCTCGCCGTTGGTGCTGTTCGCGTTGCAGTCGTTGTAGTTCTGCTTGAACGGTCCGGCGAGCTGTCGGTAGCGCGCTTCATACGCCGTGTAGAGCGCCTTCAGCGAGGGGAGGGTCTGCAGCTCGACCTCTGTCGCTCCGGCGTGGGGTGACGTGCACAGCACCTCGGTCGTGCTCTTCGGCTTGCACGTCGACGGAGGTATGTAGCCGGCCGGCGGAGTCTCGTTCGCAACGGTCACCGCCTGCATGATCGGTCCCCCGCTCGCGGTCTTGGACGCCGCCTCGTCCGTGGTCGCACTCGTGCTCATCGACGCCGACGAGTGCGCGGCCGTACCGGACGCAGCCGCAGCCTGCTTTGAGGGGTGCGAGGAGCCGCCGAGCGCGATGATGACGACGACGACAAGCGCGACGAGCGCTGCGCCGGCCACTGCCCAGGGGACGAACCGCCGCTGCGGCCCGTGGCGTGAAATGGCTTTGTCCCCGCGGGAGGGTGGCGTCCCTGAGGACCCTCCGCCGGCGGGTGGACGCTCCTCCGGGGTTCTCGGGGCCTCGTCGTGGCGCGGACGCTCCTCCGCTGTCCCTGGGGCCTCGTCGTGGCGCGGACGCGCCCCGGACCGCGCCGAGGACCCGTTCGCGGCCTCGGTCAGCGGCGGGGTCATGACGACCGCGGTGTCAAGCACCGTCGCCGGCTCGCTCTCGCGGCGCCGACCTGTGGCTGCGCCTGCACTGAGCGCCTCGCGCGCGGCGATCATGAAGTCACGGCAGGTGTCAAAACGATCGTCGGGTCGCTTGGCCAGCGCACGGGCGAGCACGTCGTCAAGCCCCGGGGGGAGGTCCGGGCACCGGGAGCTGGCCGGTGCGGGCTGCTCCTCGACGTGGGCCCAGATAACCGCAGCGTCGACGTCTTTCTGAAACGGTGGCCGCCCGGTCAGACACTCATATAGGACGCAGCCAAGCGAGTAGATGTCGGTCCGTCCATCGATCGCCTTGTCCTGGATCTGCTCTGGAGCGATGTAGTCCAGGGTGCCCACGAACTGACCGGTGGCCGTCAGGCCGCTCTTGGAGAGCGCGTGCTTGGTGATTCCGAAGTCGGCCAGATACACGTGATCGGGATCGTCGTCGGCGCCGCGCTCAACGAGGATGTTGGCCGGCTTGACGTCCCGGTGCACAAGGCCTGCACGGTGGGCCACATCGAGCGCACGCCCGGTTTGGCCGACGAGGAGCAGAGCCTGATCGGGATCCAGCCGCTGGTGGGTCCGCAGCACGCTGCGCAGGTCGGCGCCGGCGACGTAGCGCATCGATATGTACAGCAGGTCACCGTGGGGACCGCTGTCATAGATCGGGATGACGTTGGGATGGTTGAGCGAAGCGGCGGTCCGCGATTCCAGGAGAAACCGCGTGCGAAATGTGTCATCAGAGGACAGCTCGGGCGCGAGGACCTTGAGCGCGACGGTGTTCCCCAACCGGAGAAACTCGGCCTCATACACGACGCTCATTCCGCCCCGTCCCAACACCCCCCGCAGCCGGTAGCCAGCGAGTTCCTCGCCGACCAGCGGCATCACCGCCATGCGAAACGCCCAGCCAACGCATCATGCGGACCTGCTCGCCCCTGGCAATGTCTCGCCCGCCCCATCATCCAGACCCCCGGTCGGCCCACTAATACCTCGCGATACGCCTGGATATTGAACCATTCATACCGGCGATTTCCTAGTCCCGTGTCCATTGGAGCGCCCCAGGGCCGCTGCTGGCGACGGATCCTGCCGCAGCCGCTATGGGGGCAGTGGCGAGTCAGGCGCCGGACGGACGCGCGTCGGCCTCTCGCACCACACCCGTGCGAACGGCTCGCTCAACCAGCGCCGAGCGCTTCTGGCGAGGCGGGACCGCGCTGAGGTCAAACGCGTCAAACAGGGCCTTGAGGTGGGTCTTGATCGACTCCACCGAGAGAAAGAGCTCCGCAGCGAGCTCAGAGTTGCTTGGAGGCACCAACGTTCCGGATATGACAAACGCGCGACACAGCGCAACGAGGACCCGTCGCTGAGCCGGAGAGATCTCGACGGCCGCGGACGCGGTGCCCGCCATCGCGGTCGTGTCGGAGCTGTCCAGGGGAGCGCAGAACGCGATCAGGGTGTTCCCGATCCGGATGAGATCACCATCGCGCAACCTCCGGCGGCCGAACACCCGATCATCGCCCAGCCAGGTCCCGTTCGCCGACAGCCCGTCATCGGTGACCACCCAATCCTCGCCGACGCGCACCAACTCGGCGTGCAGCCGTGAGACGCGGGGATCCCACGACAGGGAGATATCCGTCTCGGCCCGTCGCCCGATCGTGAGGCCAACCCGCCCCTCCAGGGACACCAACTCCTGAGCCCCTTCCGGGTGCCGCAGCACGATGAACGGATCCCCGCGCGCGGCCAGTTGCAGTCGCGCCTGTAGCTCGGTCGGCGTGGCCACGTGGGGGGCGAGCGGCGACTCAGACATCGCGCGGAGAGCTTACCGGCGGCTGACTGACACCCGGTCCCCCTGCATCGTCAGCGGCAGGGTCGTGCACCGCAATGGCGATGACGACCGTGCCGCGCGCGCAACCGACGCTCATGGGCGCACACGGCCTGGGGTGAGAGGAATCCCCCCTGGGGGCGTGGGCCGTGCCTCGTCGCCGCGGGATCGTTCTTTCACCGGCCGCTCGCGGCGAAACCCGCTTCACAGGAGAACCACATGTCAACGCTCATTCCCCTCAACTCACTCTCGCGCCGAGCCCGCCGTCTGGCCGCCGCGTTCGGTCTGGCGGCGGTGGTCGCATTCTCGGCCGGCGGACTCAGCGCTCGTGGCGCTCAAGCCCAGACCTTCGCCCGCACGACGGTGCGCAACTTCTGCCAGCTCAACTCGGGCCTGGGCCATTACTACTACGGGCGCAGCGACGGTGACATCTACGCCTATTGGACGCTCGGAACCCGCTATCTGCAGTACATCGGCTTCGACACCAACGGAGACCGGCACTTGGACGTCATCGGCTACGTCGTCTATGTCAACGGTCAGGCGAGGATCGCCGACATCGGGGAGTGCGATCCGTTCAACGATTGGCAGAGCGCGGCCGCGATCGAGCAGCGCTTCCGCCAGCAGCAGGCCGCAGACCAGGCGGCGGGCAACGAGGCGTGGGGCGAGATGGAGCCCGGTCTCGCGTGGTCGGGCGAGATGAACGCCATGATCGACGCGTTCGGATAGATCCACCTATTGGGATGCCGGGAGTCGGGGCCGAACGGACGGACGTTCGGTCCCGACGCTCGTGTGGGACCTGACCGCCGCCGGCCTGGGCGGCTGAGGGCGGGAACAATCGGCGTGCGCATCTCGCCCCC
>CAZZYU010000054.1:0-21689 GCA_964658375.1 uncultured Acetobacteraceae bacterium | reverse complement strand
GTGCTGATTAGGCGCGGGCGGATGCGGGGTACGAACACCGGATGTCGACTCCCCTCCGCTGGCCGGATGCCGCGCTCGCCGGTCTGACCTGCTCGATGCGCACGTTTGCCGGGCCCGCGATGCTCGCCGCCCACGGTCGGATCTCCGGCAGGGCGCGGATCGCGGTGCTGATCGCCGCGAGCGGTGAACTGGCGGCCGACAAGACCCCTGCGGCGACTGACCGCACCGACGCGCCGGCGGTGGTCGGGCGCGTGCTCGCCGGTGCGTACACAGGCCACAGGATCGCCGACGCTCCTGGGACGGCGGCCGGCGCGGTCGCCGCGGCGGTCGGTTCCTATGCCACGTGGCGTGTGCGCAAGCTCGTCGTCGACACGACCGGCCTGCCGGATCCCGTCGTCGCGGTCGGCGAGGACGTGCTGGCGATGGCGGCGGCCGCCGTGGCCACCCGGCCCGATCCCGAGCCGTCGCACGACGCCGACTCCGTAAACCCCGCCGTCTCCACGGACCCCGCCGACCCCAAAGACGCCGAGCCGGGATCCCCCACGCTCGTCCGCCGCGCCGCGATCGGCCTCAGCGCCGGCGTGGTCGGCACCGCCGCGATGACGCTCGCCCAGGGCGCCGGGTTCGTGCTCACCGACGCCAGCCCGTCACACGCGCCTGCCGAGATCGCCGACACGCTCAAACGACGGGCCGGGAAGGGCCGGCTCAAGCGCTCCCAGCGACGGGTCGCCAACCAGGCGATGCACTGGCTCTACGGGATCTCCTGGGGCGTGCCGTACGGTCTCGTCGCCGCCGGCAGCGATGTCGCTCCCGAGGTCAGCGGGCCTATCTTCGGGCTGCTCGTGTGGGGAGCGGCGCTCGCGCACGAGCCGGCGCTCGGCCTCGCCGATGTCCCCTGGAAGCGGTCGCTGCAGTCGCTCGGCAGCGAGGCGCTGTTTCACCTCGTCTACGGGATCGGCGCGGGCGCCGCGCTGCGCACCGTGCGCAGCTCATGAGGCGGGCGGTCGGCCCGCCGAGGTGAGCGTCGGCGCGTTGCGCTCGCGCAGCGGCGGTCGTTGCGCGATCGCCACCGCGGCCACCGTGCCGTCCTGCCAGGGCCGCAGGAACCGGCCGCTGGCCACCGTGCCGGCCGCCGCCGGCAGGCGCTGGTGCATGGCGGCCAGCACCGCGTAGGCGACCTCACCCAGGTCGCGCAGCGGGCGACGCTGCTCGCGCCGGGCGCCGAGCCGGCATTCGGCGAGCGCGTCCAGGCCGTAGAGGCGCAGCGCGTCGACGAGCACGGCGAGCTCGACCCCGTCTGCGACCGGCAGCGCGATCTGCTCCAGCAGCTCACGCCGGGCGGCGAACGTCGGCGCCAGCGGCTGGGCGAAGCCGGCCAGGCGGGGTTCATGGAGGTTGAGCAGCGGTCGCGCCATCAGCTCGGTGAGCCGATCGTCCACGTGCGCGGGCGTGACCTGGCCGTGACCATCCGAGCGGTCGTGGGTGCCCTTGACCAGCACGAGCTCGTCGTCGCACAGCAGCGGGCCGAGCAGCCCCCACAGGTCGGCCGGATCCGGATCGCACGTGTCACCGTCCAGGACGCAGACGACGTCGCCGCCGGTGACCTGCAGCGCGCGCCACAGCCCGTCGCCGCGGCCCAGCACCGGACCGAGCTCGCGAGCGACCTCCTCGGGTCCGATCACGCGGGCGCCGGCGGCCGCGGCGAGCTCGACGGTCGCGTCGCGCGAGCCGCCGTCGACGACCACGAGCTCGTCGACCAGGCCGTCGGCGATCGCCGGGGCGACGCTCTGCCGCAGCACGGCGCCGATCGTCGGAGCGCAGTCACAGACCGGCACGATCACGGTCACGGTGGTCGCCTGCTTGGCGGCGCACAGCCGCTCGGGCGTGAAGTCGCCGGCGTCAAGGCGCCGACGCTGGCACCAGTCAGCGACCGCCAGATCGACCGCCAGGCCACGGGTTGCCCGACCGTCGACGCGCGCCGAGGTCACGACCGTCACGTCGGGCGCACGCAGCACGGGGATGCCGTGGCGAGCCATGCGCTCGGCGAACCCGTCATCCTCCAGCGCCTGGCGCGGCTCCATGCCCCCGACGCGTCGGTAGACCTCGGCGGTGACCCCCAGCGAGGCGCCGGCGAAGTGGTGGTGTGCGGCGTCGGGATCAGACCGGCGGATGCGTCGCAGACGGGCCGCGGCGTCCCGCTCGCGGGCGGCGAGCACTCCCGCGGGCAGCTCCCGCGCCTCCGCGGGGTCAAGCTCGATGAGACCCGCGACGACCTCGGCGCCGGCGCGCAGGTGCGCGAGCTGACGCGTGAGCCAGTCCGGTGCGGGCCGGGAATCGGCGTCGGTGGTCGCGATCAGCCCGTCGGGTCGCCCGGCGGCCAGCAGCCGCTCGCAGGCCCAGTCCATGCCCGTCTGCCGCGCCGCGCCCGAGCCCCGCCCCGGACCGGGCACGATCGTCAACGCGAGGTCGACCTCCGCCGCCGTCGCGGCGGCGACCTCGCCGGTTCGGTCCGCACACCGATCCAGGACGACGACCACCTCAAAGGCGTCGGTGCCGACGGTCTGGGCGCCGAGCGCGCGCAGGCACGCGGCGATCAGCTCCTGCTCGTCACGGGCCGGCACGACGACCACCGCGTCGACAGTTTCTATTGCGGCCACGGTGCTCCGTCGGCGATCAGCTCGCGTCCGCGGTCGTAGTCCTCGTCGGCGTTGTGGGCGAGCACGCCGACGACCCGACCCGCCTGCGCATACCAGACCGTGAACCCGTCGCCGTCACCGGTGCGCTGCACGGAGGCGGTGTCATAGCCGTCGCCCCAGGCGGCGTACTTCAGCGTGTGGCGCCCGATCGTCGACCAGAAACCGGGCACCTCGCTCCAGGAGCCGGCGCTGCCGGCCGCGGTGCGCCCGGCGACCGCGCCCTGGCCCAGGGCATCGCCCCAGTGCTCGACGCGCAGGCGGCGCCCGGCGGCCGCGTTCTCGGCGTCGGTGACGTCGCCGGCCGCGAGCACGCCGTCGGTGGTGGTGCGCATCGCCGCGTCGACGGGGATCGCGCCGTTGTGCAGCGAGGCTCCGGCGGCGCCCAGCAGCTCGCCGCGCGGGGTCACGCCAGTCGCCATCACGATGACCGGCGCGCGCAGATCATGTGACCCGGCGATGACGTGCAGCTCGCCGTCACGCCGCTCGATCGCGTCCACCGCGACCCCCAGCGCGAGCGTCACGCCCAGCTGCGCCAGCCAGCCGGCGATCGCATCGCTCGCGTCGGCTCCGAGCCGCGCCCGGTTGGGGCCTGTCTCGTCGGAGACGAGGCTGACGACGTGTCCGCGCATCGTCAGCGAGGCGGCGATCTCACAGCCGATGAAGCCCGAGCCGATGACGACGACGCGATCCCCGGGCGACAGCCGCGCCAGCAGCTCACGCACGTGATCCAGCGAGCGCACGACCCGCACCCCCGGGTCATCGGCGCCCGGGATCCCCAGCCGCCGGGGCTCGGCGCCGGTGGCCAGCACGCAGACGCGGTAGTGCAGGCGGCGACCGCCCGCCAGCGTGACCTCACGGCGATCGGGCGCCAGCGCGACGGCGCAGCCGGCGATCAGCGAGACCTCGTGCTCCCACAGCCAGGACTCCGGCTCGAGCGGCAGCTCGGCTTCGGACATCTCGCCGCGGAGCAGTTCCTTGGTCAGCGGCGGACGGTTGTAGGGCATGCGCTGCTCGCCGGCGACGATCGCGACGGCGCCCGGACCACCGGCGTCGCGGTAGGCGCGGGCCGCGGCCAGGCCGGCGGGACCCCCGCCGATGACGATCAGCTCGTAGTCGTCGCTCACCGTCGCTCCAGCACGTCGAGGAGGTACTCCTCGGTGTCCTCCCGCGAGACCGACGCAAGCCACGGCTGCGCCCGCAGGCGGTCGTGGACCTCGGCGGCGGTGAACGGCCGCTCGTCCCCGGCGGGGCGCCAGTGCACGGCGACGACGCGCGCGCCCGGCGCGGTCTGCCGCGACAGCCGTGACAGCGTCGCGGCCAGCGCGTCCTCGTCGAGGTAGTAGAGGATCTCGGAGGCGAGCACGAGGTCATAGCTGCCGGGAGGGATCGCCTCGGGGATGGCGCCGAGCACGAGCTGCACTCCGTCGACGGCGGCCAGCCGACGGCGCGCCGCCGCGACTGCGGTCGGCGCGGCGTCGATCGTGATCAGCGACTCGCAGCGGGGCGCCAGGCGCGCGCTGAGCACGCCGATCGAGCTGCCGAGCTCCAGCGCCCGGTGAAACCGCGCCCGCCCATCAGCCCCCACCGGCCCGTCGCCGCAGGCGCGCAGCGTCGCGTCGTACTTGCGCCGCTCGTATTCGCTGGTCTCATACCCCCACGGATCGCCGTCGTCGCGGTAGCGGGCTTCGAACTCATCGAGCGTCATGTGCGGGGTGTCGGTCATCGGCGCGCCTCCAGCGCCGCGGCGCCGGCGCGGGCGAGCATCGGGTCCAGCCGATGCTGGAGCAGGAACAGCTCAAGGTCGCGGCGGGCGCGATCGAGATCTGAGCCGTGGGCGAACGGGTGCGAGCCACAGGCGCGCGCGGCAACGTCGAGCAGCTCACGGCAGGCGGCGGCGATCGCCGCGCGGGCGTGGAGCGCGACCGCCGGGAGATCGGACCCGGCGGCGTCCATCGCGGTGGCGGCCGCCCCGATCCAGACGTCGATCGTCCGCTGTGCGGTCAGGATGCGGCCGGCGGCGAGCGCCTCCAGCTCACTGCCCGCCGGACGCCGGGCCAGCGCCGACAGCGCTCCGGCGACCGCGGTGTCGGCCATTCCCGCCCAGCTGGCGGCGGTGCGCAGCGCGTCACGCCCGAACCACGGCTGCTGGGCGATTGCGCCCGGCCCCCCGAGCCGGGCGAGCACCGGAGCGTCGTGAAAGACGACGCGATGCGAGGCCGACGCGACCAGGCCCGGGGCGCGGTACCACGACCGATCGATCTCCACGCGCCGTTCGTCGGCGACGTCGATCCATACGAGCAGGGGCGCGCCCTCGTCGGGACGCCGGGCGAGCACGGCGGCGCGCGTGAGCCCGCCGGCGCCGGAGCAGAACGTCTTGACCCCGCGCAGCACCTCGCTGCCCGGAGCGCCGAGGACCGCCGCCGGGGCGCCCTCGTCGCCGACGGGGTCACCGCCCCAGACGCCGGCCAACCGCCCGCCGGCGCGCACGGCGGCCAGCTCGGCGTCGCGGATCGCCTCCGGAGCCTGGACGGCGAGCCGCTCGACAGCGTTGAGGTGGCCGTCGAAGATGCGCCCGACCGAGCCGTCGGCGGCGGCGACCCGGCGGACCAGGGCGAGCTCATCGGCGGCGGACGGCCGCGGCGAGCCCGGCTGGGCGTTGAACGCGAGCGCGCCGGCCTCACCGAGCATCGAGAACGGATCGGCGGGGAAGCGCCGGCGGGGATCGGCGTCGCGCTCCGAGGCGCCCGACGCGATCCGCGCCAGCGCCGTTGCCAGGTCCAGGTCAGCGGGCGCCGGGGCGGCGGAGCGGACGGGCGTTGAGCTCGTGCTGATCACAGCGCGCACAGCTCCAGGCCGTCACGCGCGGCGCGCTGGGCCGCCAGACGGACGTAGGCGGCAGTCTGCAGGCAGTCCTCGCGCCGGGCGCCGGGCCCGATCCCGTCGTGGGCGAGCACGATCGATCCCGGCGTCAGCCGATCCTGGGTCGCCGACAGCATCGTCGTGGCCGCGTCGCCGCGCCAGTCGTGGGTGTCGACGTCCCAGCCGACAAGCCGCAGCGAGAACTGCTCGGCGACCGCGGGCGTCCAGGCCTCGGTCACGCCCCACGGCGTGCGCCACAGCGTCGGCGACACCCCCAGCCCATCCAGGCGCTCGAGCGCCCGTTCGGTGTCGCGGATCACGTCCTGCCGATCACGGTCGCTGTGGCGGATGTGCTCGTCGCAGTGCAGGCCCACGGTGTGCCCGTCCTCGATGATCCGCGCGATCAGGTCGGGCCGGCGCTGTGCGTGGGGCGCGATCACGAAGAACGACGCGGTTGCCCGCGCCTGGCGCAGCTCACCGAGGACCGCGGCCGTGCCCCGCGCGTCAGGACCATCATCGAAGGTGAGCGCCAGACACCCCTCGCCGCCGGACCCGGCCACTCAGAGCGCCTGAAGTGAATCGACCATCCCTCCGAGCTACCCATCGAGGAGCAGATCTAGCACGGGCGAGTGATCGACTCCGAATCCGACGGCGGTCTCAGAACTGCGGCAGGACGTGCTCGCGGTAGGCGTCAAAGAAGGCCGCGTGGTCGCCGCCGATCTGCTCGACGAACACCTCGTCGACGCCCGCCTCGGCATAGCTGCGCAGGTGCTCGGCGTGACGGTCGAGGTCGGGTCCGCACACGACGCTCTGCGCGACCAGCTCCTCGGTCACCAGCTCGGCGGTCTGCTCGAAATGGGCGGGCGTGGGCAGGATCTGGGCCAGCTCCCCGGGCATCGCCTCGTTGGGCCATAGCCGGTGCGCGGTCTCCCGGCAGGCCGCCTCGTCGGCGCCGAAGCAGACCTTGGCCCCGGCGTGCACCGGCTTGTCGCCCCCGCCGCCCTCGCGAAACCGGCTGACGCTGTCGGCGTCGGGTGTGACCAGGCAGTAGCCGTCGCCGATCCGGGCGGCCAGATCGATCGACTTGGGTCCGAACCCCGAGACGTAGATCGGGGGCGGGCTGTCGGGCAGCGTGTAGATGCGGGCGTTCTCTGCGGTGTAGTGCCGGCCGTCGTGGCTCACCTGGGCGCCGGACCACAGCTCGCGGATCAGCTCGATCGCCTCCTCGAGCATCTCCAGGCGCACGTCGGCGCTCGGCCACGGATCGCCGAGGATGTGCTCGTTGAGCGCCTCCCCCGAGCCGACGCCGAAGATGAAGCGGCCGTCCAGCTGCACCGCCGCGGTCGCCGCCGCCTGGGCGATGACGGCGGGATGAATCCGCAACGTCGGGCAGGTGACGGCGGTGGTGACCGGCAGCGACGTCGCCTGCGACAGCGCGCCGATCACCCCCCACACGAACGGACTGTTGCCCTGCGCATCGACCCACGGGTGGTAGTGATCGGAGATCCAGAGGCTCGAGAAACCCGCCTGCTCGGCGAGCTTGGCCTGGTCGACCAGCTCCCGGGGTCCGAACTCCTCACAGGACAGGAAATAGCCGATCTTCATCGCTGCGCTCCGAGGTTGCTGAGGTGCCGTGGGTCGATCGCGGAGACGGGTGTGGCTAGTACCAGTGACGGCGGCCACCGACCGCACGACCGGTCGCCCCCAGCAGGACGAGAACCGCCCCGACGACGACGAGCACGATCCCGATCGTCCAGATGATCGCCACCTTGGCGATGAAGCCGACGATCAGCAGCAAGATTCCAAGTCCGACCACGTTGGTGCCTACCTCTCGTTCCGCGCGCCCCCGTTTGGGCGTGCTTGTCGACGGTTGATATGCCCGGTGGACCCCCCGGCAATCATCGCGTTTCGTAAGAGATCGGGTGTGCGGGGGGGCGGGCCGGGGCATTCCCTTCACAGAGAGAGCGAGCGGCGAGCGGCGCCGCCCCACCTGACGAGAAGGAGCTGACATGAGCACCACATCGAGCACCAGCATCCTCGACGACGCCCGCGCCGACGAGCGGCGCGAGATCGTCGAGCTGCTCACCGACGCGTACTGGATGGAGATAGAGACGGTGATGAGCTACATCGCCAACTCGATCAACCCCGACGGCGTCCGCGCCCAGGAGATCATGCGCTCACTGCGTGACGACATCCAGGAGGAGCTGGGCCACGCGACGCAGTTCGCCGAGCGGATCAAGGAGCTCTACGGCGTCGTTCCGGGCTCTGAGCAGTTCTCCGCCGCGCAGAGCTACCTGCAGCCGCCGGAGGACATGACCGACATCACCACGGTGATCAAGGGCGTCATCGAGGCCGAGTCCGGCGCGATTCGCCACTACTCCCAGGTCATCGAGAAGACCGAGGAGGTCGACCCGGTCACGGCGGATCTGGTCACCAAGATCCTGCACGACGAGGAAGGCCATCGCCGCCTGTTCGAGGGGTTCCTGCGCGAGTTCGACCACAGCTGAGCATCAGCTGACCGGCCGCCGGTAGAGGATCGCGTTGCGGTCGGTCGCCGACCCGGCAAACCCCTGCGGCCGTCCGCCCTGGGCGTCGATGTAGGCCAGCTGGCGGGCCAACGGGTCCAGCGAACCGGGGCCCGCGTGATCGAGCATCCAGGTGTGGATCGCGACCCCGCCCGCGGCCGTCGCGCGCAGCTGTACGGCTCGGGCCTGCTGGGGGTAGTCGATCAGCGATGCGGTGCTGATCAGCCAGTAGCCGCCGGCCGGGGTGGAACGGGGAACGATCGTGTTGCGGTGGGTGTGGCCGTTGAGCGCGGCGACGACGCGCGGCGCCCGATCCAGCTGGGCGACGAGCGCGTCGCCGCCGACGGAGGTGAGCAGCGGCTGGTGGGTGATGACCAGGACCCAGCGATCGCCGGCGCCCGCCAGCGCGCGGGCCAGCCACGCCGGTTGGGATGGGTCGACCAGGCCGCCCGAGCCCCCGCCGCGACGGACGAGATCCAGCACGATCAAGCGCACGTGGGCGCCGAGGTCGATGACGTAATCCAACCGCGGTCCCGGGCGCACCCCGACCTGCGGGGCGGCGGCGGCGTGCAGCGCCTGGATCGTCTCGGCGAACGCCAGCTGACGGCGCGTGGGATCGGCGGGCACGCGGACCGTCGGGCCCCGCAGCGCCTGCGCCAGCAGCGCGTCGACCGCGCCGGGGTCCGGAGGCCCGTCGGGCGACGCCGCGCTCTGCGCGCGCAGGCCCGCCGGCAGCGTCAGGCCCCGGGGCAGGTCCCACAGCGCCCGGTCGCCGACCGCCAGCGCGCGGGTCAGCGCCGTCGGCGCCACCGTTCCCGCGACCAGCCCGTCGTGGTCGCCGAACACCGGCAGCACCGGCGCGCCGGCCCCGGGGCTCGTGAACGCCTGGATCGCGTCGTGCAGCAGTTGCGGGTGGCGCGGCGCGTCGACGGCGGGGCGGTAGTAGAAGGGGTCGGTGTCTGAGCCCAGCTGCACGCCGTAGTAGCCCCGGCTCCCGCTCCCGGGCGTCACCCGTCCGCCGCCCAGCGCGGCGAGCGCGTGCGCCAGCTCGTTGGCCTGGTCGTTGTCGATCAGGTCGCCGCCCTGGATCACCGCCTGCGGAGCGAGGGCGCGGACCGCGCGCGCGGCGCCGGTCAGCACCTGAGCGGTCAACGTCTCCTGGGGCCGGAACGTCGACTGAAACGGCGGCCCGAGACGGTCCAGGAAGGTGACCCGCGCCGGCGAGGAGGCATCGAGCACGTGCGCGTCGGTGACGTGGGCGACGGTGGCGAGCGCGCCGGCGTCCGGCGCGGGCGCCCCGAGCTCGGTCCGCGGGCGCAGTGGCTCGCCGGCCAGGACCCGCAGCTGACCGTCGCCGACGGGATCGCCCCACGTCGTCTCGCGCGTCGAGCCCGAGGCGGCGGCGCTCCGGACGCCGTCGGCGCCGCAGCCGCTGAGCCCGACGGCCACCGCGGCGCCGGCGCCCAGCGCCTCGGCGAGGACCCGGCGGCGGGTGATCACGCGCCCGCTCACGACGCCAGCCCGCCGATCACCGATGCGCGCGAGGCCTGCCGGGACACCCACAGCACCGCGATCACGGCCGCGACGAGCAGCCCGGCGCTCGTCACGCCCACCTGGGCGGCGGTCGCCCGCAGCGGCAGATCGGCGTAGTTGACCGCCAGCCGCGACAGCGCCGGGCCGAGCACGAAGCGCTCGAGCAGGAAGCCGACGATCCCCGCCGGGACGAGCATGCACAGCGCGGCTCCGGTCAGCAGCCGGGCGACCGCGCCGGCGCCGGCGCCGCACGCGCGCAGCACGGCCACCGTGCGGCGGCGCTCCTGCACGGTCAGCGCGCAGGCCTGGATCAGCGCGTACAGGCAGACGAGCCCGTCGACGACGGCGATCGCGATGATGATCGACCGCAGCACGGCGACGAGCGGCGCGCCGCGCGAGGTCGCGCCGCCGGCGGTCGCCGGAACCACGCCGAGCGCGTCGAGGGCACGGGTGACCGTCGCGGTATCGGCGTTGGGCGCCAGGCGGATCGCCAGCAGCGACCCGGCACCCGGATCGGCGCGCACCAACGCCGCGGCCGGGACGTAGGCGACCTCGCCGTCGTGATCCAGCGAGCTGACCACGCCCGACACGGTCAGGCGCAGCTCCCGGCCGGAGGGCAGCGCCAGCGCCAGCGTCTGGCCGGGGCTGAGGCCGAGCGTCTGGGCCAGACCCTGGCCGATCTCCGCCTGGCGCTCGCCGCGCAGGCGCCGACCCGCGGTCAGCTGCGGAGCCTCGAAGGTCGCGTGGTTCCCGGGGTAGGCGATCACGTCGATCGTGTCGCCGAGCGAGAACGAGTCGACCGCCTGCACGTCGTAGCGGGGGGCGACCGCCTGCACGCCGGGGATCCGACGCACCTGTCCGGCGTCGCCCGGCGGCAGCGAAGCGGTCAGCTGATAGCGCTTGCCCAGGGCGCTGGGGTCGGTCTGCAGCGCACCCAGCTCCGAGGCCAGCGACAGCATCAGCAGCACGAACGCCGCCGACAGCCCGAGCGTGATCACCGTGGTGACAAGTCGCGCTCGCCGCGCGGCGACCAGGCGCGCCCCGAGTGCGCCCAGGCCCGCGGGCGTGAACCGGCGCAGGCCCGGGATCCGGCGCGTGGCCCGGCGCGCGACGTCGGCGCCGCGCAGGAGCGCCACGACCGGACGGGAGGCCGCACGCCACGCCGGCCACGCCGCCCCGCTCACCGCGACCGCCGTCGCCACCAGCCAGCTGGCCAGGACCGGGATCACCAGCGCCCACCCGGGTGCGGGCTCGTTGAGCAGGGTGAGCAGACGCCCGGTGGGTCCGTCGATCGCCAGCACCCCGGCGGCGCAGCCAACCGCCGCCGCCGGCGCCGCGACCAGCGCTGCCTCGAGCGAGTGCACGAGCGTCACGTACCCCTGCGAGGCGCCGACCGCCCGCTGCACGCCGATCGTGCCCAGCCGCCGCTGGACCTCGGCCCGGGCCGAGGCGGCGAGCATCACCCCCGCCGTGGCCAGCGCGATCAGCGACAGGGCGACGAGCAGGTCGATCACGATCCCGGCCGCCTGATCGAGCAGCACGTGGACCCCGGAGCGAGTGGCGAAGCGCAGATCCCGCAGCCCGAAGCTCGACGCGCGCGCCTGGACGAGCAGCTCGCTCAGGTACCGCGGACTGCGGACCCAGATCTCGGCGTAGTTGACGCGCTGCACCGCGCGGGCGCCGAAGCGAGCCGCCAGCGCGCTGCGCGCGAGGTAGAAGCGCGGCTTGGCCAGCGGGAAGCCGACGTTGTCCGGCGCCTCGACGAGGCCCGCGACCCGCTCGGGTCCCAGTCCGCGCAGGTAGACCGTGCTGCCGGGATGCAGGCCCCAGCTGTCGGCAAACGCCTTCTCGATCAGGACCTGATTGCCGGTCGCGCCGAGGTCCCGTCCGGCGACGACGGCGTAGCCCCGGCGGGTGCCGGTGCCGACGACCTCGGCGACCGCATCACCGCGTGAATGCCCCCGACCGGCGGCGGCGATCGAGACGTTGGTGACCTCGGTGCGGGTCGCATAGCCCGCGACGTCGGGCAGCGCGAGAATCCGCTTGGCGACCTCGGCGCGCGGCTGGGAATCGAAGCGGACGATCACGTCGGGCAGGTCGGCAGCGCGGGCGGCGCGGTCAAAGCCGCGCCCGAGACCGTCGGCGATGACGACCGCGGCCGACAGCATCGCGGCGGCCAGGGCGATGCCGACGGCGGTGAGCAGCGCGCGCCGGCGCCGCGGCGCCAGTCCGCGGCGCGCCTCCGCCAGCGCGGCGCGGACGCTGCGCAGGGTGGGTGGGATCGGCACGCTGCGGGGGCGGCGGTTCACCGCGCGGCGGCAACCGGGGTCGCGGCGAGCCGGCCGTCGGCCAGATGCAGCACGCGATCGGCGACGGCGGCGGCGTCGGGCTCGTGGGTGACCATCACCACCGCCCGGCGGCCGAGCCCGCGCAGCAGCCCGAGCACCGCGGCGCCGTTCTCGGAATCCAGGCTCCCGGTGGGCTCGTCGGCGAGCACCAGCTCGGGATCGTTGACCAGCGCCCGGGCGAGCGCGAAGCGCTGCTGCTCGCCGCCGGAGAGCTCGTGGGGCAGATGCTCGGCGACGTCGGTGAGGCCGAGCTCGGAGACGAGCTGCGCGGCGCGGTGAGCGCCGCCGGCGGGCGCGCCGGGCAGCCGCGTCGGCATCAGCACGTTCTCCAGCCCCGAGCACTCCTCGATCAGCTGGAACTGCTGGAACACGAAGCCGATGTGGCGCAGCCGCAGCCGGGCGAGCGCGCGCGAGCTGCGCCCGGTGAGCGATTCACCAACGAGCTCGATCGTTCCCGCGTCAGGGCCGTCAAGGCCACCGAGCAGATTGAGCAGGGTCGACTTCCCGCTGCCCGAGCGGCCGAGCACCGCGACGATCTCGCCGGCCGCGACCGTCAGCGAGACGTCGTCCAGGACCCGGCGCCGAGCCCGTCCGGAACCGACCGTCTTCGTCAGTCCCACAGCGCTGAGCACCGCCACGCCCCGACCGTAGCGAGTGGCGTCACCGGGCGGCCCCGTTTCACCGGACAGGATCGAGCTCCTGCACGACGCCGGCGTCCGCGCCGGCGACGAACACGCGGCCGGTGGCCGGGTCGACGCTGACGGTGTTGGGCTGGCGGACGGTCGGATCGGTGGCCACGATCCGCGGGCGGGGGCGGCTCGTGTCCAGCTCGATCAGGGTGTTGGCGGCGGTCTCGGTGAGCCACAGCCGGTGGTGGACGGGGTCTGAGGCGATCCCGTAGGGCGTGCCGGGAATCGGCAGGCGGTCGATCATCCGCAGCGTCGGGCGCGTGGTGAAGGTCAGCAGCGCGTCGCCGCGCGTGTCGGCGACATACAGCCGGCCGTCGGGGCCGGCGGCGTCGTGGGTCGGTCCCGCGCCGGCGGGCGCCCGGGCGAGGACCCGCTCAGACCGCGCGTCGATCAGGGTGACCACGTCGGCACCGACGTCGACCACCGCCACATCTCCTGCGACGGCGGCGATCCCGCCGGGTTGGGTGAAGCCGCCGATCTCCCGCACCTGGCGACCGCCGGCGATCACCGACACCGCGCGCCCGAACTCGTCGGCGACGAACACCCGGCCCGCAGAGGCGGTCGCGTCGTGGGGCAGCGAGCCGGTGACGATCGACCGACGTGGCGGTCCCCCGCCGGTGAGCGGCAGCTCGAGCAGGCGGTTGATCGGCGCCTCGGGCACGAGCAGGGTGGCCGCACCGTCGAGCTGCAGATGGCGGGCGGGCCCGGCGATCGCGATGTGGCGGATCACCCGACCGCTGCGCGCGCTGAGCACGGCGATCCGCGGCGGATCGCGCACCGCGACGGCGACCAGCCCGGCGCGCGGATCGGCGACGATCCCCTCCGCGGCGGCCCCGACCGCGACGACGCGGCCGGCGGGCGCGCGGGTGAGCGGCGGCGCGACCGCGGGCTCGGCACCCGCACGAGGATGAGACGCCGACCCGTGCGATCCGCCCGCGCCGCAGCCGCTCACCGCACCGGCGCAGAGCACCACACCGGCGCACAGCGCGCCGAGCCGCACGGCCCGCAGCGCGACCCGGCGGCGACTCACCACACCGTCCCGAACAGGACCTCGATCGCCACCGCCTGCAGTGCCAGGAACGCCAGCAGCAGACGCAGGCGCCGGATCGGCAGCGACGCGGCAGCCACGGACGCCAGCGGCACGTAGGGCAGCCAGATCCGCTCGGTCTCGGCCTTGGTGAAGCCACCGACCGCGCTGATGACGACGACGGCGGCGAGCCCGAGCGCCGCCGGCTCGCCGCGGGCGAGCGCCCGCAGCGCCAGCCACGCGATCGGCGCGCCGAGCATCGCCAGCCACGCCGCCGGCGAGCCGAACACCCAGAACGCATACGGCCGGTGAACGGCCGCTCCCTGGCCGTAGATCCGGCCGACGGCGCGCAGGATCGCCACCGGGTCATAGCCCCAGACAGCGGCGAGGATCAGGGTCAGGGCGAGGATCGCGGCGAGCGCCTGGGCGGCGCAGAGCGCGGCCGCGCGCAGACCGTCGCGGCGCAGCACGGTGAGCACCGCCCACACGGGGATCGCCAGCAGCACCCAGGAGAAGAACGACGCGATCGCCACGACGGCGCAGCCGGCCGCGCGGGCGCCCGGGCGGCGGGCGATCAGCAGCCAGGCGCCGGCGGCGCCGAGCGCGGCGAACGCGTAGTCGACCGAGGTGACGCCGAACAGCACCACCGCCGGGGAGAAGCTCGTCAGCAGCGCGGCCACTCGACCTCGGCGCTCGCCACCGAGCTCGCGGCCCAGCGCATAGGTGAGCGGCGCGGTCAGCGCCCCGACGAGAATGCAGGCGGCGGTGAGGCGACCCGCGGTCGTGATCGACAGCAGGTGCATCGCGACCAGCGGCCCGGGCGGGTTGCCCTTGGTGTGGGTCGGGAGGTAGGGGAGGATCTGCGCGTAGTGGCCGACGTAATGGGCCACGCCGCCGTTCAGCCACTTCAGCGCCGGCAGGTACTCACGGCTGGCCTCAAACGAGCCGTGACCGCTGAGATCGAAGACATGGCTCCAGCCGGCGGTGCCGCGCCGCGCCGCGTTGACGGCGAGGCCGACGGCGAGCGTGGCGGCGTAGGCCAGCGCGGCGAAGGTCACCCCACCGCGCACCCGCTCGATCGCCTCCGGCGCCGCCGCGATGACCGCCGCCGCGACCGCCAGGCCGACCAGCGCCGGCCAGCGCACGTGCGGCGACCAGCTCATGAGAAACGGCGGCAGCGGCGTCCCGAGGTCGATCCGCGTGCGCCAGCGGACGATCAGCCCGGCCGCGATCGTCCCCGTCGCGATCGCCACGACCCCGGCGGGCAGCGTGGCACGGGCGAGCGGGGCCAGGCGGCGGGGGGGACTATCCGCGAGGCCGCTCACGGGCACGCCGGGGCGGGGCAGGCCGACGGAGACGGAGGCGGGGACGCGGACGCGGGCGCGGACGGCGGCGGATGACCCGCACGCCGTAGACGAGCGCCGAGCAGACGAACAGCCCCGCGGTGATCAGCAGCCAGTTGCGGGTGTAGCCGGCCAGCGCGTGGCCGGTGTCGTCGCGGTAGTTGCGGCTCGAGTAGCCGAGGATCAGCGGGAAGTAGACGAGCAGCAGGATGCCGGCGATGATCGCCGGAGCGCGCACGTGGTTGACCCACCCGCGTGGCCGGTCCGCGGCCGCCACCGGGTCGCCGCCGGGCACGCCGGAGCGCGCGTCGCCGTGCGCGCCGGCGACGTGCATGAGCGCCCGGTCCAGCACCGAGTACAGCGGCAGCAGCACGAGGTCGTGCAGCAGCGCCGCGCCGAGGAACCACGCCAGCCAGTTGATGACGAAGCCGCCACCGACGATCTGGGTGACCGCCCAGCCGGCGACGAAGAACAGCCCGGCGTGGCCCAGCAGATGCAGGGGGTGCGCGCCGTAGAGGCGGCGAAAGCCGGCCATCAGACCTCGACGAACTGCATCGAGGACAGCCACTTGGTCGCGTGGACGCCGGGAATCGCCGGCATGATGATCCGTGCCGGATAGCCGTGATCCAGCGACAGGTCGACCCCGTTGACGCACAGCGCGAGCAGCGCCGAGTCGTCGTGCACCTGATGGGGGCTGTAGGCGGTGTGCCGGTAGGGCCCCGAGGGCTGCAGCGAGTGGACTTCGAGGACCGCGTCGTCAGAGGCGCCCACGAGCGCGGCGAGGTCGCGCAGTCGGACCCCCCGCCAGTGCTGGGTCGTCGACCAGCCCTCCACGCACGCGATCGGCATCGCATAGGTGTGCTGGGGCATCGCCATCAGCTCGGCGCGGCTGAGCGTCCTCGTCGTCTGAGCACCCTGCACCGTGAGCGTCCACGTCGGGTCGCGGGCGAGCGTGGTGACTCCGACGAAGTCAGCGGTCTTGTTGATCTGGAAGGCGTTGGGCCCGGTGCCGAACACCCGCCCGCGTGGCGCCAGCAGCGCGATCCGGCGCAACGGTCCGCCGACGGACTCGCCCAGGTTGACGATCACGAGCGCCAGCGAGGCGCCGCCGACCATCGCGAGCAGTCCGCGGCGGCTGAGCGTCGGCGCGCCCGGGTTCTTCGGGGCAAGTGCCGCGGGCGCGTAGCGCTGAGGCCGGGTGTGGGCCAGATCGGCCTTCAGCGGCTTGAACACGCCGTTGACGCGGTAGGCGCCGCGGACCGTCGGAAGCTTGATCATCACGTGCAGCGCGAGCGCCGAGATGAACACCCAGGCGCCGTAGTAGTGGGCGAGCACGAAGCTGAAGTGCCACGGATAGAAGACCTGGATGTTGAGCACGCCGGTGGCGAACTCGAACAGTCCCGAGCCGACGAGCAGCAGAATCGAGAGGCGCTCCAGCGCCTGCGCGGGGCTCCGGACCGGCGGGTAGGCGAACAGCCGCGGGATCACCGACCACAGCTTGGCCAGCAGCACCGGGATCGCGATCAGGCCGATCGTGATGTGAGCGCCCTGGGTCAGCGCGTAGGCCCAGGACGGAGCCCAGGACGGCAGCGAGATCAGCGGCCCGATGTCGCCGCCGGTGGGGATCGTCGCGTTGTAGCCGGGGACGAGGTCGGGCTGGTAGGCCGAGTGCGAGATCAGCCCCGTGACCGCGACGATGGCGATCAGCACGAACAGGATCGAACCCAGGAACGAGGTCAGCCAGGCGCCGCGCAGCGGACTGCGCCAGAACCCGGCTCGGAACGGCCCGGGGGGCGGCTGGTCGGGCAGGCGTGGGAGCCGGGGCAGACGGGGCGGGCGGGGCAGGTGGGATGGGTGGGGCAGCCGCGGCAGCCGGGAGCGGGGCACGTGCGGACGCCGGCTCACGACAGTCCGCGGAGCACCGCGCTCATGTCGCGCACGGCTCGCAGGCTTCCGCGCGCGCTGCCCGAGACCTTGGACCGCCCCCCGGCCCGGAGGCGATAGTCGACCGCCACCTCCCCGATCGGCCAGCCCGCCGCCGCCGCGCGCAGCACCATCTCCAGCGGCCAGCCGAAGGCGCGGTCACGCAAGCCGAGGCCGAGCAGCCCCGTTCGCGAGGCGCAGCGCATCGGTCCCAGATCGGTGACCGTGACGCCGGCGCGGCGGCGCAGCTGCCAGGCCAGCACCCGGTTGGCCAGCCGCGCGTGCACCGGCCACGCGCCCGGGCGCGCGTTGCGGGTGCCCAGGCACAGCGCCAGCCGGCCGTCGGCCACCGGCTCGGCGACCGCCGGCAGCTCGGCGGGGTCCAGCGAGCCATCGCAGTCCATGAAGCACACGAGCTCGGAGCGCGCCGCGTTCAGTCCCGCCCAACAGGCAGCTCCAAAGCCCCGGCGGGGTTCGGCGACGACGTGGGCGCCGAGGCGCCGCGCCACCGCCGCGGAGTCGTCGCTGGAGCCGTTGTCGACGACGATCGGAGCAAAGCCCGCGGGCATCGCACCGAGCACCACGGGGATCGCCTGCGCCTCGTCGAGGACGGGCAGGACGACGTCGATCATCGGTTCCGCCACACGGTGTGACTAGCTTAAGATCCCGTGAGGTGTCTCGTGACCGGCGGCGCCGGCTTCATCGGCTCGCACATCGTCGATCAGCTGATCACCGACGGACATGACGTCAGGATCCTCGATGTGCTGCTGCCGTTGGCCCATGGCTCATCGCCCGACTATGTCAACCCGGCGGCCGAGTTCATCCACGGTGACGTCGCCGATCCGGCGACCGTCGCCCAGGCACTGGTCGGCGTGGACGCCGTCTGCCACCAGGCGGCGATGGTCGGCCTCGGCGTCGACATCGGCGATGCGCCCGCCTACGTGCGCAACAACGACCTGGGCACCGCGGTGCTGCTGGGCGAGCTGGCGGCGTGCGGGTTCACCGGGCGACTCGTGGTGGCGTCGAGCATGGTCGTCTACGGCGAGGGGCGCTATCGCTGTCCCGAGCATGGCGAGGTCACGCCCGGCCCCCGCCGCGCGCAGGACCTCGACGGCGGCCGCTTCGAAGCCCGCTGCCCGCGCTGCGCGGGCCCGCTGGCGCCGGAGGCGATCGACGAGGACGGCCGCCTGGACCCACGCAACGTCTACGCCGCGACCAAGCTGCACCAGGAGCACCTGTGCGCGGCGGCGGCCCGCGAGACGGCGGTCGAAGTGATCGCCCTGCGCTACCACAACGTATACGGACCAAGGATGCCCCGCGACACCCCCTACGCCGGCGTGGCCTCGATCTTCGCCAGCTCGCTGGCCGATGGCCGGGCGCCCCGGGTTTACGAGGACGGCGGTCAGCTGCGCGACTTCGTCCACGTGCGTGACGTGGCGCGGGCCAACGTCGCGGCCCTGACGATCGCCTCCGATCGGCGCCCGGAGTTCGCCGCCTACAACATCGCCAGCGGACAACCGCGGAGCATCCTCGAGATGGCGCGGGCCCTCTGCGCCGCCCACGGTCCGGACGCGCCCCAGCCGGAGGTGACCGGCGCCTACCGCCTGGGCGACGTGCGTCACGTGTTCGCCGCGGTCGCCCGCGCCGGCGAGGAGCTGGGGTTCAGCGCACAGGAGGAGTTCGCCGCCGGCATGGCGGAGTTCGCCCACTCCCCGCTGCGGTCGCCGGCGTGACCGGCCCGGCGCTGCTGGTCATCGCGAAGGATCCCCAGCCCGGCCGCAGCAAGACGCGGCTCTGCCCGCCCTGCCGCCCTGAGCAGGCGGCGCGCCTGGCCGAGGCCGCGCTGCGCGACACGCTCGAGGTCGTGATGGGCGTGTCGGATGCTCGCAAGGTGCTCGTGCTCGACGGCGACGGCGCGCGCTGGCGGCGGCCTGGGCTTGAGATCGTCCCCCAGCGCGGTGACGGGCTGGACCAGCGCCTGGAGCACGCGTTCGCCGCCGTCGGTGGCCCCGCGCTGCTGATCGGCATGGACACCCCTCAGCTCACCGGCGAGCTGCTGCGGGAGGGGCTGGACGCGCTGCACGACTTCGACGCGGTCCTCGGCCCCGCCGCCGACGGCGGCTACTGGAGCGTCGGCCTGCGCGGCGCGCCGGAGGGACGCTTTGCCGGCGTGCCGATGAGCGCCGATGACACGCTGGACCGACAGCGCGCGCGCTTTGCCTCGCTGGGGCTGACCACGTTCGAACAGCCGCAGCTGACCGACGTCGACACGATCGCCGACGCCCGGGTCGTCGCCGCTCAGGCGCCCCACTCGCGCTTTGCCGCCGTGCTGGCGGAGGTCGAATGACCTCCCCCCTGGCGCTGTACGCGCAGATGCTCGGCGACGGGGACGACGAACGCCGGGTGGTGCGCTTCGCCGACGGCTCGGTGCGTCAGGCGGCGATCGGCCGCTGGCGCGGCGCGGCCGACCCCGTCGACGAGCGCGCGCTCGCCGGGCTCACCGGCCCGGTGCTCGATATCGGCTGCGGGCCCGGCCGCCACCTGCACGCGCTCGCACGCCAGGGCGTGTTCGGCCTCGGCGTCGACCTGTCCCCCGTCGCCGTCGGGCTGGCCCGAGGCGCCGGCGGGCGCGCGATCGTGGGGTCGATCTTCGACGACCTGCCCCGGATCGGACGCTGGGGCTCAGCGCTGCTGCTCGACGGCAACATCGGGATCGGCGGCTGCCCGCACCGGCTCCTGAGCCGGGTGAGGACGCTGCTGGCCGCGGGTGGCCACGCCGTGATCGAGGTGGTCGGTCCCGATCGGCCGAGCACGGAGACCCGGGTCCGCCTGGAGACCGCCGCGGCGGTCAGCGACTGGTTTGACTGGGCCGAGGTCTCGGTGACCGACGCCGACGCGTACGCAGCGCGGGCCGGCCTGCGGGTGGTGCAGCGCTGGGATCAGGACGACCGCTGGTTCGTCGTCGCCTGCCGGGACCGCTGAGCTGAGTCCTACTTGGCCAGGAACGTGATCAGGGCCTGGTTGAACTCATCAGCGTGGCTGACGTTGCAGCCGTGCGGCCCGCCGGCGATGAGATGCAGCTCGCTGCCGGCGATCGCCTCGTGGGTGCGCTTGCCCGAGCCCTCAAACGGGACGGTCCCGTCGGCGTCGCCGTGGATGACGAGCGTCGGGACCGAGACCTTCGGGAGATCGCCGCGGAAGTCGGTCGTGCCGAACGCCGCCATGCAGCCGAGCACCGCGGTCTTGTCGGCCTGGTCACACAACGCCCGCGCCTCCAGGCGCTGGGCCTCGGTGACCTTCAGCTCGCCGTCGGCGGAGAAGAACTGGACGGTGAACTCGTCAAAGAACGCGCCCATGTCGGAGTTGATCGCCTCGGTCCACTCGCCGGCCATCTTCTCGGTCAGCGGTCCCTCGGGGTTGTCGTCTGACTTCAGCAGGTACGGCGGCACCGCCGCGGCGAACACCGCGCTGTGGATCCGGTCGGCGCCGTACGTGCCGAAGTAGCGCGCCACCTCGCCGCCGCCCATCGAGAAACCGACGATCGTCGCGTCGGTGACGTCAAGCTCCTTGAGCAGGGTGTGCAGATCCTCGGTCAGCGTGTCGTAGTCATAGCCCTTGTTGGGCTGGTCGCTACGTCCGAAGCCGCGCCGGTCATAGGTGATCACGCGGTATCCGGCCGACTGCAGCGCCGGCACCTGCTCACTCCACGACGCGCCGGAGAGCGGCCAGCCGTGAATCAGGACGACCGGCCGTCCCGCGCCGCCGGTGTCGTCGACGTGCAGCTTGGTGCTCCTGAAGATCCCGTGGTGGGCGGTGATCTCTGGCATGTCGTGTCTCCTGTGAGTCGTGAGTCGTCAATCGACGGTCGCCGCGCCGGCCGGGGCGGGACGGGTCAGCGCGTGACGGGCTGCCGTCAGCAGCGCCGCGCAGAGCGGCACGCAGAGCGCCTCGGCGGCGATCGCGATCACGATCGGCAGCCGCAGCGAGGGCTCACGGTAGCCGAAGAAGCTGCTCTGCAGAGCGATCGCGATGCTCACCAGGGAGCCGACGCACAGGCCGATCGCGCCGAGCGCGGCGAGCGCCCGCAACCGGGGATCGGGTCCCAGCAGCGCGATCGCGATGCCGGCGCCGCCGGCGGCGTTGAGCAGGAACAGGACGCCGACGGTCGGCACGTGACTCATGAAGTCGACGTACTGCTGAAAGTGCACTCCCGCGATGACGCCGACCACCGCGGCCGCGAGGACCCGCAGCGTGAGCTGATCGCCCCGACCCATCAGCTCACCACGGTGATCGTGGCGGTCATGAAGGCGTGAAACACGCAGTGGTACGGATAGGTGCCGGGACGGGTGAGCGTCACCGTGCGACTGTGATCGGGATCGATCGTGCCGGTGTCAAACGCGCCCTGGTTGGCGGTCGCCGTGTGCGCGGTGTCATCGTGGTTGGTCCACGTCACCCGGGTTCCCGCCTTGACGGTCAGCGACGCCGGGGAGAAGGCGTACATCGAGATCGCCACGGTGACATGCCCCGAGCGCACCGTCCGGGCCGCGGCCGCCGATGTCGGCGCCGCCGCGGGACCGCCGCTGCGCACGAGCAACGCGACGACGAGGACGATCACGGCGGCGAGCGCCGGCAGCGCCAGCGCGCCGATCCGCCTGATGGTCATCTGAAACCGCGCCTCACGCCGAGACGGGCTCAGCGGTGGTCACCGTCGTGGTGAGGTCCAGACCGGTCGTCTGGACCTCACCG
>CAZZYU010000053.1:16783-21702 GCA_964658375.1 uncultured Acetobacteraceae bacterium | reverse complement strand
CGCGGATCACGCCGAAGACCCCCGATACCGACGGTTTCGTCGTCGTGATGGTGATCGATCTGCACTTCGCCGACGCGGGGTCGCTGAAGGCCAAGCGCAAGGAGCTGTCCTCGCTCAAGGCTCAGCTGCGCACGCGCCTGGGCGTCGCCGTCGCCGAGACCGGCCACCAGGACCTGTGGCAGCGCGCGACGCTCACCGCCGCGCTCACCGGCGGCAACCTGCATCGGCTCAGCGCCGCCGCCGACGAGGTCGAGCGCTTCGTGCTGGCGCGCTGCCCGGACGGGACCAGCCTGGAGCGGATCGTCGCGTCGGTGGAGGATCTGCGCGGATGAGCGGGCGCGGCATTCACGAGACGGACCACTAGGATGCGCGGAGGCCGAATGCGGCGCGTCGACGAGGCCATGCGAATGGTGCTGTCTGATGCGATCGCCACTGACGTGAAGGATCCCCGCGTCGGCTTCGTGACCGTGACCGGAGTCAAGACCAGCCCCGACCTGCGCCACGCTCGCGTGTATGTGAGCGTGCTCGGCGACGCGGCCACCCGGGAGGCGTCGATCGAGGGGCTGCGCTCCGCCCACGGCTACCTGCAACGGCGCCTGGCCGGCGAGCTGACGCTCAAGCACACGCCGACGCTCAGCTTCCACTACGACGAGTCCGTCGATCACGGGATGCGCATCAGCCAGCTGTTGGATCAAGTAGGAGATCGCGACCCACAGGACGCGCGATGAGCTCGGTCAGCAACGGACAGCGCTCCGCGCTGGAGCAGGCGGTGCAGGCGCTGCGCGCCGCCGACAAGCTCGTCGTCGTCACCCATGAGAACCCCGACGGCGACGCGCTCGGGTCGTTGATCGCGATGCAGGGGATCCTCTCGGCGATCGGCAAGGACTGCGTGATGTTCATCGCCCAGCGCGACCTGCCCCTGCCCCAGGAGTACGCCTTCTTCCCGCTGGCCAACCTGGTCACCGAGCCGCCCGCCGACCTGTGGGACCGCACGCTGGTGTTCCTGGACTGCGGCAACCTGCAGCGCAACCCCGCCGAGGCGTTACGAGAGGCCGGCGCCAGCCACCCGCACATCCTCAACATCGATCACCACCACGACAACACCCGCTTCGGGACCGTCAACCTCGTCGTCGACGACGCCTCGTGCACCGCGGAGATCGTGTGGGAGCTGATGCACCGGCTGCAGGTCACCCCGACGCTGACCGTCGCCGACGCCCTCTATGTCGGCTTGATCACCGACACCGGACGCTTCATGTACGAGAACACCGGGCGCACCGCGCATCTCATGGCCGCCGACCTGATCGACTCCGGCGTCGATGTCCAGGACGTCTATCGCCGCGTCTATGAGGGGGTGCCCTACGGCAAGCTCGCGCTGCTGGCCCGGGGACTGGCCAACGTCGAGCGATACGACGACGGGCGGTTGACGATGAGCGCGCTGACCGCGTCCGACTTCAACGACTCCGACGCGCAGGAGAGCTTCTCCGAGGGCGTCATCGACCATCTGCGCGCCCTGCGCGGCACCGAGGTCGCGGCGCTGGTGCGCGACCGGCTCGGCGGCGACGTCGCCGGCCAGCGCAAGGTGTCGCTGCGCTCGGCCAACGATCGGATCGACGTGTCGGCGATCGCGCGCGTCCAGGGCGGCGGCGGCCACAAGCAGGCGGCCGGGTTCTCCACGCTGCTCTCACACGACGAGCTCGTGGCGTTCCTGCGCGAGCAGCTCGCCGCGCAGTCGCTGTGATCTCCTGAGCGCCGCCGCATGACCGAGCGCCCCGCCGGTGACTACGTGCTCGTGTGCGACAAGCCCGCGGGGGTCACCTCTCATGACGTCGTCGCCCGGATCCGCCGGGAGCTGCCGCGCACGACCAAGGTCGGCCACGCCGGAACCCTGGACCCGTTCGCCACCGGGGTGCTGCTCGTGCTCGTCGGCCGGGCGACGCGCGTCCAGCGATTCGTGATGGCGCTGCCCAAGCGCTACGAGGTCGTCGCGCGCTTCGGCGCGGTCTCCAGCACCGGCGACCCCGAGGGCGAGATCGCCACCACCGGCGCCGTCCCCGACGGGGATCTGACCCTGCCCACCGGCACGCTGCGCCAGCGACCTCCGGCCTACTCGGCCGTCAAGGTCGGCGGCCGGCGCGCCTACGCGCTGGCGCGGGCGGGCGAGACCCCCGAGCTCAGCGAGCGTGAGGTGCACGTGCACCGCTTCGACGAGCTGTGGCGCGACGGCGACCGGCGCGCGTTCGTCATCGAGTGCGGCTCGGGGACCTACGTGCGCAGCCTCGTCGCCGACCTCGGCGACGCCTACTGCGAGTCGCTGCGGCGCACCGCGGTCGGACCGTTCACCGTCCAGGACGCCGACCCGCAACGGCCGATCGCGCTGGCGCGGGCACTGGACTTCCTGCCCGAGGTCGGCCTCGACGCCGAGCAGGGCGGCCGGATCGCGCACGGCCAGCGGCTGGCCGCCGACGACATCGCGGCGGTTGACCTGCCTGCCGGAACGCCGCTACGGCTCGTCGATCCGCACGGCCTGGTCGCGCTCGGGGAGCTGCGTGACGGCCCGCCTCCGGTCCTCGCGCCCACGGTCGGGCTGCGCGGCTGACGCGAAGTAGGCTGTGGCAGCGATGCAGGTCACCCAGCTCGCCGACGTCGCGCCGCGCCCGCGGCGAGTTGCCGTCGGTGAGTTTGACGGGGTGCACCTCGGCCACCGTGCGGTGATCGCCGGCGCCGACACCGTGCTCACCTTCGAGCCCCACCCGCTGACCGTGACGCGGGCCCAGGCGGCGCCGCGGCTGCTCACCCCGCTTGAGGTCAAGACCGAGCTCATCGCCTCACTCGGCGTCCAGGAGCTGGTGATCATCCCGTTTGACCGCCACTTCGCCCAGCAGGGCGCGCGCGCGTTCATCGAGAACATCCTCGTCGGCCTGCTGCGGGCCACCCACGTCTCGGTCGGGGAGAACTTCCGCTTCGGCCATGACGCCGCCGGCGACACGGCGATGCTCGAGGCCGAGCCGAGCTTTGAGACGCGGGTCGTGCGGCTGGTGGAGGTCGACGGGGAGATCGTGTCCTCGAGCCAGATCCGCGCCCTGATCGCCGCCGGCGAGGTCGAGCAGGCCGCTCACTTCCTCGGCGCGCCCTTCCAGATGCGCGGCATCGTCTCCCACGGCGACAAACGCGGCCGCGAACTGGGGTACCCGACGGCCAACCTGATCCCCGAGGAGCATCTCGTGTGCCCCGGGCACGGCGTCTACGTGGCCCGCGCCGGCGACGCCTGTGCGGCGGTCAACATCGGCGTGCGGCCGACGTTCGGGATGGGGCTCGCGCTGCTCGTCGAGGCGTTTCTGATCGACCGCACGGTCGACCTCTACGGCCAGCAGCTGCGACTGGACTTCCTCACCCGGCTGCGCGGGGAGCGGCGCTTTGACAGCGCCGAGGCGCTGATCGAGCAGATGGACCTCGACGTGATCCACGCCCGGGAGTGGTGCGGCCGATCGCCGGCCCCGCAGGCCGGCTGACGACGATCGGGCGCGCGGTCGCTCTGCTAGCCTCACCGGCCGCATGACCATGACCCAGGAACGCAAGCTGGAGCTCGTCGAGAAGTTCGGCGACAGCCCCGCCGACACCGGCAAGACCGAAGTCCAGGTCGCGCTGCTCACCGAGCGCATCAACGAGCTGACCGACCACCTGCGCACCCACGGCAAGGACCACGCCTCCCGCCGCGGGCTGCTGATGCTCGTCGGCCGTCGCCGGCGCTTCCTGAACTACCTTCAGCATGAAGACCTCGAGCGCTACCGGACGCTGATCCGCGAGCTCGGCCTGCGTCGGTGATCTCGGTGACGAGCCCCGCAGGGACGGGATCACCTACTTGGTGATCGAACCCGGGACCAGGGTCCCCGAGTTCTCGCTGCGCCGCGAGGACGGCAGCGCGTTCACCGCAGCCGACCTCGACGGCCACACGACGGTCCTGGTCTTCTATCCGTTCGCCTTCAGCCCGGTCTGCACCGACCAGCTCAACCTCTACGAGGACGTGCTGGAGGAGTTCACCGCCCAGGGCGCGACCCTGTACGGCGTCTCCTGTGACGCCTCGCCGGCGCAGATCGCGTTCCGGGAGAAGCTCGGCGTCTCGATCGCGCAGCTGTCTGACTTCGAGCCCAAGGGTGAGGTCTGCCGTGCCCTGGGCGTCTATCACCCCGCGGGCATGCCCGAGCGGGCGCTGATCCTGATCGGGCCTGACCGCGTCGTGCGCTGGAGCTACGTCGCGGAGAACCCCGGGGTGCTGCCCGGGGCCAACCTCATCTTCGACGCCCTCGCCGCTCCCTCGGCCTGACGGGCCACGGCGATGGCCGATCTCGGCTCGGCGTCGATCCCGGCCGTCGACCCCACCCGTGACCACGTCCGCGGCTCGGCGTCGCCGCCGGAGTCCGAAGCTGCCGCGCCGGGCCCGCTCGTGCTCGTCTACGCCGACTTCGAGTGCCCGTTCTGCGCGGCGCTGCACGCGACGCTCGACGAGCTGGGGCTGCCGGTCGCCTTTCGCCACTTCCCGGTGCGCTCCAGCCATCCGCGGGCATGGCCGGCGGCGTGCGCGGCGGAGGCGGCGGCACGCCAGGACCGCTTCTGGGAGATGCACGATGCGCTGTTCGCCGACCCCGCGCGCCTGGAGGATCCGCACCTGTGGGACCGGGCGCAGCGGCTCGGTCTTGACCTGGAGCGCTTTGACGCCGACCGGCGTGATCCCGCGATCCGCGAGCGTGTGGCGCGCGACTTCCGCTCCGGGGTCCGCGGCGGGGTGGTGAGCACCCCGACGGCGTTCGCGCTCACCGGCGACGGGACGCTGGCGCCCGTCGATCGCGACGCAGTCGCCGAGCTGGTCGCGCCGCCGCGCTGACGGTCAGGGAATTGGTCGTCTGGGTACCGGTCGCCGCCCC
>CAZZYU010000053.1:0-16773 GCA_964658375.1 uncultured Acetobacteraceae bacterium | reverse complement strand
GGCGGCGGGGGCGGCGAGCTCGGCGGAGGCGGTGGCGGTGGCCGCCGTGCACAGCCCGCGGTCCAGATCCCGGGTCGTCGGCGGCCGCCCGCGCAGCGGTCGCGCCGGGATCCCCTCGGCGGTGATCGCCGAGCGCACAAGGTCAAGCTGGCGCATCCCGATCTCCGGGTCGACGTCCCGGAAGGAGCTGGCGGTCTCGCACACGCCCTTGACCATCAGCAGGACGTCGACGGCACTGATGTCACGGCGCACCGTGCCGGTCGCCTGGGCGCGGCCCAGCAGCGTCTCGAGCACCTCGAGCATCTCGGCGTGCGCGGCGTGGATCTCGGGGTGGGCCATCCAGGTGTCGGCGAGCGCCTCGAACATCGGGCGGTCGCGCTGCTGGAGCTCCAACGAGGAGTCGATCAGCGCAAACAGCGCCTCTGCGGGGTCGGGAGCCGCGAGCGCGGCACGGCCCCGGGCCACCGAGTCATGCATCCCCTCGACGACGACCGCGACGATCAGCGCCTCCTTGGAGGCGAAGTTGCGAAACAGCGTCGCGCGTCCGACGCCGGCGTGCTGGGCGATCTCGGCGACGCCGACGTCCAGGCCGCGCTCGCCGAACAGCGTCGCGGCGGCGTCGATCAGCCGCCGCCGGTTGCGCTCGGCGTCAGCCCGCAGCCGTCTGGGCTCCTCCTCCATCTCGCCGCGATTGTCCCACGCCTCGCCCACCCGCGCGTCGCCGGCTGACGCCATCAGGCGACGACCGGCAGTGCGCCGTCGGTCTGCAGCGCGTCCTCGACGGCCGACATGTGCGAGCGGCGCAGCAGGAACGCGAGCAGAGCGGAGGCGGCGGCGAGCATGATCGCCGCGACGAGGAACGCGACGTGGTAGCCCGAGACGCGCGCGGCGAGGGGACCGCCGGCGCTGTGCCCGTGCAGCAGGCTGCTCGTCTGGCTGGCCGCCAGCGTCGACAGGATCGCCAGCCCCAGCGAGCCGCCCACCTGCTGGGCGGTGTTGAACAGTCCCGAGGCCAGGCCGGCGTCCTCGGGCCCCACGCCGCTGGTGGCCAGCAGCGTGATCGGGACGAAGGCCAGGCCGAGCCCCAGGCTGAGCGGGATCAGGCCGGTGAGCAGGTCGGCGGCGTAGCGTCCGTGGACCGGCAGCCGGGTGAGCACGAGCAGGCCCAGCGCGCCGATCGCCACCCCGGCGCAGGCGACGTTGCGCACGCCGACGCGCTTGATCAGCACCTGAGCGCCGGCGGCGCCGACCATGATCCCCCCGCACACCGGCAGGAACGCCAGGCCGGCCTTGAGCGGGCTGTAGCCGAGGATCTCCTGCACGTAGAGCGAGGCGAAGAAGAACATCCCGAACATCGCCGAGCCGACGAGCAGCAGCACCGCGTCGCCGACCGCCAGCGAGCGGACGCGGAAGATCCCCAGCCGCATCAGCGGCGCCTTGGCGCGACCCTCGATCGCGACGAACAGGGCCAGCAGGACGATCGCGACGGCGCCGAGGCCGAGCGTCCGCGCCGAGCCCCAGCCCCAGGACTGCGCCTTGACGATCGTGTAGACGAGCACCAGCAGGCCGCCGGTCACCGTCACCGCGCCGCCGAGGTCGTAGGAGCGCCGTTGGGTCTCCGCGCGGGACTCGGCGACGTAGCGCAGGGCGAGCGCGACGGCGGCGATCCCGACCGGGACGTTGACGAAGAACACCCACCGCCACGAGGCGACGTCGGTGAGCACGCCGCCGAGCAGCAGGCCGATCGCCGAGCCGCTGGCGGCGATCGCGCTCCACACGCCCAGCGCCTTGGTGCGCTGCTCGCCGTCACTGAACGTCGTGGTCACGATCGACAGCGCGGCGGGGGAGACCAGCGCTCCGCCCAGGCCCTGGAGCCCGCGCCCGACGATCAGCATCCCTGAGGACTGCGCGAAGCCGTTGAGCAGCGAGGCCGCCGAGAACAGCACCACCCCGATCACGAACAGCCGCTTGCGGCCGATCAGGTCCGCGGCGCGGCCGCCGAGCAGGAGAAAGCCGCCGAACACGAGCGTGTAGCCGTTGACGACCCACTGCAGGTTGGCGGCGGAGAAGTGCAGGCCGCGCTGCACGGAGGGCAGCGCGATATTGACCACGGTCACGTCGAGCACGACCATGAACTGGGCCAGGCAGGCGATCACGAGCACGAGCCACGGGTTGACGTGGGCGCGAGCGCGCTCATCAGTGGTGGGGGCGGGGACGGGGGGCGACGCGGTGCTCACTGGGCGTTCTCCTCGGGCGAGGGGGGCGGACGGTCCACGACAAGCGGACCATGAGGTCCGGTTACCGTAGCATGCAAACCGGACCGCCGAGTCCGGTTGGGGCGCGGCGGATCGTCGGTGGCGCCGTCGCGGCGTGCACTAGGATCTCGATGGTTCGGATCGATACGAGAAACGATGCACTCCGCCGACCGAAGGGCGGAGCAGACGCAGAAGGGAAACGAATATATGACTGACGCCACCACGCGCGTCTCCGTCGAGATCGAGGGCAAGGAGATCTCCTTCGAGACCGGCAAGCTGGCCAAGCAGGCCTCCGGCGCCGTCGTCGTCTCAGCGGGCGAGACGATGGTGCTGTGTACCGCGACCGCCGGCAACCTGCGCGATGTCGACTTCCTGCCGCTCACCGTCGACGTCGAGGAGCGCATGTACGCCGCGGGCAAGATCCCCGGCTCGTTCTTCAAGCGCGAGGGCCGGGCCGGTGAGAAGGCGACGCTCACCGCGCGCCTGATCGACCGCCCCATCCGTCCGCTGTTCCCCAAGGGCTGGCGGTATGAGACCCAGCTCGTGGCGCTGCCGATGTCGGTTGACCACGTCAACCCGTACGACATGCTCGCCATGAACGGCGCCTCCGCGGCCCTGATGGTGTCCAACATCCCGTTCCCCGGCCCGATGGCCGCGGTGCGGATCGGCAAGATCGACGGCAACTTCGTCGTCAACCCCAACGAGGAGGACCTGCTCGACAACGCCGAGCTGGACCTGATCGTCGCCGGCACTGAGGACGCGATCCTGATGGTCGAGGCCGGCGCCTCGGAGATTCCCGAGGCCGAGATCCTCGATGCGCTGGACATCGCGCACGAGAACATCCGCAAGCTGTGCGGCGCTCAGCGCGAGCTGGCCGAGAAGGCCGGCAAGCCCAAGACGCAGGTCGAGGTTCCGCAGGTCCACGCCGACCTCTACGAGCAGATCAAGGGCTCGCACGGCGCGGCGCTGGACGCGGCCACCCAGGTCGTCGACAAGCTCGAGCGCCAGGCGGCGATCAAGGATGTCGAGGAGCAGGTGATCGTGCAGTACTCGGGTAGCCCCGAGGCCGACACCTACGCCGAGTACCGGTCAAACGCCCAACGGGCGTTTGACAAGCTCGAGTCGACCTACATCCGGCAGCGGATCGCGGTCCAGAAGAAGCGCCCCGACGGCCGCGGCACCGACGAGATCCGTCCGATCTCGATCGAGGTCGACGTCGCCCCGCGCACCCACGGCTCGGCGCTGTTCACCCGCGGCCAGACGCAGGCGTTCAGCGTCACCTCGCTGGGCACCACGCGCGAGGAGATGCGTCTGGACACGCTCGGTCTGGAGACGACCAAGCAGTACTTCCATCACTACAACTTCCCGCCGTTCTCGGTCGGGGAGGCGGGCTTCATGCGTGGTCCCAAGCGGCGTGACATCGGTCACGGCGCGCTCGCCGAGCGGGCGCTGGTGCCGATGATCCCGAGCCTGGAGGACTTCCCGTACACGATTCGCGTCGTGTCGGACATCTTTGAGTCCAACGGGTCCTCGTCGATGGCCTCGGTCTGCGGCTCGACGCTGTCGCTGATGGACGCCGGGGTGCCGATCAAGGCCCCCGTGGCCGGGATCGCCATGGGGCTGATCAAGGAGGGCGACGATTACGTCATCCTCACCGACATCGCCGGCGTCGAGGACCACCTCGGCGACATGGACTTCAAGGTCGCCGGGACCAAGGACGGGATCACCGCCCTGCAGATGGACATCAAGATCACGGGCGTCACGTTCGAGATCATGCGCGACGCCCTGGCCCAGGCGAAGGTCGCCCGCGAGTTCATCCTCGGCGAGATGGCCAAGGTCATCGAGGCTCCGCGCGCGGAGCTGTCGAAGTACGCGCCGGGCATCTCCTCGGTCAAGATCGACCCGGAGAAGATCGGCCTGCTGATCGGCAAGGGCGGCGAGACGATCCGCGCGCTGCAGGAGGAGTTCGAGTCCCAGATCGACGTCAACGACGAGGGTCAGGTGCTCGTCTACGCCTCCAACCGCGAGCTCGGCGACGCGCTCGTGGCGCGCATCAGCTCGATGACCAAGGAGGTCGAGGTCGGCGACCAGTTCACCGGCAAGGTCGTCAAGACGACCCAGTTCGGCGCCTTCGTCGAGCTGGCCAAGGGCACTGACGGCCTGCTGCACATCTCAAACGTCGCGCCGGGTCGCCGGATCGCGACCGTCGAAGAGGTGCTCAACAAGGGTGATGAGCTGCAGGTCAGGGTCGTCGAGGTCGATCGCGAGCGGGGCCGGATCGGCCTGCGTCTCGCCGAGGACCCCGAGATCCAGGGCAAGAACCCCGAGGAGCTCGCCGCGGTCGCGGCCGCCGAGGCCAGCCGGCCGCGTGGCGGCAGCGGCGGTGGCAGCCGGGACCGTGACCGCGGGCCGCGCAACGGCGACCGCGGACCGCGCAACGGTGACCGCGGCCGGGTCCGCGACCGCGATCCCGATCGCGCGTAGCGCCGCGTGGTCGAAAGCCACCGCCTGACGACCCTGGAGTCGGGCGTCCGGATCGTGACGGAGGCGATGCCCTCCGTCCGGTCCGTGTCGCTCGGCTTCTGGATCGGCACCGGCTCGCGCTATGAGACCGACGCGCAGGCGGGGCTCTCGCACCTGCTCGAGCACCTGCTGTTCAAGGGCACGGCGCGCTACGCGTCGGTCGAGATCGACCAGATCTTCGACGCGATGGGCGCCGAGCTCAACGCCGGCACCGGTAAGGAGACGACGACCGTCTACGCGCGGGTGATCGACGAGCACCTCTCCGACGCCTTCGACGTGATGGCCGACATGGTGTTCGCGCCATCGCTGGACGAGATCGACTCCGAGCGCGAGGTGATCCTGGAGGAGATCGCGATGTACGAGGACGATCCCCAGGAGAAGGTGTTCGACGTGCTGGGGGAGGCGACGTTCGGCCCCGGCGCGCTCGGCCGCTCGATCATCGGCCGGCCCGAGGTGATCGCCGACACGCCCGCGGCGGCGATCGGCAGCTTTCACGGCGAGCGCTACCGCCCGGAGAACATCGTCATCGCCGCCGCCGGGGCGGTCGACCACGACGCGCTGGTGGCGTTGGCGCGCGAGCGGGCCGGCGCGGGGCCGGCCGACGCGACCGGACCCCACCCCGGCCCCGGTGGCCCCCGCGGCACCGGTGGCTCCAGCAGCATCGGCGGCGCCGGTGGGCGATCGGACATCGCCCCGGCGCTGGCGACACCCGATGCCCACTTCGAGCGCAAGGACACCGAGCAGTACCACGTGTGCCTGGGCGCCGGCGGCCTGTCGCGCCACGACGACCGCCGCTTCGCGCTGCGGGTGCTGGACACGATCTTCGGCGGCACCTCCTCCTCGCGGCTGTTTCAGGAGGTGCGGGAGCAGCGCGGGCTGGCCTACTCGGTCTACTCGTTCACCAGCGCCTACCACGACACCGGCCAGGTCGGGCTCTACGTCGGCACCCGCGCCGACAACGTCGCCCCGGCGCTGGCGGTCGTCGGCGCCGAGCTGGCCCGGCTGCGCGACTCCCCGGTCTCACCCGAGGAGCTCCAGCGGGCCAAGGAGAACCTCAAGGGCCGCGTCGTGCTCGCCCTGGAATCGACCGGCGCGCGGATGAACCGGCTCGGTGCCGAGGTGATCGCCGGCGCGTCGCTGATGCCGATCGACGAGGTGACCGCGCGGATCGACGCGGTGACCGTCGAGGAGCTCGCCGAGCTCGCCCGCGAGCTCTGGGCACCCGAGCGCGTCTGCGCGGCCGGCATCGGCCCCGACCGGGAGCGCTTTGACGAGGGGCTGGCCGCCGTCGGGCCCGCCCCGGCCTCCTACGGTGGCTGACCGCCTCGCGGTCGCCGTCGCCGGCGCCGCCGGGCGCATGGGTCAGGCGGTCTGCGCGGCGGTCCAGGGCGCGCCGGACCTGGAGCTCGTCGCGTCCGCCGATCCCGCGCTGGGCCAGACGCTGGCCGACGCGCTGGCGGCCGGGCCGAGCGTGCTGGTCGACTTCACGGTGCCGACCACCGCGGTGGCCAACGCCCACGCGGCCGTGGCCGCCGGGGTCCACGTCGTGATCGGCACCACCGGCTTTGACCTCGCTGAGCTGGATGACCTGCGCGGCGCCGGCGCCAACGTGTTCGTGGCCCCCAACTTCGCCATCGGAGCCGTGCTGATGACGCGGTTCGCCACCGAGGCCGCCCGTCACATGGCCGCCGCCGAGATCGTCGAGCTGCACCATGACCGCAAGCTCGATCGCCCGAGCGGCACCGCGGCGCGCACCGCCGCGCTCATGCGCGAGGCCTCGCCCGACGGCCGGGAGGTGCCGATCCACTCGGTGCGCCTGCCCGGCCTGGTCGCCCACCAGGAGGTGATCCTCGGCGACGTCGGCCAGACGCTCACGATCCGCCACGACTCGATCGACCGCGAGTCGTTCATGCCCGGCGTGCTGCTGGCGGTGCGACGGGTGGCGACGCTTGAGCGGTCGCCGACGGTCGGACTGGAGGCGCTGCTCTGACCATCGGCACGGTCCCGCCGCGCCCCGAGTTGCCGATCCGCACATCCCGCCTCGTGCTGCGAACGGTCACGGCCGCCGACACCGACGCGCTGCTGGCCTACCGCTCGTTGCCCGAGGTCTGCCGCTACGTGCCGTTTGAGCCGATGACCGCAGACGACATCGCGGCCAGGCTGGCCGGCCTGTGGTCGCCCACCGGGTTCGGCCCCGAGGGTGCGGGCATGTTCGTCGGCGTCGCGCTCGCCGACACCGACCGGGTGATCGGCGACCTCACCCTGTTTGCGCTCAGCGCCGAGCACCGCGGCGCCGAGATCGGCTGGGTGCTGGATCCCGCCCAGTCAGGCCACGGCTACGCGACCGAGGCCGCCCACGCGCTGCTGCACCTCGCCTTCGACGGACTCGGCCGCCACCGCGTGGTCGCCCGGGTCGACGCGCGCAACGACGCCTCGCTGGCGCTCGCCGAGCGGCTCGGGATGCGCCGCGAGGCCCACCTCGTGCGCAACGAGTGGTTCAAGGGGGAGTGGACCGACGAGATCGACTTCGCGCTGCTGGAGGACGAGTGGGCCGCTCAGCACGCGGGCGGGCGCCGGTCGTGCCGGTGGCCGCTCGCCGACGGGGCCTAGTGGTCTGAGTTGCCGGTCAGCGCCCGGACGTGAATACTCCACCTCCCGATGCCCGAGCGAGGCGCCAGACCCGACGTCCATCCCGTCCAGCGGCGTGTCATGCGCGCGCTCGGGGCGCTCAGCTCGCCGCTGCTGCTCGACGACTACCTCGAGCTCGTCAACCCGCTCTGGTCAACCCGCGAGCTGCGGGGCCGGATCGAGTCGATCGACCCCGAGACACCCGGCGCCGCGACGGTGACGATCAAGCCCGGCTATCGCTGGGGCGGCCACGTGCCGGGGCAGTATCTGCGGATCGGGCTGGACATCGAGGGCGTGCGCCACTGGCGCGCCTACTCGCTGACCTCTGACCCCGACCAGCCCGACGGTCTGATCAGCATCACCGTCAAGCACGTCGACACCGGGCGCGTCTCGCCCTACCTGGTCCGCCGCGGGCGGCCGGGCACGATCGTCTCCCTCGGCGGGGTGGAGGGCGAGTTCGTGTTGCCCGAGCGCGTTCCTGACCGGCTGCTGTTCGTCAGCGCCGGCAGCGGCATCACCCCGATCATGTCGATGCTCCGCCATCTCGCGCGGTCCGGACAGCTCGGCGACGCGGTGCTGCTGCACTCCGCCCGGCACCCCGAGGAGGTCATCTTCGGCGACCAGCTGCGCGGACTGGCGGCGGCGCACCCGCGGTTTGTGCTGCACGAGCAGCACACGGCCGCGCACGGCCGGATCGGTCCCGCGGACCTGGACCGACTGGCCCCCGACTGGCGCGAGCGCGAGCTGTATCTGTCCGGGCCCAACGAGATGCTCGACGCGTACGCCGCCCATTACGAGCGGGCCGGCGTGCCGGAGCGTCTGCACATGGAGCGCTTCCAGCCGCGGTGGGGGTTGGCGGAGGGCGCGCCGGGTTCCGGCGGCACGATCCGCTTTCGGCGCTCCGGCGCCGACGCCGTCAGCGACGGCAGCCAACCGATCCTCGTCGCCGGCGAGGCAGCCGGGCTGGAGCTGCCGTTCGGCTGCCGGGAGGGGATCTGCCACACCTGCATCGGCGAGCTGCGCGCCGGCCAGGTCCGTGATCTGCGCAGCGGCCACGTGCACGGCGACGTTGGAGAGATCATCCGCACCTGCATCCATGCCCCTGAGGGACCGATCGAGATCGACCTGTGAGAACTCGAGGAGACATATGACGACTGCTGTTCACCCTGACGGCCCGCCGAGCGCGTCGCCGACGCCGGACGCTGACACCAATCCGCTGCATCGCCTGTCCGCCGAGCAGATCGAGGCGCTGGCGCGTGAGTTCGACCAGCTCCACGCCGAGGTCAAGGCTGACCTCGGCGACCGCGACGCGCGCTACATCCGCTCGATGATCGCCCTGCAGCGCCGGCTGGCGCTGATCGGCCGCGCCGAGCTGATCGCCTCTCGTTGGCGTGGTCCGTGGGCACTGGGGGCCGCGACGCTGGGGCTGGCCAAGATCCTGGAGAACATGGAGATCGGCCACAACGTCCTGCACGGGCAGTGGGACTGGATGAACGACCCGGTGATCAACTCCCGCGCGTGGGACTGGGACACCGCCTCCACCGCCGAGGCGTGGCGCCATTCCCACAACTACGTGCACCACACGTTCACCAACATCCTGGGCAAGGACCGCGACCTCGGCTACGAGATCATGCGGATCGATCCGGCGCAGAAGTGGCACCCGGTCTACCTGCTGCAGCCGTTCTACAACATCCTGCTCTCGCTGATGTTCGAGTGGGGGGTCGCGATTCACGATCTCGACTTCGCCGCGATCCGCGCCGGGCGCAAGAGCGCGGAGGAGGTGCGCGCAGAGCTGCGCGGGATCGCCGGCAAGGCACGGGCGCAGATCGTCAAGGACTACATCGCGTGGCCGCTGATCAGTGGGCTGGCGATGGTCGCGATCGAAGCCGCGGTGCTCTCGGCACGCCGCCGCGACGCGAGTCGCTCGCGCTCGGGCGCGGGCGCGGGGCGTCGTTCGCGGCGGCTGCGATCGCGGTCCGCGACCCCCACACTGCTGTCTGAGCTCGTCGGGCGGCGCGCGTTCCGCGAGCCGTTCACGCGCACCCTCACCGCCGACGTCACGGCCAACCTGATCCGCAACGTGTGGTCCTACGCGATCATCTTCTGCGGTCACTTCCCCGACCAGACCTACACCTTCACGCGAGCCGAAACGGCCGACGAGACACGCGGCGCCTGGTATGTCCGGCAGCTGTCGGGCGCCGCCAACATCGACGGCGGGCCGCTGTTTCACGTGATCAGCGGCAACCTCGGGTTCCAGGTCGAGCACCACCTGTTCCCCGACATGCCGAGCACCCGCTACGCGGAGATCGCCCCCAAGGTGCGTGAGATCTGCGAGCGCTACGAGCTGCCCTACAACACGGGACCGTTTCACCAGCAGCTCGGCATGGTGCAGCGCACGATCCTGCGCCTCGCTTTCCCCGGCGGTCGCCCGCGCCCCAAGCCGGGGCCCTATCGCCGCCCGCAGAGCACGGTGTCGTCGGACGCGGCGCCGCTGGCCCAGGCCGCCTGACCGGCCCCGGACCTGCACCCGACGGACGGGGGGAATCCTCGCCGCCGGCGCAAGCGCTCCGATACGGTTGCGCCGGAATGGAGATCGAGGTTAGCCCCGTCCGGGGGTTGCGGCAGCGCCGGGAATTCGTCGACCTCCCGTACCGCCTGCACCGTGACACGGTGTGGATCCCGCCGCTCAAGGAAGAGCGCCACCTGTTCCTGGTCCGGAGGCTCAACGCGTTCTTCACCCACGGGCAAGCGGAGTACTTCCTGGCCCGGCGCGAGGGCCGGGTGGTCGGTCGCATCACCGCCCACGTCGACTTCGCCTACAACGACTTTCACCACAGCCGGACGGGGATGTTCGGCTTTCTGGAGTTCGAGGACGATCAGGCGATCGTCGACGCGCTGCTGGCCGTCGCCGAGTCGTGGCTGCGGGCGCGCGGCTGTGACCAGATGCTCGGGCCGATGGACTTCACGCTCAACGACGAGGGCGGGATCCTGATCGAGGGCTTCGAGCGCGAGCCGATGGTTCGCCACCCCTGGCACCCGCCCTACTACCAGCGCCGCTGTGAGGCGGCCGGCCTGACCAAGGCGATGGACCTGTTCAGCTGGTCGCTGGACGTCTCAGACCGCGAGCGGCTCGATCCGCGCCTGCCGCGGATCGCGCAGCGCGCCCAGACCCGGTACGGGGTGACGATCCGGCGCATGACCCGCCGCGGCCTGCGCCGCGACCTCGACGAGTTCGCCAAGGTCTACAACGCCGCGTGGTCGCAGAACTGGGGCTTCACGCCGTACTCCAAGGCCGATCTGGACGCCTACTGGGTCGACCAGCAGCTGATCTACTCCAAGGACTGGTACATGGTCGCCGAGATCGACGGCGAGACGATCGGGATGGCGATCACGATCCCCGACGTCGCCCAGATCTACAAGCGGATGAAGGGCCATCTGCTGCCGATCGGCTGGGTCTACTACGCGCTGCGCTGGTTCATCATGGACCGCATCCGCGTCGGCTTCCTCGGGGTGATGCCCGAGTACGAGCACACCGGCGCCGGCGCCGCGCTGTATCTCGAGCACTTCGACACCGCCGCCCGGGTGCGCCAGAAGCAGGGCGAGGCCGGCTTCATCCTCGAGGTCAACCACTCGATGAACCACGCCCTGGAGGCGATGGGCGGGGAGATCGTCAAGCGCTGGCGCGTCTATGAGCGACCGCTGTCGGGCGCCGGCGGCTGAGTCCCCGCCCGTCAGGCCGCTGCGATACCTTGATGGGCCATGGGTCTGAACCTCGGCGCGATCCTCACCGCGATGGTGACTCCCTTCGACGACGCCGGTCGCGTCGACGAGGAGGCGACGGTGGCACTGATGCACCATCTCGTCGATCACGGCTCCGACGGCCTGGTCGTGTGCGGGACCACCGGCGAGGCGGCGACGCTGGACGACACCGAGCACCTGCGGGTGATCGAGCTGGCGGCCACCGAGATGAAGGGCCGCTGTCCGGTGATCGCCGGCGTGGGCTCCAACGACACGCGCCACGCCGTGATGCTGACCGAGCGGGCCACCGAGCTGGGCGCCGACGCGCTGCTGTCGGTCAACCCCTACTACAACCGCCCCAGCCGCCGGGGGATCGTCGCCCACTACCGGGCGGTGACGCGGGCCACCGATCTGCCGATCGTGCTCTACAACATCCCCCAGCGAACCGGGGCCGACCTGGCCAACGACCTGCTCGCCGAGCTGGCACAGCTTGACCACATCGAGGCGGTCAAGCAGGCCAACCCGGCCAACCTGGCCCCGGTCGACGGCCTCTCGATCTACGCCGGCAACGACGACCTGTTCGCCGACGTGCTGGACCTGGGCGAGCCCGGGGGGATCCTCACCTGCAGCCACATCTTCGGCGACGAGCTGCGCCGGATGGTCGACGAGCCCGAGCGGCGGCGCGAGGTCGACGCCGGGCTGCAGGATGTCTACCGCGATCTGGCGATCGCGCCCGCGGCCTGCTCGCTCAAGGCGGCCCTGGCGATGATCGGCGTGCCCGTCGGGCGCCCGCGCCTTCCCTACGTCGAGCTCGACGACACCGAGCTTGAGACCGTGCGCGCGATGCTGGAGCGCCACGGCATGCTGGCGACCGCCGCGTGAGTCCCTCGACACTCCGGGTCCTGCCGCTCGGCGGCCTGGGCGAGATCGGCAAGAACATGATGGTGCTCGAGTACGACGAGCGGCTGATCGTCGTCGACACCGGCCTGCGCTTCCCGACCGCCGAGATGCTCGGCATCGACCTCGTGCTGCCGGATTTCAGCTACGTGCGTGAGCGGGCCGCGAACGTGGACGCGATCGTCATCACCCACGGCCATGAGGATCACCTGGGGGCGCTGCCGTGGGTGCTGCGCGAGCTGGCGCGCGAGGGCGGCGGGCACACCCCGGTCGTCTACGGCGGCCCGCTGACGATCGCGATGGCCCGCTCCAAGCTCGACGAGCACCATCTGCGCGACATCGAGCTGGAGGACGTGCCGACCGGCCTGGTGATCGAGGCGGGGCCGTTCAGCATCGAGCTGATCCACATGACCCACTCGATCCCCGACGCCTGCGCGGTCGCGGTGACCACCGAGCTCGGCACGGTGCTGCTCACCGGCGACTACAAGTTCGACCAGACCCCCGTCGACGGCGGTCCGGCCGACATCGCGCGGCTGGCCGAGCTGGGCTCAGACGGGGTGCTGCTGCTCTGCGGCGACTCCACCAACGCCGACCGGCCCGGCTTCTCACCGTCAGAGCGGGGGGTCGGGCCCCATCTGGAGGAGGTGTTCAGCCGGGCGCCGGGCCGGATCATCGTCACCAGCTTCGCCTCCAACATCCACCGCGTCCAGCAGGTCGTCGACGCCGCCGCCGCGCTGGACCGCAAGGTCGCGCTCGTCGGGCGCTCGATGCGCAAGAACGTCAACATCGGCCGCTCGCTGGGCCACATCGAGATCCCCGAGGGGATGATGATCCAGCCCCACGAGGTCGAGGACTGGCCCGAGCACAAGGTCGTCGTGATCTCGACCGGCTCCCAGGGCGAGCCGCTGTCGGCGCTGCGCCGCATGGCCTACAACGACCACCGCCAGGTGACGCTGCGCCGCGGCGACACCGTCGTCTTCTCGGCCACCCCGATCCCCGGCAACGAACGCGCCGTCAACGAGACGATCGACCGCCTGTACCAGATCGGCTGCACGGTGATGACGCCCCGCGACGCGCCGATCCACGCCTCGGGCCACGGCTACGCCGAGGAGCTGAAGCTGATGCTCAACCTGACGCGCCCGCGCTACGTGATGCCGATCCACGGCGACTACAAGCGGATCCGCCTGCACGCCGAGCTCGCCGAGGCGGTGGGGATCGATCCCGACGCGGTGTTTGAGGGCGATAACGGCCTGCCGCTGCAGATCACCGAGTCCGGGGCCCGCTTCGGCGAGCCGGTCCAGGCCGGGATGGTGTTCGTCGACGGCGTCGATATCGGCGATCCGGCCGACGTCGCGCTGCGTGACCGCCGGATGCTGTCGGGCGACGGCATCTTCATCGTCGTGGCGACCGTCTCAGAGCAGACCGGCGAGTCGGTCGTGCCGCCGGAGGTGATCTTCCGCGGCGTCCCGTTCATCGAGCAGGCCGACAGCCTCGTCGCCGACATCCGCGCGGCGGTCGAGCAGTCGCTGGCCGCGGCCGCCCAGGAGGGCATCCGCGCGATCGACCTGCTCCAAGAGGAGCTGCACGACGATCTGGCGTCGTTTGTCTATGACCGGTTGCGCCGCCGCCCGATGGTCCTGCCGGTCGTCGTCGAGGTCTGATCGACGTCGTCGGGGGGGTCGGCGTCGGGCGCCGACGCCGACGCCGACGCGTCGATGTCATCGGTCGCCGCCGGCAGCGTGATGACGAACCGCGTCCCGGGCGAGGACTCGGTTCCCAGCTGCGAGCCGGCGAGGCTGACCCCGCCGCCGTGGGACTGCGCGACCGAGCGCACGATCGCCAGCCCCAGTCCCGAGCCGCGCCCGCCGTCGCGCCCGCCGCGCACGAAGCGCTCGAACACCCGCGGGCCGAGCTCGGGGCCGATGCCGGGGCCGGAGTCCTCGACGACGAGCGTCACCTCGCCGTCGCGCGAGCCGGTGGCGGCGCGGACCCGGGTGCCGGGCGGGGTGTGGCGCACGGCGTTCTCCAGCAGGTTGAGGATCAGCCGATGCAGCTCGTCGGGCACGCCCTCCACCCACGCCGGCTCGGCGCTGATCGACAGCTCGTGGCCATCGGCCACCGGCCCCAGCTCGGCGGCGGCCTCGATCAGCACCTGACCGAGGTCGGTGCGCCGGTGCGGCTGGGAGCGCGCGGCGTCGGCCCGGGCGAGCAGCAGCAGGTCCCCGACGAGGCGACGCATCCGCCGCGTGGAGCGCAGTGCCGCCTCGGCGGTCTCGGCCCGTTCGCCCTCCAGCTCCTCGGTGAGCAGCTCGAGGTTGGCCAGCACGCTGGTCAGCGGCGTGCGCAGCTCGTGGGAGGCGTCGGCGACGAACTCCCGCTGGCGGTCGAGCATCGTCTGGGTGCGCGAGCGCGAGGCGTCCAGCGCGCCCAGCATCTCATCCAGCGTGCGTGCCAGCTCGGCGATCTCGTCCTCGGCCTCGGGGCGGGGGACGCGGCGACTGGCGTCCTGGGTGCGCCCGATCTCCCGGGCGGCGCTGGTCAGCTCCTTGATCGGCGAGATCGCCCGGCTGGAGACGAACAGCCCGGCCAGCAGGGCGAGCACGGCGCCGCCGAGCACGCCGAGCAGCAGGAACGCCTGGACCCGGGCGAGGGTCTGGTCGACGTCAGACAACGGCTGGGCGTAAAGCAGGGTGAGCTCGGCGCCGGTGGGCATCGCCTTGATCCCCGTGCGGACGGCGACCCGGTAGCCGGCCTCGTCAAACGGAGGCTCGGGATGCAGCGGGGCGGTGAAGACCGGGCTCTCGGACGGCGTCGAGGTCTTGGAACGAATGTCGAGCTGGGTGCAGAGCAGTCGCTGGTCGGCGGAGTCAAACAGCCGGATCTGGGCATGCTCGGCCTCGGCGAACTCGCCGAGCGACAGCTTCTGGCAGTCGGCCCTCCCGGCCGCGGTGATCGTCAGCTTGCGGTTGAGGTACGGGGCCAGCCGGTCGATGGTGGCGCCGAGCTGGTCATCGAACTGGGTCCGGACCTGGCGGTTGGTGAGCGCACCGACGATCCCGGCGAAGCTGGCCAGGATCACGAACGTCAGCGCCGCTGAGCCGCCGGCCAGTCGCCAGCGGATCGGGACCGACCTATACGCGGAGAACGTACCCCGCGCCGCGGATCGTATGTAGGAGCCGAGGCTCCCCATCAGCTTCAAGCTTTCTCCGGAGATTGGATACGAAGACCTCGATCGTGTTCGTCATCGAGAACGGGTCATAACCCCACACCTCGTCGAGCAGGCGCTGACGGGAGATGACGATCCGCTCGTTGCGCATCAGGTATTCCAGCAGCTCGAACTCACGCTGGGTGAGCTCGACCAGCCGCTCGCCGCGCATCACCTCGTGGGTGTCGGGGTTCAGGCGCAGGTCCCCGACCGCGAGGTTGGCCTGGCCACGCGGCGGGCGGCGGCGCAACAGCGCGCGCAATCGGGCCAGCAGCTCCTGACGCTCAAACGGCTTGACCAGGTAATCGTCGGCCCCGGAGTCCAGCCCCTGGACGCGGGACTCGACCGCGTCACGCGCGGTGAGCACGAGGATCGGCACGTCGTCGGCGCCGTCGCGCAGGGTGCGAGCGACGTCCAGGCCGTCCATCCCGCCGGGCAGACCCAGGTCGAGGATCATCAGATCGGGCAGGAAGCCGTTGACCGCCTCCAGCGCCGTCACGCCGTCGCCGGCGACGCGCACCTCGTAGCCCTCCATGCGCAGCGACCGCTGCAGCACCTGGGCGATCGCCTCGTCATCCTCGACGACGAGCACGCGGGGGGGACGGTCGAATTCCGCCATGATGGTCGACGATGGTAGGGGTCCCGGGGCCCGGTCGACGCGGGTTCTTATCCGACGCTCATCATGCGCGACGCCCAAGCAGGAAGGCAGGGGGTCGGCGTCGAACGTGCAACTCGGAGATGGCCGCCACCACGAAGTCCCGCACCGCCGCCAAGAAGCGGACCACGTCCGCATCGAGCGGGGGCCAGACCAAGAAGCGTCCCGCCGGACGGGCGGCGCCGCGCGCTGCCGGCGCACGCGCGGGCGGCGGGGTCCGGGCCCGGCGCTCGCTGCTGGCCAGCCGCGGTCCGGTGCTGCGTGGACCGGGCGGGCGGGTCCCGACCCTGGAGAGCCACCACGTCGACATCCTCGCCCTGGCGCTGATCGCGGTCGGGATCTTCCTCGGGGGCGTCGCCTACGTCGGCTGGGCGGGCGGCGCCCTGGGCGACGGCGCCGTCACCGCCATGCGCTTCGCGCTCGGCGCGCTCGGCTACGCGATTCCGGCGGCGTTCGTGGCCGGTGGCGCGCTGATCCTGCTGCGCGAGGTTCGCCCGCCGGCGCGTCCGCTGCGCACCGGCACGCTGTGCCTGATCGTGGCGATCACGCTCGGGCTCGCGGCCGGGACGCTCGGCGTCGGTCCCGGGGCGCTGCACGGCGCTGACTTCTGGCGCGCGAGCGCCGGCGAGACCCGCGGCGGCGTCATGGGCCAGGGGGAGTACTGGATCGCCTCGCACCTGATCTCCTCGCTGGGCGCCGACATCCTCGCCGTGTTCCTGCTCGCCGCCGGCCTGATCCTCGTCACCGGTGCCGGGCTCGCCGGGGTGCTGCGCAGCACGAGCGCGGGCGTGGCCACCACCGGCCGGGCGCTGCGGGACGCGACCGAGGATCTGCGGGCGGGCGCTCTGAGCCGGCGTCCGGCGCCGGCCGCG
>CAZZYU010000052.1:21534-21894 GCA_964658375.1 uncultured Acetobacteraceae bacterium | reverse complement strand
CCCGTCGCCCTCGCCGGCGCCTACGCCGACGAGCATCTGTCACCCGCCGCGGCGGTGGCGCGCCAGGCGGTCGACGAGGTGATCGCGCCGCGCGAGACCCGAGCGCGGGTGGCCGACGTGCTGCTGCGCGATCACGCGCCCGTCCTGTAGCCGACGGCCGCGATCACGCGACCGTCGTGTCGCTGACGGCCGCGATGCCGCGGCCGGCCGATCAGGCCGCGTGCCGGCGAGACCGCGCGGCGGCGCGGTGCTTGGCATGAGTCCGGCGCCGGGCCCGCGAATGCTTGGAGCGGGCGTGCGGCCGCGCGTGCCGGGACTTCGCCTTGGCGATCTTGGCCTTCGCCTTCGCCTTGGCCTTGG
>CAZZYU010000052.1:0-21524 GCA_964658375.1 uncultured Acetobacteraceae bacterium | reverse complement strand
TGGTGGTCGCGGAAGCCTTCGCGGAGGATCCGCCGATCCGGCTGGTCGCGGTGTTCGGGGTGCCGCCGATCGGCACCGTGGCGCTCGAGGTCCGGGTCGATGCTGAGACGGTGCCGGTGACGGTGGCCGGCCCCGGAACCATGAGGCTGGGGTCGATCGCCTGCGGCGTCGCGGCGCCGGGCGGAATCCAGGTCAGCTGCTGGTAGGTGGTGCCCGTGCCGTGCATCACGTCGAACTGGACCGCCGCCGGCACGCCCGCGGTCAGCGCGATGCTGCCGCAGTGCTGCTGGCCGTAGGAGTAGGCGCCGTTGACGATCGGCTGCGCGTTGACGTAGACCTCGTCGCTGTACTCGCTGACCCCGCAGAAGCTGTAGGTCCCGGAGCTCTGGGGGGTGATCGTGCCGCTGAAGCGGACCGAGTAGGGACCGGCCGGCACGCCGGGTGCCGGCGATCCGGTGACGGCGGAGGGAGTCGACGGGTTCCCGGTCGTCGCCGATCCGACCGGCTGCGTGAAGCCCTGGCCGGAGAAGAACTGCTCGGCCAGACCGGGGCTCGGCGAAGGGTTGATCGTGACGCTCTCGGCGTTGATCGTCTGGGCGGTGGCTCCGGTCGCGACCCCGGCGATGAAGTGGTTGGGGTTGTTGGGATCAAAGGCGATTCCGCCGACCTCCGACGTTCCGAGCGACTGCGTGCTCCACGGGAAGTTGAAGTAGGTCAGCCGCTGCGGGGAGCTGCCGTCGTCGTTCATCGTCCAGAAGTCCAGCGCGCCGTCGGGTGAGCCGACGGTGCTGCCGTACATGATCTTGTTCTCGCCCGGCATGTAGAAGGCGAACTCGTGATAGTTGGTGAACAGCGGCCCGTTGGTGCCGCCGTCGTTGGAGAGCTGGGTGAGGCCGCTGCCGTCGACCCCGATCGTGAAGATCTGGCTGTCGGTCCAGCTCGGCTGGCCGGCGTTGGAGGCGAAGATGATGTGCTGGTCGTCGGGCGTGAACCCGTAGGGCTCCATGAAGAGATTGGTCGCCGGCTGGATCACCCGCACGTTGGTCAGCGACGGCACGCCCGCCGTCCAGGTGATGTTGGCCACCTTGAGCTCCCAGTAGCCGAGGTTGCCGACCGCGGGGGTGGTCATCGAGGCCCACACGATCTCGTTGCCCGTGTTGTCAAAGCGCGCCCACATCGTTCCGTAGGAGGACGGGCCGCCGGCGCCGATGTTGGTCAGGCGCCACGCCTGCGAGCCGTCGGTGCTCTCCAGCCAGATGTCGTTGGCCCCACCCTTGCCCGGCTGGGTCCATTCGGCGCCGGTCACACCCGCGTGCCCGGAGTTCTCGACCTCGACAAGCATCAGGTTGCCGTCGGGGGAGACGTCGCTGGCGCCGCGATTGGTCGTCGTCGTCACGCCCGGGAAGATCGTGTTCGAGCAGGTCAGGCACTGCGGATCTGACCCGTCGGGGTTGGCGCTGTAGGCATTGAACATGCCGTTGGTGCCCATCGAGTTGTAGATGACCCGGTTCAGGCTCCTGCTCCACCCCGCCGGAGCCGCGTTCTGCTTCCAGGCCGAGGTGCTCTGCACGATCGGGGCCGCGGCGCGGGCCACCGTCGGCGCCACGAGGACGGTGGCCACCAGCATGATCGCCAGCAGCAGTGATCGGGTCGTGCGGTGGGCGGATCGGATCGGTCGGGGCACGCCCCTCGTATCGGGGCGCGTGGACGGCCCGGCGAGCGGGCGCCAGACAACCTGGACGCATGTTGTCCTCGCCGGCCGGTGGCGCTGGACACGGCCGTCGGACCCGCCGGGATCAGTGGCCGATGGTCACGAACACGGCCTGCACCTGCTTGGTGGCGAGGTCGTGGGAGACGCCGGCGACGAACCGGCGCGGATCGCGGGGATCAAACGCGAGCCCGCCGGCCGTCGAGTAGCCCAGGTACTGACCCGACCCCGGCTGGGTCATGAACGTCAGCCGGCGCGGGTCGGTGCCGTCGGGGTTGACCGTCCAATAGTCCATTCCGTGCCCGTGGGCGTCCACGGTGCGCGCGAACAGGATCCGCCGGCTGTCGGGGATGTAGTAGGCGAACTCGTTGTAATCGGAGAACGGGCCGCTGATCGCCTGGTGGGGGCTCACCTGGCGCAGGTCGTCCAGGTGCGCGGCGTCGATCGTCCAGATCTGGGCGTTGAAGGCGGTCGGGGAGAGAAAGTGGCTGTGCACCGTCACGTCTGAGGCGAACAGGATCCGACGGTCGTCGGGGGAGAACTCGTAGGGCTCATAGAACCGCCCGTGCTGCGGGTCGTAGGTGCGCACGTCGGTGAGCTGTGGCGCGCCGTCTGACCACTGCAGGCGGGCGACCTTCAGCGCCCATTGGCCGAGCGGGTGGCTCAGATCGCCGTGGGCGTACATCTGCGACCACACGATCTGGGAGCCGGTGCGATCAAACCGCGGCCAGATGACCGCGTCGTCGCGGGAGACCGGGAGATCGGTGAGCGGCCAGAAGCGCCGGCCGTCGGCGGTGCCGAGCCAGAGGTCGTTGTAGACGCCCTTGCCCGGGTCGGTCACGGCGGCGCCGATCGCCCCCGGATGCGCGCGTTTCTCGACGGTGAGCAGCAGGTAGCGCCCGTCGGGCGAGATGTCGCTGACGCCGCGGCTGGTGTGCGCGCCGACCCCGGGGAACGCCGAGGCGCGACAGGTCAGGCAGACCGGATGCGACCCGCCGGGCGTCACCGAATAGGCGCCCCACAGCCCGTCGGCGCCCCGGCGGTTGAGGATGATCCGGTTGTCCTGCGCGTCCCAGGCGGCCGGCTCGGCGTTGGGCAGCCAGGCCGCGATCGTCGACTGGCCGTCCGGAGCCCGGGTGACGCCGTGCTGGTCGTGGCCCCGGGAGCGCAGGCCGCGCAGACCGACGAGCAGGGCGAGCAACCCGAGCACCAGGATGCCGACCACCCACCAGCGCCGGCGCGACCGCCGCGGCCTGGTCGCCCCGGTCATCGGCTCCAGGCCGCCGACGGCGGCAGCTGGGCCAGGATCCCGGCCGCGTAGACGGCCAGGGGGCGGGGGAGCTCTCGCCGGTCCCACCACCGTGCGATGTCGAGCTCGCCGCGGTCCAGCGTCAGCGTCGGATCGGGCATCGGGAGCGTGAGCCCGTAGATGTGGATCGTGTCATGGCGGTGGGCCATCCGGCCACTGACGACGCCGAGGTCGACCCAGTCGCCGCGGTCGATGCCGAGCTCTTCGGCCGCCTCGCGCCGCGCCGCGTGGGCCGGCGCCTCACCGCGCTTGACCATCCCGCCGGGCAGGTCCCAGGCGCGCGGCCCGTAGGTGTGGCGCACGAGCAGCACCTGATCACCGTGGGCCAGCACGCACTTGACCCCGAGCTGGCTCGGGCGCGCGACCCACCACACGACCTGCAGCATCCGGTAGGCCAGGCGGTAGGCGAGCCGGCGCAGGGTCACCGTCACGGGCACGACCTGACAATCTACGGCGCGGTCGGCGTCGGTGGTGAGGGTGATGCGCGGCCGGGGTCGGCGGGGCGGCAATCAGCTCCCGACCCTGGCTATGATCTTCGCCAGCCGCGCATCGATTGCGCGTCTGACAGCGTGCCATGAAGACCTACGTCGCCAAACCCACCGATCGAGAGCGCAACTGGCTCATCGTCGACGCCACCGGGCAGACCCTCGGGCGGCTGTCGACCCAGATCGCCAACGCGCTGCGCGGCAAGCTCAAGCCGACCTACACGCCGCACATCGACACCGGTGACTTCGTGATCGTCGTCAACGCCGAGAAGATCTCGGTGACGGGCAAGAAGCTGACCGACAAGCGCTATTACCGCCACTCCGGGTATCCCGGCGGCCTGAAGTCACGGTCGCTGAACGAGATGCTCGCGCGTCGGCCCGAGGAGGTCATCCGGCTGGCGGTCAAGGGGATGCTTCCGCGCAACCGCCTGGCCCGCAAGCAGCTGACCAAGCTCAAGGTCTACGCCGGTCCCGATCATCCGCACGCCGCCCAGCAGCCGCAACCGATGGAGATTTCGCTGTGAGCGAGGCAGAGAACCCCGACGGCCCCCGCGAGGAGGAGCCCGAGGTCACCCCCGAGGAGACTCCGACCGAAGTCGCGGAGGAGAGCGTCGACGATGTCGGCCAGCCGGCCGTCGACGCCGAGCCGGTGGCTGCGGCTGAACCCGCTGCGGACGCCGAGGCTGAGGCTGAACCTGAGGCTGAGCCGCCCGCGGCCGCCGGCGACGAGGTCGAGGAGCTCGCTCCCCGCCAGCGCCCGGAGATCCCCGGCGCCGACCTGATCCCCGACATCGTCTCCGAGGGCGATGAGTTCCTGGACGCCGAGGCGCGCGCCGCCGCCGAGGCCGAGGCGGAGGCCGAGGCCGCCCGGGCCCGCGCCGACGAGGACGACGATCACCACGCCCAGCCGATCGCCGACGCGGCGATCGATCTCGCCTCCGGCGCGCGCTACACCGCGACCGGCAAGCGCAAGACGGCCGTCGCACGCGTGATCCTCAAGCCGGGATCGGGCACCTACCTGATCAACGGCAAGCAGCTGAACGACTTCTTCCCCCGCGCCACGCTGCAGCGCGTGATCCGCCAGCCGCTGGAGGCCGTCGGCTATGACTCGCGGATGGACGTCGTCGCGCGCATGCACGGCGGCGGGGTCGCCGCCCAGGCGGGCGCCCTGCGTCATGGCATCTCGCGCGCGCTGCTGGAGGCCGACCCCAACCTGCGCGGCGAGCTCAAGCGCCGTGGCTTCCTGACGCGCGATCCGCGCGTCAAGGAGCGTAAGAAGGCCGGCCTCAAGAAGGCGCGCAAGCGCCCGCAGTTCTCCAAGCGCTGACCGCCGCGTGGCGCGCCAGCTCTTCGGCACCGACGGGGTTCGGGGTCGCGCCGGCGAGTTTCTGACCGCCGAGCTGGCGCTCGCCCTGGCGCGGACCGCGGTGGCCCGCACGCCGCGCGCGCCCGATGTGCGCCCGGGCGTGCTGATCGTCCGCGACACCCGCGAGTCGGGCGAGATGCTCGAGGCGGCGATCGCCGCCGGGGTCACGGCCGCCGGCGGTGACGCGCTGCTGGCCGGCGTGCTGCCCACGCCGGCGGCCCCGATGCTCGTGCGCCGCCACGGGCTGTCGATGGCGGCGGTCATCTCGGCGTCGCACAACCCCTACCAGGACAACGGGATCAAGCTGTTCGGCGCCGACGGCTTCAAGCTCGACGACGCCGCCGAGCACGAGATCGAGGACGCGCTGGCCGCGGGCGCTCCGGATGCGGCGGGCGCTGCCGACGGGGCGGGCCCCCCACCCATGCCCCCGGAGATCGGCCGGGTGCACCGGCTGCACGGCGCGCTGGAGGACTATCTGCGCGAGCTGCACTCGCGCTTTGCCGCGCTGGACCTGAGCGGCCGCCGGATTTTGCTGGACTGCGCCCACGGCGCCACCTACGAAGCCGCGCCGGAGATCTTCCGCCGCCTCGGCGCCGACGTCGAGGTGATCGCCAACCAGCCCGACGGGCGCAACATCAACGACGGCTGTGGCTCCACCGACCTGCGCGGTCTGCGTGAGCGCGTCGTCGCCGGCGGCCATGAGCTGGGGTTCGCGTTCGACGGCGACGGGGACCGGGTGCTCGCCGTCGACGGCGACGGCGCGATCGTCGACGGCGACGAGCTGGTGGCGCTGGCCGCCGTCCACCTGCACGCCGCGGGCGCGCTGCCCGGCGGCGGCGTGGCGGTCACCGTGATGACCAACTACGGCTTTCACACCGCGATGGCGCAGGCCGGGGTGGAGGTGGCGACGACCGCCGTCGGCGACCGCTACGTGCTGGACGAGCTGCGCCGGCGCGGCTGGGCGCTGGGCGGGGAGCAGTCCGGCCACATCCTCGAGCTCGGGTTCGGTCCCTCCGGCGACGGGATCGCGAGCGCGCTGCTGACGCTGGAGGCGCTGGGGGGGCGCGATCTGCGGGAGCGCAGCGCGATGCGCAAGCTCCCGCAGCGGCTGGTCAACATCCGCGCCGCCGACCGGACCGCGCTGGCGGCGGCGATGGACGCGCCGGTGCTCGGCGACGCGATCCGGCGTGAGAGCGAGGCCCTGGCGGGCCGCGGCCGGGTGCTCGTGCGCGTCTCGGGAACCGAGCCGCTGATCCGGGTGATGGTGGAGGCGCCCTCAGACGTCGAGACCGACGCGGTCTGCGCACGCCTGACCGGCGAGGTCCGCGCCGCGCTCGGTGGCGCGCTGGCCGACTGACCGGCGGGGTGGCCGGCGCGCCGGCCGACCGGGCTCGCTCTCGTGAAGGGAAACGGGCCGCGGGGAAGTAATCTGTAGGTGCCCTCCGTTATTGAGGTGACACGCCTCACAGCGACGCGCCGCCTCGGGGTGGCGCCAGAACGACAGAAGGTGGGCTCACCCCATGTGCGGAATCGTCGGCTACGTCGGACCCCGGAAGGCTCGCCCGCTGCTGCTGGCGGGGCTGGAGAAGCTCGAGTACCGCGGCTATGACAGCGCGGGGATCTCGGTGCTCGACGGTGATCACATCGACGCGGTGCGCGCGGTGGGCAACCTGAGTGCGCTGCGGACGGCGATCGCCGACCGCGAGGGCCGCAGCCCCGCTCCCGCCGGGCGCGGTGGCGCCCCCGCGCCCGTGGCGGTGGCCGAGCGTCCCCGGGGGACGGGTATCGGCCACACCCGCTGGGCGACCCACGGCCGCGTCACCGAGGAGAACGCCCACCCGCACTTCGACACCACCGGCAGCGTGCACATCGTCGTCAACGGGATCGTCGAGAACTACATCGCGCTCAAGGCGCGGCTGATGGGCGACGGCGCGCGGTTCACCTCCGAGACCGACGCCGAGGTGATCGCCCACCTCGTCGCCCACCACTATGAGGGGGATCTCGTCGAGGCCGTGCGCGCCGCCTATGGGGAGATGCGCGGCCACTACGCCTTCGTGGCGATGAGCGCTCACGATCCGGGCCTGCTGGTCGCCGCCCGCCGCGAGTGCCCGCTGATCATCGGGGTCGGCGACGGCGAGAGCTTCATCGGCTCGGGGATCCCCGCGTTCCTGGGCGAGACCCGCCGCGTCCAGTTCATCGAGGATGACGAGATCGTCGCCGTGCGCCCCGACGGCGCCGAGTTCTTCACCGCCGCCGGCGAGCCGGTCGCGCGTGCCGTCACGCAGATCGACTGGGACGCCGACACCGCCGAGAAGCAGGGCTATGAGACGTTCATGCTCAAGGAGATCCACGAGCAGGCCGACGCCGTCGCCGAGACGATCGGCGAGCGCGCCGCCCGGGGCTGGGGGATCGACCTCGGCATCGTGCCCGTCGGCAGCTCGATCGACGACGCATTCCTGACCGGCTGCCGGCGCGTCGTGATCGTCGCCTGCGGCACCGCCTATCACGCCGGGCTGATCGGCCGGTACGCGATCGAGCAGTGGGCGCGGGTTCCCGTCGAGGTCGAGGTCGCCTCCGAGTACCGCTACCGCAATCCGGTGGTCGGGCCCGACGATCTCGTGATCGGCATCTCCCAGTCCGGTGAGACCCTCGACACGCTGGTGGCGATGCAGACCGCCCGGGCCCGGGGGGCGCGGGTCCTCGCGCTCACCAACGTGATGGGCGCTCAGATCACGCGGGAGGCCGACGGGGTGCTGTACACGCGCGCCGGCCTGGAGATCGGCGTCGCCGCGACCAAGACGTTCGTCAGCCAGATCACCGCCATGTACCTGATCGCGCTGCGTCTCGCGGAGGTCCGGGGCGTGATGGACCGCGCCGCGCTCAAGCCGCCGATCTCCGACCTCAAGCGCCTGCCGCACATGATCAGCGAGTTCATGGCCCGGGACGCCTCACCGATCGAGGCGATCGCCGCCTCGGTGCACCGCGCCGAGTTCTTCATGTACCTCGGCCGCCACATCGGCCTGCCGGTGGCGCTCGAGGGGGCGCTCAAGCTCAAGGAGATCTCCTACATCGCCACCGACGCCTACCCGGCGGGGGAGATGAAGCACGGCCCGATCGCGCTGCTGGACGAGAACACGCCGGTCGTCGTGGTCGCCACCGAGTCCCCGGTGCGCGACAAGCTGGTCTCCAACATGCAGGAGGTCCGCGTGCGCGGCGCCCGGGTGATCGCGATCGCCACCGAGGGAGACGCCGAGATCGCCGAGCACGCCGACGAGGTCATCTGGGTGCCCGCCACCGACTGGATGCTCGCGCCGCTGCTGGCGGTGATCCCGCTGCAGCTGCTGGCCTACAACATCGCCCGCCTGCGCGGGCTCAACGTCGACCAGCCGCGCAACCTGGCCAAGACGGTCACCGTCGAGTGAGCGACGATCCCGTCGCGTCGCCGACCGACGGCCGCGCCGCCGCCGCGCCCCCCGCCCGGGAGATCGGGCTCGACCTGCTGGAGATCGACCGCCTCGAGCGGGCGCTGGCCCGCCGTCCCCGGCTGGCGCAGCGGCTGTTCACCGACGACGAGCGCGCCTACGCCGCGGGCCGCGCGCGACCCGGGCAGCATCTGGCCGCCCGCTTCTGCGCCAAGGAGGCGGTGGCCAAGGCGCTCGGGCTCAGTCACTGGGAGTGGCGCGACGTCGAGGTGATCGGCGACGGTGGGGCGCCCGCCGTCGCGCTGCACGGCAGCGTCGCGCGGCGCGCGTCCGAGCTGGGCGTGACCGCCGTCCGGGTGTCGCTGACCCACACGCGCGTGCAGGCGGGCGCAGTCGCGATAATCGACCGTCATGGCTGAGCTCCCGTCCTGGATGACCCCGCTGCCCGACGCCGGGCAGCAGCGCGCGGTCGACGCCTGGGCGATCGAGCAGCGCGGGATCTCCGGGGTCGAGCTGATGGAGCGCGCCGGCGCGGGCCTGGCCGACCTGGTCGATGCGCGGGTGCCCGACGGCCGGGTGGTCGTCGTCTGCGGCAAGGGCAACAACGGCGGTGACGGGCTCGTCGTCGCGCGCCGGCTGCGCGAACGCGGTCGTGAGGTCGACGTCGCGCTGCTGGGACCCGGCGAGGAGTTCACCGGTGACGCGCGCGCCCACCTCGACTACCTGCCCGGCGAACCCCCCCTGCTGTTCGAATCGTGGATGCTCAACGACGCGGCCGGGATCGTCGACGCGGTGCTCGGTACCGGCTTCTCGCCCCGTCCGGGGCACTCCGCCGGCGAGGCGGGCGAGCCGGCGATGACCGTGATCGAGGCGATCGTCCGCGCCGCCGACGACGGCTGCACCGTGATCGCCTGCGACGTCCCCAGCGGCGTCGACGCCTCGACCGGCGAGGTGAGCGGCCCGGCGGTGCGGGCGGCGGCGACCGCGACCTTTCACGCCGCCAAGCCGGGGCTGTGGATCGCGCCCGGAAAGGATCACGCCGGCGAGGTCACGGTGGTCGACATCGGGATCCCGGGCGAGGCGCCGGTCGCGCCGTCGATCGGGTTGATCGACGCGCCGGTGGTCGACGTGATCCCGCGCCGGGGCCGCGACTCGACGAAGTTCGCCGCCGGCGCGGTGCTGGTCTGCGGCGGCTCGACCGGCCTCACCGGCGCACCCTGCCTGGCCTGCGAGTCGGCCCAGCGCGCCGGCGCGGGCTACGTGACCGCACTGATCCCCGCCTCGCTGAACCTCGTCTTCGAGCAGCGCCTGCTCGAGGTGATGTCGCTGCCGCTGCCCGACGCCGACGGCGCGCTGATCCCCGAGGCGCTGGAGACGATCCTGGAGCGCACGGCCCGGGCGGGCGCGCTCGTGCTCGGCCCCGGGCTCGGGCGTGACGCGCAGACGCTCAAGCTCGCCCGGCGCGTCGCCAAGCGGGCCGAGGTCCCGCTGCTGCTCGACGCCGACGCGCTCAACGCCCACGCCGGCCGGCTGGAGGCGCTCGCCGATCGTCGTGCGGCCACGGTGCTGACCCCGCACGCCGGGGAGCTGGCCCGGCTGCTTGAGTCAGACAGCGCCGAGATCGGCGCCCACCGGCTGGCCAGCGCCCGCGAGGCCGCGCGGCGTGCCGGGGCGATCGTGGTGCTCAAGGGCGACGACACGCTCGTCGCCGAGCCCCACGGACGGGTCGCGGTCAGTCGCGGTGGGGCGTCGGCGCTTGCCACCGCCGGCACCGGAGATGTGCTGTCGGGCGTGATCGGCGCCTACCTGTCCAAGGGGATGGACCCGTTTGACGCCGCCTGTGCCGGCGTGTTCGTCCACGCCCGAGCCGGGCAGCTGGCCGCCGCGGAGATCGCCACCGAGGGCGTCGTCGCCGGCGACGTGATCGAGCGGCTGCCGCGCGCGCGGGCGACCGCGCTGTCCTGCTGACCGTGGCGCTGCGCGCGCTGGCCACCGTCAACCTGGCCGCCACCGAGCGCAACGCCGCGGCGTTGTGCGCGCGCCTGGCCGGCAACGCGCAGCTGTGCGCGGTCGTCAAGGCCCGCGCCTCGGGTCACGGCGCGACCGAGGTCGCCCGCGCCGCCCTGGCCGGGGGCGCGACCTCGCTGGCGGTGGCGACCGCCGAGGAGGCCGCGGCGCTGCGAGCCGACGGACTGCGCGGGGTGCCGGTGCTCGTGCTCGGCGCGCTCAGCGATGAGGAGATACCGATCGCGCTGGGCGCCGACGCGGACGTGGTCGCCTGGGATGCCCGGTTCGTGCGGGCGCTGGCGGCGGCCGCCGGCAAGGGCGGAGCACCGGTCCGGGTCCACGTCAAGCTCGACACCGGTATGGGCCGGCTGGGGACGCGGGATCCCACCGCGGCGCTGGAGGTCGCCGAGCAGGTCGCCGCGGCCGGGCCGGCCCTGCGCCTGCACGGCGCGATGACCCACTGCGCCACCGCCGATGGCGACCCCGAGTTCCTCGCGCTCCAGCTGCGGCGGTTCGCGGAGTTCGTCGCGCGGATCCGCCGCGTGGCGCCGGTCGTGGCCCACGCGGCCAACAGCGCCGCCACGCTGCGCGGCCCCGCCGGTCACTTCGACATGGTCCGCTGTGGCATCGCGCTGCACGGCTGTGATCCCTTCAACGAGGATCCGGACGCGGTGGGCCTGGAGCCGGTCCTTGCCCTGAGCTCCTACGTCGCCGCGGTCAAGCTGGCCGCCGCGGGAGAGTCGACGGGCTACGGCCGGCGCTTCATCGCCTCGCGCGACACCTGGCTGGCGACCCTGCCGTTCGGCTACGGCGACGGCCTGCACCGCGCCCACACCAACAACGGCGACGTGCTGATCGCCGGGCGCCGCTACCCGATCGCCGGCACGGTCTCGATGGACAACGTGACCGTCGACCTCGGGCCGGGCGCGCAACCGCCGGTGGCGGTGGGCGAGACGGCCGTGCTCATCGGTCGCAGCGGCGCGCAGCGTCTCACCGCCGAGGACGTCGCTGCGCGGATCGACTCGATCAACCACGAGGTGCTGTGCGCGATCTCCGATCGGGTGACGCGTCGCTTTCACCGCGACGGGGAGCCGGTGCTCTGAACGTGGAGCCGCTGGACGCGGTCGGTGCGTTGGAGGTGCCGGCGTGGCTGGTCGGCGGCGCGGTGCGCGATCGGCTGCTCGGCCGGCTCACCACCGACTACGACGTCGTCGTGGACGGCGAGCCCGGGCCGGTGGCCCGGACGGTCGCCCGTCGCTGCGCCGGGCATGCGTTCGAGCTCTCCGAGGCGTTCGGCGCCTGGCGGATCGTCGCCCGGGACCGCAGCTGGCAGCTGGACGTGCTCGGCCTCGCCGACGCGACGATCGCCGACGACCTGGCCCGCCGTGACCTCACCGTCAACGCGATCGCGCAGCCGCTGCCCGGCGGCGAGCTGATCGACCCCTACGGCGGGTGCGCGGACGTGCGCGCGCGGCGTCTGCGGATGGTCTCCCGGCACAGCTTCGACGACGATCCGCTGCGCGTCCTGCGCCTGGCTCGGCTGGCCTGCCAGCTGGGGTTCGACGTCGATCCGGCGACCGCGCAGTACGCCCGGGCCAGCGCGCCGGGTCTGACCGCCGTCGCGCCTGAGCGAACGTTCGCCGAGCTGCGAGGGCTGATCTGCTCGCCCCGGGCGGTGCAGGGCCTGGAGCTGATGGACGGCCTGCGGGCCACCGCGGCGGTGCTGCCCGAGCTCGACGCGCTGCACGGGGTGGACCAGAGCCGCTTTCACCACCTTGACGTCTCCGGACACACCCGCGCGGTGCTCGCCGAGACGGTCGCGCTCGTCGACGATCCGGGTCGGCTGGGTCTGGATCCGGCGTCGCGGGAGGGGCTGGAGGCGGCGCTGGCCCAGCCGCTGGCCAACGAGCTGACCCGGGGCCAGGCGCTGCGCTTCGCGGCGCTCCTGCACGACATCGCCAAGCCCCGGACCCGCGCCGTCAGCCCGGAGGGCCGGGTGACGTTCATGGGTCACGACACCGCGGGCGCTCACCTGGCCGGTGAGATCCTCGGTCGGCTGCGGGCCTCGGAGCGACTGCGCACCCACATCGCCGCGCTCACCCTGCATCATCTGCGGCTCGGCTTCCTCGTGCACCGGATGCCACTCGGACGGCGCGAGACCTACGACTACCTGAGCGCGTGCGCGCCGATCGGGGTCGACGTCACCGTGCTCAGTGTCGCCGACCGGCTCGCCACCCGCGGCGATGACGCCGAGCGGGCGATCGCGCGCCACCTGGAGCTGGCGCGGGAGATGATCGGCGCCGCGCTGGCCTGGGAGGCCGATCCACCGCGACCGCCGGTGCGCGGCGATGAGCTGGCGGCGGCGCTCGGGCTGGCGCCCGGGCCGCAGCTGGGCTCGCTGCTGGCCGAGCTGCAGGCGGCCGCCTACGCCGGGGAGGTCGACGGCCCGCAGGAAGCGGTCGCGCGCGCCCGGCAGCTGATCGACGCCGGTTCTGACCGATCAATAAGCTGACTCATCCGATGCCCGACGTCGACCCTGACTGCATCTTCTGCAAGATCGTCGCCGGCGAGCTGCCCGCCCAGCGCGTCGACGAGGACGAGCGCACGGTGGCGTTCATGGACATCAGCCCCGCGACGCCCGGCCACGCGCTCGTGATCCCGCGCCGCCACGCCACCGACCTGATCGAGATCGAGCCCGACGAGCTGGCGGCCACGGCGCGGGCGGCGCAACGGCTGGCTCGCCGGGCCGTGCAGCGCCTGGGCGCCGACGGCGTCAACCTGATCAACTCCTGCGGCGCCGCCGCCTGGCAGACCGTGTTTCACCTCCACATCCACGTGATCCCCCGGTACGCCGGCGACCCCCTGCAGCTTCCCTGGGTCCCGTCGCCCGGGGAGCCCGATCAGATCGCCGCGGTCGCCGAGCGGCTGCGATGAGCGCCGGCGCGGGCGAGCCGGTCTCGCTGTCGCGTGAGGACGGGCTGGCCGTGATCACCGTCGACGCGCCACCGCTCAACCTCTATGACCGCGCCCTCCAGGACGGTCTGATCGCGGCGATCGACGCGTTGGAGACCGACCCGGCCCGCGCGGTCCTGTTCCGCGCGCAGGGCCGGGTGGTGAGCGGCGGCGTCGACGTCTCGCTGTTCGCGGCGCTCGCGGGGCCGGCGCAGGCCGCCGCGGTGTTTGCGGAGCTGATCGTGATCGCCCGGCGCGTCGACGCGCTCGCGTGCCCGACCGTGTTCGCCGCCCATGGGCTGTGTCTGACCTGGGCGTTTGAGCTGGCGCTCGCCTGCGACATCATCCTCGCCGCCGAGTCGGCGAGCTTCGGGCTCGTGGAGCGGGTGATCGGGCTCACGCCGGCGATGGGCGGGACCCAGCGGCTGGCCGAGCGCGCCGGCGCCGGTCGGGCCAAGGAGCTCGTGATGGAGGGCAGACCCTTCACCGCCGCCGAGCTCGAGCGCTGGAACGTCGTCAACCGGGTGCTCCCCGACGCGGAGTTCGCCGCGCAGGCCCATGACTACGCCCGGGCGCTGGCCGACGGCCCGACGCTCGCCCACGCGGCCACCAAGCAGGTCGTGCGCGACTACCTGGAGGGCGGGGTGGAGCTGGCCAACGAGCGGGTGCCGAGGGTCGCCGGCGACCTGTTCGCCAGCGAGGACCTGCAGGGCGCGGTGCGCTCGTTCTTAGACGTCGGGCCCGGGCGCGCCACGTTCAGCGGCCGCTGAGCCGGGCGCCCGCTTGCCCGCGATCGGTGGCGGCTGATAGGTTGGCGCCGTTTGAGCGGGGCGCGGAGCTCCGCACCTGAACGATCGGGGCCGGAGGTAACGGCATGGCAACGGGCACGGTGAAGTGGTTCAGCGACGAAAAGGGCTTTGGATTCATCACGCCCGACGACGGCGGTCGCGATCTGTTCGTCCATTTCTCGGGGATCGGCGGCGACGGCTACCGGTCGCTGGCCGAGGGAGCGAAGGTCTCCTACGAGGAGGAATCGGGGCCCAAGGGGCCCAAGGCGGTCGACGTCACCAAGCTGTAGCCGTCGCTGCAAGACCGCTGGCGGCGCAACTGCGGCCGGGCGGGTCGTGTTCAATGCAGGCATGATCAAACGCCTTCCGCTGACCGTTGCCGTATCCATCGCCAGCCTTGCCGGTCTGGGCGCGCTGTCGCCCGGCGCGGCATCAGCCCAGACGGTGCAGCTGGGGCAGACGACGACCCCGGTCGCGGCGCCCGCCTGCGCCAAGAACACGCCGCTGAGTGACTGCAAGATCATCCTCGAACGGACGACCGCGATCGAATCGCTGAGCGACTCGGTCATCAACCCGACGCGCGTCAATCAGCAGGGCTGGGTCGTCGCCTTCACCGTCGGGCTCTCCAACCTGATCGCGAGCGCCAAGACCCGGGCGAGCATCATCTCGAGCTTGGACGCCAGCTACGGCGGTCCGCCCGAGCTGGCGCTCAGCGTGCTGTCGCCCGGACCCCACAACACCTACACGGTCGTGGCCCAGAGCGGCACCTATCAGCTGGAGCCGTTCCTCGGCCAGGTTCTGCAGCAGCCGCTGTCGCTGCCGCCGTCGTTCACCACGTTCACCGCGCTGCCCGTCGTGCGCGGCGATGTCATCGGCCTGACCGTCCCCACCTGGGCCCCCGTGCTGAGCTACGGCCTGCCCAACAGCCAGTTCGCCTATCGCCAGAGTCGCCGCGCCAACTGCGCGAAGCCCGCGGCGACCCAGACGGCCCAGACGACGCTTCGCACGACCTACCAGTACCTCTGCAACGAGGCGGGCAACCGGGTGCAGTACACCGCGACCGAGATCGTCGACACCAAGGTGCCGACGACCTCCGTTACCCGCTAGGAGCGCGCCGCCCGACCGGTCAGCAGGCGCCCGGGTTCTCCTGACAGAACTGCGCCCCGAGTCCGGCGCCGCCGCCGGTCGCCGTCCCACCGGCGCCCGCGCTGGTCGTGGTGGCGCCGGCCGCGCCGGTGGCCGGCGTCGTGTCGGTCGCCGCCGGCGCCGTCGCCGTGGCGGCCGGCGTCGTGTCGGTCGAGACCGGGGTCGTGTCGGCGCTGGAGACGGTGGAGGACGCGCCGTTGGTGTCGGTGGTGCTCGATGACGATGACGACGACGAGCCCGACGAGCTCGCGGCGACTGCGCCCCCCGAGGAGGACGGCACCGTGAACGGAGGCGCGCCCGCGGTGTTCGCGGTCCCGGAACCACCGCCGCCGCACGCCGCCACGGTCACGCTCAGCGCCAGCGTGGTCAACAGACTGCCGAGCAGGCGGCGGCGAACGCGGGAGTTCCGCGGACGGATCATGCCTACGGGGCGTCGGGAGCCAGGGGCTCCATGCGCCTACCGCAGTACGGGCAGTCGTTGAGGTCCTTCTGGGACATCTGGTCACACCAGTTGCAGAAGCGCAGGTTGTCCACGCTCCACGGCAGCTCGGACGACGTCGGAGCCAGCGGCAGCAGCTGGGCGATGACCTCGAGGTCCTCGCCGGTCTGCCGGTCGACGTAGGTCTGACCGGGGGTGGCCTCGACGATGACCTCACGCCCCGTCGACGGGGTCCGCATCCGGTACCTCTGACGAATCCTCATGGCGCGGCATCCTACCAGCGGGTCAGGCGGCGGCGGAGCACCGGACAGGGGTGCGCCAGGGTCCGACCGCGTGGTCAGTGCGGGTGGTGATGCTCCTCGGGCAGCGCGTCGATGTCACGACGCGTGTCGCGGACCCAGATCGTGGTGCAGATGACGAACAGGACGACGCCGAAGATCGAGAACCACCACGAGATCGTCAGTCCGATGATCATGCAGGTGATCGCGATCGCGACGAGCAGCGGCAGGATCGACGGACCGGGGAGGTGGATGTCCTCCCCGGCGGGCGGAACGTCGTTCTCGTAGTCGGTCATGCGTTCAGATAGAGGGCGGCGGCCACGAAGGTGATGCCGAACATGAAGAAGCAGATCGCGCTGGCGATGTAGGCGGCGCGGAGGTTCTTGCGAGCGAGCTTTCTATCCATGGTGGGCCAATCTTATGCGTTGTCGGGGATCACAGCTTTGCGTCGAGCACCATCACGGCGAACAGCATCGCCAGATAGAGCATCGAGAACAGATACAGGCGCAGTGCGGAGCTGCGGTCGGCACGTCGATAGAGCATCCATGACCCCGCCAGGAACGCGAGGCCGAGCAGCATCGACCCGATCAGGTAGATGACGCCGAAGCCGCCGGCGCAGAACGGCAGCTGGGTGACGGCGTACAGCAGCCCCGAGTAGAGCAGGATCTGCCGGCGCGTCTCGGGCTCGCCGCGGACGACGGGCAGCATCGGCACCCCGACCTCGGCGTACTCGTCCTTCATCAGCAGGCTGAGCGCCCAGAAGTGCGGGGGCGTCCAGTAGAAGACGATCGCGAACAGGTAGACCGCCGTCCAGGACAGCGAGCCGCGCGTCGCCGCCCACGCCACGAGTGGCGGCATCGCGCCGGCGGCGCCGCCGATGACGATGTTCTGGGTCGTCCGGCGCTTGAGCCACATCGTGTAGACGCCGACGTAACCGACGAACCCGGCGAGCGCCAGCGAGGCGGCCAGCACGTTGAGCGTCAGCGACATCAGCACGAACGACAGCGTCGCCAGCAGGCATCCGAAGGCCAGCGCCGAGCCGGGACGCACGCGGCCGGAGGGGACGGGCCGGTCGGCGGTCCGCTTCATCTTCAGATCGATGTCGCGGTCCCAGTAGTGGTTGACCGCGCCCGCGCCGCCGGCCGACAGATAGCCGCCGACGCAGGTCAGTGCGATCCGTCCCACCGACGGGTTGCCCGCGACCTCCATCGTCGCCACCGTCGTGAACAGCAGCAGCGACTGGACCTTGGGCTTGGTCAGGTCGACGTAGTCGGCGACCAGCTGCCGCGTGCGTGCGCCCCGGAGCGCGACCGCCGGCGCGGCTGCGCCGCCCGAGCGGGTGGGAACGATGGGCGAGCTCACCGGCAGGCCTTCAGGAGGAGCGGGCGAACTGCTCGCTGCCGCCGGTCTTCTGGGTCACGCCCGTCTGGCGCTCGACCTGCCGGCGGATGTCGCGCATCGGCTCCACCGAGCGCACGCGCGGGATCTCGTCGAAGTTGTTGGTCGGCGGCGGCGATGACGTGAACCACTCGAGCGTGTTGCCCTTCCAGGGGTCAGGTCCCGCGATCTTGCCGTGGGTGAGGCTGCGCCAGAAGTTGACGATGCTCATCACGACGCCGACGCCGAGGATGTAGGACCCGATCGTCGAGATCAGGTTGTAGGTCGACCAGCCGAGGCCCGGCTGGTAGGTGTAGATCCGTCGTGGCATGCCGGACAGGCCGAGCGCATGCTGGACGAAGAAGGTGGCGTTGAAGCCGATGAACATGACCCAGAACGACGCCTTGCCCAGGCGCTCGTCCAGCATCCGTCCGGTGATCTTCGGATACCAGTAGTAGACGCCGGAGAACACCGTGAACACGGCGCCGCCCATCAGCACGTAGTGGAAGTGCGCGACGACGAAGTAGGTGTCGTTGAGCTGCCAGTCGACCGGGAACACGGCCAGGAAGATCCCGGTGATCCCGCCGATGATGAAGATCGCGATGAACCCGATCGCGAAGTACAGCGAGGTCGTCATCACCAGCGACCCTCTCCACAGCGTGGCGATCCAGTTGAAGATCTTGACCCCGGTCGGGACGCCGATCAGAAACGAGCTGAGCATGAAGAAGCCGAGCACGACGATCGGGATCGGCGACGCGAACAGATGGTGGGCCCACACGAGCGTGGCCAGGAACGCGATGACCGCCGTGGCCGCCGCGATCGCCTTGTAGCCGAAGATCGGCTTGCGGGAGAACACGGGGATGACCTCGGAGATGACCCCGAATCCGGGCAGGATCATGATGTAGACCTCGGGGTGCCCGAAGAACCAGAACAGGTGCTGCCAGAGCACCGGCGAGCCGTGGGTGGTCGGGTCAAAGAAGTGGGTGCCGAAGTGGCGGTCGGTGAGCAGCATCGTCACGGCGGCGGCGACGACCGGCAGCGCGATGATGAGCAGGATCGCGTAGACCAGCAGCGACCACACGAACAGCGGCAGGCGGTTCCAGCTCATCCCGGGCGCCCGCATGTTGACGACCGTCACGTAGAAGTTGATCGCGCCGACCAGCGAGGAGATGCCGGTGATGTGGATCAGGAAGATCCACGCGTCCTGGCCGCCGTTGGGGGAGTACAGCGACTCAGACAGCGGCGGATAGCTCCACCAGCCGGCGCTGGGCGGGTGAAAGAACAGCGTCGCGTAGAAGACGATGCCGCCGCAGGCCAGCAGCCAGAACGAGAGCGCGTTCAGGCGGGGGAACGCCATGTCCCGCGCGCCGATCATCAGCGGCAGGAGATAGTTGCCAAACCCGGCCCAGACCGGCACGACGAACAGGAAGATCATCGTCGTGCCGTGCAGGGTGAGCAGCTGGTTGTAGTGCTCGGAGGTGAGCAGCGTGTTGTTGGGCACCGACAACTGGGTGCGCATCATCAGCGCCTCGACCCCGCCCATGCAGAAGAAGACGAAGGTGAGGACCAGGTACATGATCCCGATCTTCTTGTGGTCGGTCGTCAGGATCCAATCCATCCACTTCTTGGTCTCGCGAGGCTTGTGGACCTCGTGGGCCAGGACCTGGGGGACCGGCCGGACTGCGTACTCCTCAGGGGCGACGATGGCCATGCGTGAGCTAACTCCCTAGTTGGCCGGTGGAGGTCAGGATCTGCCGCAGCTGTGAGACCTGGTTGGTCTGGTCGGTGATCAGCTGCCCCTGGTTCTTGAGCCAGGTTGCGTACTGCGACGGGGTCACGACGCGGACGTAGGCGACCATCGCGGCGTGGTTGGTGCCGCACAGCTGTGCGCACTGACCCCGATAGACCCCGGTGTGCAGCGCCTTGAACCACGTGTAGGTGGTGTCGCCGGGTACGGCGTCCACCTTGCCGCCCAGCGACGGCACCCACCAGTCGTGGATCACGTCCAGCGCCTGGATGTCGAGCACGACCGTCGTGTGGACGGGCACGACCATCGTCGTGTAGGAGTACGGATCCTTGTCGGCGAAGGCATCGTGCAGGCAGTTCTGGCCGTAGGTGTAGCGCCAGATGAACTGCCGGCCCTGGACGCAGACCTGCAGCCGCTGACCACTGGGGGGGTCGGGCTGGGTCACCGAGGCCGAGAGCGAGAAGCCGTTGGCATCGGAGTTGGGCGCGTTGACGATGCTCGGCAGCTTGATGAAGGTCACGACGGCGACGACGAGCAGGATCAGCGCCGCGCCGCCCGTCCAGCCGATCTCCAGGGTGGTGTTACCGTGGATCTGGGTCGCGACCGGATGCTTCTTGGCGCGGAACATGAAGACGGCGTAGACGAGCGCACCCTCGACGGCCACGAACACGACCGCGGCGATGATCAGCACGATGAAGTAGAGCGTGTGGATCGAGTTGGCGTTTGGCGAGCCGCCCGACTTGGGGGTGATGAAGTTGGCCAGCGCCGAGGGCGCGAACGCGAGCGATCCCGCAACCGCGACGGTGATCGCGGGGGCGACCCGGAGCATCAGCGTGCGGGCAGCGGGGCGGGCGGGGAACGTCGGCCGGCGGCGAGAGGGGGCGTCGGAGGCTGCGGGTCTCAAGGCGGGGCGGGATTCTATATGTCCGCCGGGTCGCATGAGCCTGTCGCTTCTTCGGCGGGTCTTCGCTGCGACATATGACGCGTTGAGCCGCGGACGTCGCTAGACGTGCGCGCCCGCGCGAACGCCGGGCCTTCTTATACTCGCCGCCCGTTGCACGTCTCCAGGGCCATCCGTGCGGGAGCCTGGGCTCTGGTCATCACGGGGGTGGCCGCGCCCGCGGTCCGTCGACGAGCTCGCCTGCCCAGGTCGCTGGTGATGGCCTGCGCGGCCGCGTCGGTTCCCGCTCTGGCGGTCGCCGCGCCGCGCAGCCGGGGGCGCGACGTCGCGCTGTGCTGCCTGAACATGTGGGCCTACCTCGCCGCCTACGAGCTGCCCCATGACGATGCCGGCGCCCAGGAGGCCCGAGTCCACATCGACTACCCGCTCGACGTCGACCGCGTGCTCGGACTCGGCACTCCGCCGACCGTCCGCCTGCAGAACCGCTGGGCGCATCCCCGGGCCTCGTTCAGCCGTTTCGAGCGGATGCTGGTGTTCAGCCATTGGGTCTGGTTCGCGGTGCCCCACTGTTCGGTCGCCTACGTGGCATGGCGCCGGCCGCGGCGCTCCGTGGCCGCCGCAGCGCAGATGTACGCCGTGTTTGACCTGGGAGCGGTCTTCTACTGGGCGATCCCCACCGCGCCGCCGTGGTACGCCGCGCAGACCGGGCGGCTGCGCGAATCCGATCACGAGCGCGTCCGGCGGATGATGATCGAGTACGGCGAGGAGTTCTGGGGTGACCGCTGGCCGGCGCTCTTTGAACTGCTCGGAGGAAACCCCCTGGCCGCGATGCCGTCGCTGCACTTCGCCACGACGCTGATGGCCGCCCATCTGCTCGCCGAGGTCGGACCCGCGTCCGCGGCCGCGGGCTGGGCGTACGCCGGCGTGCTCGGGGTCGCCCTGGTCTACCTCGGTGAGCACTACGCGGCCGACCTGCTCGGCGGTGCTCTGCTCACCGAGACCGTGCGCGTGGCCGCGCCCCGGCTGGCTCGACGCGCGAGCGCGGTCGGGGACGCGCTGGAGGAGATGGGTCTGCGCCGCGCGCCTGCCTATACTTAATGAAGTGACCTCACCGCAGATCGAAAACGCCATCATCGTCGGCAGCGGGCCGGCCGGGTACACGGCCGCGCTCTACATGGCGCGCGCCAACCTCGACCCGCTCGTCGTCGAGGGCTTCGCGTGGGGCGGTCTGCTGCAGCAGACGACCGACGTGGAGAACTTCCCGGGCTTCCCGGCGGGCATCGAGGGTCCGGAGCTCATGCAGCACATGCGCGATCAGGCGGAGCGCTTCGGCGCGCGCCTGGAGACCGACGATGTGACGGCGCTTGAGCTCTCGCCCGACGGATCAGAGCCCCACAAGGTGTGGCTCGGAGATGAGCTGCACCTCGCGCGGACGGTCGTGCTCTCGATGGGCGCACAGCACCGCAGACTCGGCGTCCCCGGCGAGCAGGAGCTGTCCGGTCGCGGCGTGAGCTACTGCGCGACCTGCGATGCGGCGTTCTTCAAGCAGGCGCCGACGATCATCGTCGGCGGCGGCGACTCGGCGATGGAGGAGGCCAT
>CAZZYU010000051.1:0-22140 GCA_964658375.1 uncultured Acetobacteraceae bacterium | reverse complement strand
CCGGCCTGACGCCCGCCGCCCGGGCGGGGGTGCGGCTGGTCGACGAGCTCGGCTGGTTGGGCGCGATCGTGCTCGGTCCCGAGGGCCGACCCGCTCGGTCCTCCGCGCCGGCGGCGACGGCCTCGGCCGCTCGGTCCTCCGCGCCGGCGGGGACCGCCGCACCCGCCGGTCGGGCGGCGCGTGACGCGGTGTCGGCCGCGGCCGCGGCGGTGCTCGTCCAGTGCGCCGAGGTGCTGGCCCGTCCGGGCGGCTCGGCGCAGGCGCTGGTCGGCTCCCGGCGGGCGCTGGAGGCGGTCACCCGCGCCCTGCCCGCCGCGGTGTGCGTGCCCCGGGCCGGGATGGCCGGTCGCGGGGACGCGGAGGTGGAGGCGTTCATCTCCTCGCTGGATCCGGCGTTCCGCGTCCAGGAGACGAGCTTCATGGTCGCTCAGATCGCGGTCAACGTCGAGCTCGTCGCCGCGGCGCAGGCGCGCAGCTGGTGGGCGCGGGCGCTCGGTCGCCAGCCGGCGGGGATCGGCGGACGGCTCTCGTCGATCCGCGAACGCGCGGGCGCCCACCTGGCGGTGTCGTCGGTGGCCCTGCACAACAGCCTGCGGGGCGGTGCCGCGCTGGGGCTCGCGGTCCTGATCGCTCGGCTGTTCGGTGTCGAGCACGCGTTCTGGGTGTCGTTCGGCACCCTCTCGATCCTGCGCTCCAACGCGCTGAGCACCGGCCAGACGTTCGCCCGGGCGCTCGCGGGCACGGTCGCGGGGTTCGTCGTGGGGGCAGCGCTCGTGCTCGCGATCGGGACCAACACGACGGTGCTGTGGGCGCTGCTGCCGATCGCGGTGCTGGTCGCCGGGGTGGCGCCCGCCGCGATCTCGTTCACCGCCGGTCAGGCGGCGTTCACCGTCGTGCTGTTCATCCTGTTCAACATCATCGCCCCGGCGGGCTGGCGGATCGGGCTGGTGCGCATCGAGGACATCGCCCTCGGCGGAGCGGCGAGCCTCGTCGTCGGACTGCTGTTCTGGCCGCGGGGCGCCGGCGCGGCGCTCGCCCGGGCACTGGCCGACGCCTACGCCGAGTCGGCGCGCTACCTCACCCGCGCCGTCGACGTGGCGGTCGTCTGCTGTGCTCCCGGCCTGCCCCGGTCAGGGACATCCGCCGCAGCGGTCGGCGAAGCTGCGCCCGACGCGCTGAGGGCCGCCGCCGCCTCCCGCCGGCTCGACGACACGTTCCGGACCTATCTCGCCGAGCGCGGGCCCAAGCCGGCGGGTCTGCCCGACGTGACGACGCTGGTCACCGGCGCCACTGCCCTGCGCCTGGCCGCCGACGCGATCCTCGCGCTGTGGGACGTCGAGGGGGATCCGTCGCGCAGCCGGGTCGGCGCCGCCCGGGAGCTGGGCGCGCGCGCCCGCGCGGTGCAGGCGTGGTACGCCGGCCTGGAGGCGGCGCTGCGCGGAGCCGGACCGCTGCCCGAGCCCACGACGCCGGACCCCGGCGCCGACGACCGGCTGCTGGCCACGATCGACGCCGACCTGCGCGCGCCCGCAGCGTCGACCGAGGCCGGTGATGGCATCGCGGATGGGGGAGCCGCGGTGCGGGTGGTGTGGACCGGCGACCACCTCGACGCCGTCCGGCGGCTGGAGTCGATCCTCGTGGAGCCCGCGCGGCAGGCGACCGGGCAGGGCACGCTCGGGGCGAGCGGGCGCACCGTTTCTCCTGCACCGGTGTGATCGGCCATGGCGTCGATCGCTACGATCGACGGTGCCAGATCAGCCACCGCCAAGGGAGGATGCGATGCCGGGCCTTTCCGGGCGCATGTCCACCGTCGTCAAAGCCAAGATCTCGAAGATGCTCGACCGTGCCGAGGATCCTGCCGAGACGCTCGAGTACAGCTATCAGAAGCAGATCGAGCTGCTGCAGAACGTCAAGAAGGGCATCGCCGACGTCGTCACCTCCAAGAAGCGGCTGCAGCTGCAGACCGAGAAGCTCCAGCAGCAGGTCGTCAAGCTCGACACCCAGGCGCGGCAGGCGTTGGCTGCCGGCAACGAGGATCTCGCCCGCGTCGCCCTGGAGCGCAAGAACGTCGCCCAGACCGAGCTGCAGTCGCTGGACTCCCAGGTGACCCAGCTCGAGCAGCAGCAGGAGCAGATGACCGCCTCCGAGCAGAAGCTGCGGGCCAAGATCGAGTCCTTCCGCTCCCGCAAGGAGGTCATCAAGGCCCAGTACTCGGCGGCGGAGGCGCAGGTGAAGATCTCCGAGGCGGCGACCGGCGTCGGCGAGGAGATGGCCGACGTCGGCCTGGCGATGCAGCGGGCGCTGGACAAGACCGAGGACATGAAGGCGCGTGCCGGAGCCGTTCAGGAACTGGAGGCGGCCGGAACCTTCGAGGATCTGACCCAGCTCGGGTCCGGCGATGATGACATCGACCGCCAGCTCAAGGCGCTCTCCAGCACGAGCGAGGTCGACTCCGAGCTGGCCAAGATGAAGGCCGAGCTCGGGTCGGGCAGCCCCCAGGGCGCCCTGGGGGCCGGCGGCGCCGATACCGCGGCCGGAGGCAGCACCGGGCAGCAGGAGCAGGCCAGTTGATCGTCCGGATCTCCACCGAGGGCCAGTACGAGCTACCCGACGCCGACACGGCGGCGCTCAACGAGCTCGACAATGCCGCCGTCAGCGCCTGCGAGGCCTCCGACGAGGCTCACTTCCACGAGATCTTCGATCAGCTGCTGGATTTCGTGCGGACCAAGGGCACGCCCGTCGCCGAGGACCACCTCGGCGAATCCGACATCATCCTGCCCCCGGCCGACGTCTCGCTGGAGGAGGCGCGCTCGGAGTTCCGGGGCGAGGGCCTGATCCCGGGCTGACTGCTGCGCTCACGTCCGCGGACCGGATGAGAGCTCTGACAGCAGGGCGTGGACCGCGGCGGCGGTCCGGTCCCAGGTCAACGGCGCCGCCCGGAGCGGGCCGGCGACGCGCAGCCGGCCGCGCAACAGCGGGTCGCCGGCGGCAGCGGCCAGGACGGCCTCGGTGAGCAGTTGTGGATCGTCGGGATCGACGAGCAGCGCCGCGTCGCCACACACCTCGGGCAGCGCGCCGCGGTCGGCGGCGACGACCGGGGTCCCGCAGGCCATCGCCTCCAGGCAGGTGAGGCCGAAGCCCTCGTAGCGGGAGGGCAGCACGAACGCCGCCGCGCCGCGATAGAGCGCCGGCAGCGCGATGTCGGCGACGTAGCCCAGGCGCCGCAGGCCCGGCACCGGGGCGGTGTCGGCGAAGTAGTCACGGGTGTCCCCGGCCCAGGCGAGCTGCAGGCCGCGCTCGGCCAGGGCGGCGGCGACCGGCGCGAGGGTGTCGATCTGCTTGCGCGCGTCGGCGGTGGCGACCGTCAGCACGTAGGGGCCCGTCAGACCCAGCCGCGACACCGCCGCCGCGTCCCCGGGCTGGGCCTGCGGCGCGAAGCGGGCGTCGACGCCGCCGCCGATCACCGACAGCCGGCGCGGATCAAGCCCGCCCAGCTCGATCAGCTCACGCCGGGAGAACTGCGAGACGGTGATCACGGCGCGGGCACGGCGGGCGGCGGCGAGCCCGGCGCCGCGGTGCCAGAGCCGGTAGGCGCGGGAGTAGGCCTCCGGCTCGCGCAGCGCCGCGGCGTCGTGGAGCACGACGACGTTGCCCGGCCAGGCCAGCGGCGCGAGGTTGGCGGGGGAGAGGATCAGCCGCGCTCGGAGCCGGGCGGCCCGGGCCGGCAGCACCGACTGCTCCCAGGCCTGGCCCAGGGTCCGGCCCCGGGCGCGGGTCCGCGGTGCGAGCGCGACGTAGTGCTGCGGATCGAGCGACACCAGCCGGCGGGTGACCTCGTCGGCGTAGCGTTCGACCCCCGTGATCGTCGCGCGGGTGGCCGCGCGGCGGTTGAGCACCACCGGCGGGCTCACGAGCAGCTCGCGAGCCCGGTGGCGGCGATGCCGGCCGACGTCAGGCGGTGGGGGCCGGCTCCTGGCTGGTCTGGATCCACCTCGACACGCACGGGATCTTCGAGGTATCGCAGCGGTCCGCGAACCGGGTGGCGATCTCGGTGACCTCGGTGAGCAGGTCGTCCTTGAGCGTGATCGGGTTCAGTCCGAGCTGGAGCAGATGGTCGTTGGCCACGAACAGCTCGTTCTCGGCGGCTTCCTTGCGCGGGTTGTCGACGTAGTCGATCTCGGCGCCGGTCAGGCTGGAGACGAGCTTGGCGAGATCTCGCACGCGGTGGGTCTCGGTCATCTGATTGAACACCTGGACGCGCTCGCCGCGCTCGGGCGGGTTCTCGATCGCCAGCTGGATGCAGCGGACCGTGTCCTGGATGTGGATGAACGCGCGCGTCTGACCACCGGTGCCGTGCACGGTCAGCGGATAGCCGACCGCCGCCTGCATGAGGAAGCGATTGAGCACGGTGCCGTAGTCGCCGTCGTAGTCAAAGCGGTTGATCAGGCGGTCGTCCAGACGGGTCTCGGCGGTCTGGGTGCCCCACACGATGCCCTGGTGCAGGTCGGTGACCCGGGTGCCGTCATTCTTGTTGTAGAACGCGAACAGCAGCTGATCCTGGGTCTTGGTCATGTGGTACACGCTGCCGGGGTTGACCGGGTAGAGGATCTCCTGCTCGATCTCGGAGCCCTCGTCGGTGTCGATCTTGATCCGCAGGTAGCCCTCGGGGATCTTGATCCCGGCGGTGCCGTAGCCGTAGACGCCCATCGTCCCCAGGTGCACGACATGGGACTCAAGCCCGGACTCGACGAGCGCCGCGAGCAGGTTGTGCGTCGCGTTGACGTTGTTGAACACGGTGTAGCGCTTGTGCCACGAGCTCTTCATCGAGTACGGGGCGGCCCGCTGCTCGGCGAAATGCACGATCGCGTCGGGCTGGTACTCGGTGAGCAGGTCGAGCATCACCCGGTAGTTCTCGGCCACGTTGAACCGATGAAACGGGATCTCCCGTCCGGTCAGCTCCCGCCACGCCGCCAGCCGGGTGCCGATCGGGGTGATCGGTGTCAGCGAGTCGGCCTCCAGCTCGATGTCGGCTTCGCGACGGGCGAGGTTGTCGACGATCGCGACGTCGTGGTCACAGGCTGACAGGTGCAGAGCGGTCGGCCACCCACAGAAGCCGTCTCCGCCAAGAATCAAGATGCGCAAGGTGTCTTCCTTTTCCGGTGCCAATGGCAGGCGCTCGCTTCACGACAGCGCCAGACGAAGGAAACCGGCCGATGACCGCCGGGGGTCTGGTCAGCCGAGCCCCGGAGGGTAGCGTACGACCCGGCGCCTGCGCCCGGCATCAGATCGGGATGCCCCAGAGCGCGAACCAGCGCGGCAGCTCGGGCTCGATCGGCAGCTCGCCGGCCATCTGGGCGCGGAGCACGAGCTCGCGCTCGTTGTCGCGCCGGTTCTCGGCGCCGGCGGGCACGAAGGGGTAGAACGACCCCCGCTTGTAGTTGTAGATCCAGTACAGCGGCCGGGTCGGCGATGAGCCGGCGTCGGTGAAAGCGAACACCGCGCACAGCACCCGCTCGCCGTAGCCACCCTCGTCCAGCGCCGTCGACACGGCGTTGACGCCGACGACGAGGTCGTCGAAGTCCTCGTCGGCGAGGATCATCCAGCTGAAGCCGTAGCTGTCGCGGCTGGTCTCGACCTCGGTCCCGCTGTCAGACGCGGTCGCCCGCACCACCTCCTCCATGTCGCTGACGATCGCCTGAAAGTCGGCGGTGGCCAGCGACTGGAAGACGATCGCCGCCCGGCCGGCGCTGACCACCTGGCCCGCGGTCTGCATCGCCACGTAGGCGGTCGTCATCGCAAACAGGCGGTCCGGGGCCGGCGAGGCCAGCTTGCGGCGGCCGGTGAGCACCTCGCGCAGGCCCATCTCAGCTCGTCGCCTGCAGCTGGGCCTCGAACCGGGCCAGCGCCCGCAGGCGGGCCTCGAGCGGCGGGTGGGTGGAGAACAGCGAGGCCACGCTGGAGCGCAGGTTGGGAGACACGATGTAGAACGCGGCCAGCTCCCCGGATGCCGCGCGCAGGTCGCGCTGGGGGATCTGCTCCATCTGTCCGGAGATCTTCAACAGCGCGGAGCTGAGCGCGCTCGGGCGCCCGGTGATGATCGCCGAGCCCCGGTCGGCGGCGAACTCGCGATAGCGCGACAGGGCCTGGATGAGCACGTAGGAGACGACGTAGACCAGGCCCGAGACGATCACCACGACAAAGAACCCGGGCCCGTCGTCGTCGCGGTCGTCGCCGTAGCCGCCGCCGAACCCGCCACCGAAGAACAGCCCCATCTGCACGATGAAGGCGGCGATCGAGGCGAAGAAGCTGGCGATCGTCATCAGCATCACGTCGCGGTTGGCGACGTGGGTGAGCTCGTGGGCGAGGACCCCCTCCAGCTCGGACTCCTCCAGCAGCGAGAGCAGCCCGGTGGTCGCGCACACCGTCGCCGTCGAGGGGGTCCGGCCGACCGCGAACGCGTTGGGCATCGGGGTCTGCGCGATCGCCACGCGGGGCATCGGCAGGTCGGCCTGGATGCACAGCCGCTCGATGATCGCGTGCAGGGCCGGCGCCTCCTCGGCGCTGACCTCACGGGCGCCCATCGAGGCCAGCGCGATCCGGTCAGAGGTGAAGTACTGGACCAGGAACAGCACCGCCGCGATCACCGCCACCGCGACGACGCCCACCCCGGCGGCCACGAGCACCGCGATCAGCACGACGTAGACGGCCCCGAGCAGGAGCATCGTGAACAACATGCGCGTCTGCAGGCCGCGGTCCCGGCCGAATGATCGTGGTGGCGCCATCAGGCTTGATCAGTCTCGCAGGGGGCGGATAAGCGATGCGTCAAGCGAACCGATGAGTTCTCCTACGCGCAGATCACGATTGCGGCGGGTCGGCCGCCTGCCTTGCTCCCCGCGTCGTGAGCGCCCGGCGCAGGAAGCGCAGGCTCTCGGCCTGCAGCTCGGGGTCGTGCTGGACCGAGCGGTGGTGGCCCCCGGGGACGACGATCAGCCGACTGTCGGGATCCGCGGCGAGCGCGTGCAGCTCCCGCGAGTGGGCGACGGGGACGACGTCGTCGCCCTCGGCATGCATGAGCAGCAGCGGGACGTCGAGCTGGGCCACGGCACCGGGCAGGTCGTGGCGCTCCAGCAGCGCGATCGCCGCGGGCGTGTCGACGGGGAACTGAAAGGCGTGGTTGGCCAGGCCGCGGCGCAGCCCCGCGGCGCTCGCCGGACAGATCGCGACGACGGCGTCCGCACGGGCGCTGCCGGCGGCCGCGATCGCCAGATAGCCGCCCAGGCTGGAGCCGCGCAGGCCAACGCGGGCGTCGCCTGCGCCGAGCGTCTCGCGCAGGAGATCGGCCATCAACGCGACGTCGTCGATCATCCGCCCGTCGAGCGGGCCCGGGCTGGCGCCGTGGCCGCGCTGGTCAAAGCACAGCGCCGCCAGCCCGGCGGCGACGCATGCTCGGGCGAAGTCGTGGTGGCTCTCCTTGGCCGAGGCGGCGCCGTGGATGATCACCACGCCGGCGCGCGGATCGGCGGGGACCCACGTCGTGAACGCGACCCCGTTCAGAACGCCGGACTGGGTGGGGAGCAGGGGAGTCACGGTGCGAATCGCGCACACCATATCTTTGAGGCGATGAGCGCCACCGCGTCGGAGTTGTCGCACGTCTATCCCCACGGATCGCGGGTCAACGCCCGCGGCCACCTGGAGCTCGGGGGTTGCGACGCCGTCGAGCTGGCCCGGGAGTTCGGCACCCCGGTCTACGTCGTCGTCGAGGAGGACCTGCGGCGCCGGGCGCGGTCGTTTGTCGACGCGCTCGCCGCCCGCCACGGCGATTTCGACGTGCTGTTCGCCTCCAAGGCGTTTCCCTGCACCGCCGTCTACCGGCTGCTCGCCGCCGAGGGACTGGCCTGCGACGTGGCCTCGGGCGGGGAGCTGGCGCTGGCGCTCGCCGGGGGCTTTGATCCGGCGCGGATCTACCTGCACGGCAACGCCAAGTCGGTGGATGAGCTGCGCGAGGCGCTCGCGGCGGGGGTCGGCCACGTCGTCCTGGACTCAGCCGGGGAGATCGAGCGGCTGGCGTCGGTGGCCGAATCGATGGGCGTGGTCGCCGAGGTGCTGCTGCGGGTCACCCCCGATGTGGCCGGGGACACCCATGCGGCGATCTCAACCGGCCAGGCCGACTCCAAGTTCGGCTTCTCGATGGACGCCGCCGGGGAGGCGATCGCGGCGCTGGCCGACGTGGCCTCGCTGCGTCTCGTCGGCCTGCACGCCCACATCGGCTCCCAGCTGTTCGATCTGGAGCCGTTGCGAGCCACCGTGCGTGCGCTCGCGTCGCTGGGGGAGTTTCCCGTGTACAACCTCGGCGGCGGTCTGGCCGCCGCCTATGTGGGCGCCGAGAATCCGCCGAGCGCCGCGTCCTACGTCGACGCGATCGTCGATGCCGTGCACGCCGAGCTCGGCTCGGGCGTGCGGTTGCTGATCGAGCCCGGCCGCGCGCTCGTGGCCAACGCCGGGGTGACGCTCTACACCGTGGAGTCGATCAAGCGCAACGTCTCGACCTGGGTCGCGGTCGACGGCGGCATGTCGGACAACCTGCGCCCGATGATGTACGGCGCCCGCTACGAGGCGGTGATCGCCGATCGGCCGCTGGTCGCCGCCGACGTGGCCTGCCGGCTGGCGGGCAAGCACTGCGAGTCCGGCGACGTGATCGTCGCCGATGCCAGGCTGGCCGCCCCCGCGGTGGGCGATGTCGTGGCCACCCCGGCGACCGGCGCCTACGGCTACGCGATGGCCAACAACTACAACGGCGTCCCCCGCCCGCCGGTCGTGTTCTGCGACGCCGGCAGCGCGCGCGTGGTCGTGCGGCGCGAGACCTATGCCGATCTCATGAGTCGCGACGTGGCGTGGTGACCGACCGGGTGTTCCGGGTCGGGCTGCTGGGCCATGGCACGGTCGGCTCGGCGTTCGCGCAGCTGCTCGGCGAGCGGGCGGGACGCATCGAGCAGATCACGGGCCTGAGACCGGAGCTGTCCGGAGTGCTGACCCGCTCGGGCGGGGGCAGCTTTGACGAGCTGCTCGCGCGGTCAGACCTGATCGTGGAGCTGATGGGCGGCCTGGAGCCCGCGCGGACGTGGCTGCTCGAGGCGATGCGGGCAGGCCGGCACATCGTCACCGCCAACAAGCAGCTGCTCTCCCATCACGGTGAGGAGCTGTGGGACGCCGCCCGTGAGCAGGGGGTGCAGCTGCGCTTCGAGGGCGCGGTCGCCGGCGTGGTGCCCGTGATCCGGGTGCTGCAGGAGTCGCTGGCCGGCGCCCAGGTCGACCGGGTCAGCGGGATCGTCAACGGCACCACCAACTTCATCCTCACCGAGATGGCGCGGACCGGGTCGACGTTCGCCGCCGCGTTGGCCGAGGCCCAGCGCCTGGGCTATGCCGAGGCCGATCCGACCGACGACGTGACCGGCCGGGACGCGGCGGCCAAGATGGCGATCATCGCCCGGCTGGCGTTTGAGACCCCGGTCCACATCGACCAGGTCCAGTACGAGGGGATCGAGGAGATCACCCCCGACGACCTGGAGTACGCGCGCGACCTGCGGCTCGGTCTCAAGCTGATCGGCACCGCCGAGCGGGTCGGCTCCGATGCGCTGTCGGTGCGGGTCTACCCGGCGTTCCTGTACCCCGGGCACCCGCTGGCCTCGGTGAGCGGGCCGTTCAACGCGGTCACGGTCGAGTCAGAGGCGATCACCGAGATCACGATGTCGGGTCCGGGCGCCGGCGGGCCGCAGACGGCCTCGGCGGTGCTCGGCGACGTGATCAGCGCGATGATCCCCCCGGCCTCGGTGCCGCCGGCGAGCGAGTCGCTGGCGATCGTCGGCGACGTCTCGTCGTCGTTCTACCTCTACCTGGAGGTCGCCGACGAGCCCGGCGTGCTCGCGGCGGTGGCGGCGGTGCTCGGCGACCACGGCGTCTCGGTCAAGTCGGTCGTGCAGAAGGGCCTGGACGACCAGGCACGGCTGGTGATGGTCGTCCATCCCGTGCCCGAGGTCCGCTTCTACGCCGCGATGGAGGTCATCGGCGAGCTGGGGGCGATGCGGGCGCGGCCCCGGGCGATCCGCGTCATCGAAGAGGAATTCACATAGGAGCAGCAGTTTTGTCGCAGTCACGTGACATGTGACCTGCGAACGTCGGTGGGATGGAAGTTGGTGGCGGATCCCGCAACCAAGATGCATCCGAGATCGCTCGGCTCGCCGTCCTCCAGCACGGGGTCGTCTCGATGGCGCAGCTGACGGCGCTCGGATTCTCACGCTGGGCGGTATGGCGCCTGGTGCAGGCGGGCCATCTGCATGGCGTCTACCGCGGCGTCTACGCCGTCGGCTACCCGCGCCTGACCCTTCACGGCCGCTGGATGGCCGCCGTCCTGGCCTGCGGCGCGCGCGCCGTCCTCTCCCACGGCGACGCCGCGGCGCTGCACGACCTGCGCGGGGTGCCGAGCGGGGTCATCCACGTGACCGCGCCCGTGCGCCGCGCCCACGACGGCATCCGCTGCCACGTCACAGCGCTCGCCGGCGAGGCGCGCACCGTGATCGACGCGATTGCGGTGACGACGGTCGAGCAGACCGTCTGCGACCTCGCCCCGCACACCCCGCCCCAGCGGCTGCGGACCCTGATCGAGAACGCCCAGCGACAGAACACGATCGACTTCGCCGTGCTGCGCGGACTCCTCGACGCTCGCCGCGGCCGTCCCGGGGTCCCGGCGTTGACGGCGATCCTCGGCGACCTGCATGACGTCGCGCCGCGCCCCCACCCGGGCCTGGAGGTGAGCTTGCTCGAGCGCATGCGCGCCGGCGGCGTCCCCGAGCCGCTGGTCAACCACGTCGTGCAGGGCTATGAGGTCGACTTCCACTGGCCGGCGCAGCGGCTGGTCGTCGAGAGCGACGGCTGGGCCACACACCGCGACCGCCGCGCCTTCGAGAACGACCGCCGCCGCGACGCCGTCCTGATGGCCGCCGGCTGGCGGGTGCTGCGGATCACCCACGAGCGTCTCTCGAGCGAGCCGGCTGGAGTTCTCAGCGACATCCGCAACCTGCTGGCGGCCTAGCTCTGCCATCCTCAGCCACGCGATGCCCGGCCTGATCGAGCGATACCGTCCCCGGCTGCCGTTTGCCGAGGGCGACCCCGTCGTCTCCCTGCAGGAGGGGTCGACCCCGCTGCTGCACGCCCCGGGGCTCTCGGAGCGGGTCGGCGCCGACGTGTGGCTGAAGCTGGAGGGCCTGAACCCCACCGGGTCGTTCAAGGACCGCGGGATGACCTGCGCGGTGTCGGCCGCCGTGCGGGAGGGCTCGGAGGCGGTCGTCTGCGCCTCCACGGGCAACACGGCGGCGTCGGCGGCCGCCTACGCGGCGCGGGCCGGCCTGCGCTGTGTGGTGATCGTGCCCGAGGGCAAGATCGCGACCGGCAAGCTCGCCCAGGCGCTGGCCCACGGCGCCCAGGTGATCGCGCTGCGCGGCAACTTCGACCGGGCGCTGGAGCTCGTGCGCGAGCTGACCGCGACGCACCCGATCTCGCTGGTCAACTCGGTCAACGAGTTTCGGATCGAAGGTCAGAAGACCGGGGCCTTCGAGCTCGCCGAGGAGCTCGACGACGATCTCGACGCGCTCTGCGTCCCGGTCGGCAACGCCGGCAACATCACCGCCTACTGGCGCGGCTTCACCGAGATCGGCCTCGCGCCGCGGATGTTCGGCTTTCAGGCCGCCGGTGCGGCGCCGCTGGTCGACGGCGCGCCGGTGGCCCACCCCGAGACCGTCGCCTCGGCGATCCGGATCGGCAATCCCGCCCGCTGGGAGGACGCGATGGCCGCCATGACCGGCTCCGGCGGCGCCGTACGCGCGGTCACCGACGAGCAGATCCTCCACGCCTACCGGCTGCTGGCCGCCACCGAGGGGGTGTTCTGCGAGCCGGCCTCGGCGGCGTGCGTCGCCGGGCTGATCGTGCACGGCGCCGGCGATGCGCGGCGGATCGCCTGCGTGCTGACCGGCCACGGGCTCAAGGATCCGCAGACAGCGCTGGAGCAGGCCGGCGCGGTGGTGCCCTGCGAGGCCGAGATCGGGGCGCTCGAGCGCGCCGTGCTCGGATGACCCGCGGCCGGCGCCTCGCGCTTCCGTGACCCTCGGCCGCCGGCGCGTCGTGCGGGTGCCCGCGTCGACGGCCAACCTCGGCCCCGGCTTTGACGTGATGGCAGCCGCGCTGGGGCTGCATCTGGAGCTCGAGGTGGTGGAGACCGGCTCCTTCGCGGTGCACACCGAGCTCGATGTGCCGACCGACCGCTCCAACCTCATCGTGCGCGCGTTCGAGGCGCTGCATCCGGCCGACGACTTCCAGTTCCGGATCACCTCGCAGATCCCGCTCAGCGGCGGGCTGGGCTCCAGCGCGGCGGCGATCGTCGCGGGGCTGGTGGCGGCCGATCACCTGTTCGAGCTCGACGCCGATCTGCTGGCGCACGCGACCGCGCTGGAGGGCCACCCCGACAATGTGGCCGCCGCCCTGCTTGGCGGCCTGGTCATCTGCCAGGAGGCCGGCGTCCACCGGATCGACGTTCCGGTCGGGCTCGAGGCGCTGCTCGTCGTCCCCGATGAGCCGGTCGGGACCGAGCTGGCGCGCCGCGCGCTGCCCGCGGAGGTGCCGCTCGCCGACGCGGCGTTCAACGTCGCCGCGGCGGCGACGCTCACGCTCGGATTGGCCACCGGGGACTGGGCGCTGATCGCCGCCGGCCTGGCCGACCGCCTGCATCAGCCCCACCGCGCGCACCTGTACCCGCGGTCCGCGGCGCTCGTGCACCGTGCGGCCGCCGATCACGGGGCGCTCGGCGCGACGATCTCCGGGGCCGGTCCGACCGTCCTGGTCTGGTGCCACTGGGAGCAGACCGGGGCCGTGATGGAGCGGCTGGCCGACGCGGCGCGGGGATGGGCGGCGGTGCTCCGGGCGCCGTTTGAGTCCCAGGGCGCCGACGTGCGTGAGCTCTGACGGCGCCCGCGCAGCGTCAGCTGCCGGAGGCCGACTCGGCGGGCGCCGCGTCGCCGATCAGCCCGCGCAGGGCCTTACGGCCCTTCTGGATGCCCAGGCGCCGCAGCAGGTCGTCGGCGACCGCCAGATAGTCGGCGCCGAGGTCCGGTCGATAGTCGAGGATCGACATCGCCCGCTCGGCCGACTCGGCGTAGGCGATCGAGGACCGGATCGTCGTCGTCAGCAGCTTGTCGCCGAAGTGCTCGCGCAGCGACTCAAACGCCTCCCGCGAGTGCCGGGTGCGCATATCGGCGATGTTGAGCACCACCCCCAGCCACTGCAGGTCGGAGTTGAGCGTCTCCCGGGCGAGCTCGATCACCTCCAGCGCCTGCTCGACTCCCTGCAGGGCGAAGTACTGGGCCTCGGCCGACAGCAGCGCATGGTCGGCCGCGACGAGCGCGTTGACGGTCAGCAGGCCCAGGGCCGGCGGGCAGTCGATGAGCACGAGGTCGTAGTCGTCTGACACCTCGCGCAGCGCCTTCTTGAGCGTCAGCTCGCGACCCATCTTCCCGCCCAGGGCGAGCTCGGCCTCGGCGAGGTTGAGGTTGGCGGGGATCACGCCGTGATGGACGGCGGCGGGCGCCTTGGCGCGGCCCGCGAGCACGTCGCCGATCGTCGGCGCGGCGTCGGGGTCGACGTCCAGGTAGTCAGACAGGTTGCCCTGGGGATCCAGATCGACGGCCAGCACCGAGAGCCCGATCCGGCGGAAGACATCGGTCAGCGTGCGAACCGTGGTCGTCTTGCCGGTGCCGCCCTTCTGGGAGAGAACCGCGATCGTCTCGGGCATCGGCGCGGATGATAGGCGCGCCGAGCCCGCCGGGCGAGGACCCCGTCGGTCAGCGGCCGCGGCTAGGCCGCGGAGGCGTCGGCGGCCAAGCCGCCCGCCCGCGTGGTCGACTCGGGCGGGCGCTGGTAGCGCATGCCCGTGACCACCGGAACGTTGATGAAGTGCAGGTGGTGGCGGCCGATGACGACCTCGTCGCCGTCGGCCAGGGTCGACCACTCGACTCGCTCGCCGTTGACGAACACGCCGTTGAGGCTGCGATCGTCGAGCACCCGCAGCCCGTCGGGCTGACGCACGATCAGCGCGTGGCGGCGCGAGACCGTCGGGTCGTCGAATCGGATGTCGGCGGCGAGGCTGCGTCCGATGCGCGTCCACTCACGCTGGAGTGCATAGGCAACCGGCTCGTCATCGACGGTGTAGGCGATGTACTGGCCGGGGTCGCCGAGCGTGGCGCGGATGTCCTCCAGCCACGAGCGATCCTCGATCTCCGCGGTTCCGAGCTCGAGCAGCGGCTGCTGAGAGGTCGTGAAGAGCGACGCTCGGACGAACTCGGTCCCGCCGCAGTTGGGGCAGGTCGGCAATTCATGTGCGGAGTCCAGCGAAACGGGTGAGTCGCATTCGGTACAGCGAAACGTTCCAGTCCCGGCGACACTTCCTGAGGTCCAAGCTTTCATGAGACACTCCTTGGGGGCGCGGGGCGCGGGCAGATTTTCGGGGGGCCGATTGGGGCTGTCTGCCCTGCGAGCGTGGGCTTGATCATAGTCTCCCCCGAGAGGCAAAGCCAAACTAAAGAGCCCCCGCACGTCGGCGAAGATCGGGCGATCGGACGGGAGGCCGTCCGGCCCCGGGCGGTGGCAGGAGCGGCGCGCACGAGGGCGAATATGACGCCATGGAGAGCCCGCCCTACGACATTCTCGCGCTTGAGCTGGCGCTGCTGCGGCGCGGCCTGGACGAGCGTCTGGTCGGCGGCGCCGAGCGCTGCACCAACTGTCACCGCACGCCTCTGATCGGCGAGCGGATCTACGAGTACGCGTCCGGCGACGTCGTCTGCGAGCTGTGCCGCCGGCGCAACCGCGCGAACCCCGACGGCTCCCACGTCGTTCACGGCCCCGAGTTCGGCCACACGATGCGGATCACCGATCAGCGCGAGGCTGCCTAGGCAGCGCCCCGGGCAGATTCGCCCACCCGCGGGGGCCCGGCCGCGGCGGCGGGGCTCGATGCCCGGCCTTGGCAATAAGATGCCGCAGCCGTGGAGCCGTTCACGATCACGACGACCATCGACCGCCCGCGCGAGGTCGTCTATGAGTACCTGGCCGACGTCGCCAACCACGCCGAGTTCTCCGATCACTACATGGTCGACTGGCATCTCACCCGCGAGGACTCCTACGGCGTGGGGGCCGGCGTTCGGTTCCGGACCAAGATGCCCCGCAACCGCTTCGCCTGGGGCGACCTGGTGATCGCCGACATGCAGCCGCCGTTCCGCATCCTGGAGCACGGCCGCGGCGGCAAGTACAACCGCATCCGCACCCTGTGCACCTACACGCTCCAGCCCGCCTCCGGCGGTACGCGGGTCCAGTACACGTATGAGACCCAGCCCGACCAGCTGTCGGACAAGCTGATGGACATCATGGGCGGTCGTTCGTGGCAGAAGCGCAAGGCAGCCAAGGCGATGCGCCGCCTGCGATCGATCCTGGAGGACGGCACGGGCCGCGGCGCGCGGGTCTCGATGCAGGGCGAATGACCGGGGCGCGCCACAACCGTCAGGCCGCCCGTCTGTTGACGCCTCCGTCCACCCCGCGGCGTTAGACTTCCGCCGCCGTGAGCCTCCGCCGCCTCAGGACCGCAGCTGCCGCCCTCGTCCTCACCGTCATCGTCACCGGCTGCGCGACCTCCAGCTACAACACCAAGCACCAGACCCCCGGCGGGCCGCTCACCGGCCACGAGATCGCCGACTCCGACAACGACGGCGCCTATGTGTCGGCCGGACCGATCACCTATCAGCTGCAGATCTCACGCCAGCTGAACCCCTACGCCACCGAGGACTCCCAGTACATCCGGGGCCTGCCGGCGGGGACGACCCAGCCCACCGGCCAGCAGCTCTGGTACGGCGTCTTCCTGTGGGCCAAGAACCAGCACCACCATGCCTACACGACCAGCGACAACTTCGAGATCGTCGACACCCAGGGCAACGTCTACAAGCCGCTGAAGCTCAACACGGCCAAGAACCCGTACGCGTGGACAGCGCGCACGCTTCAGTTCGGGGAGACCGAGCCCGGCGAGGACACGACCGCGGCGCAGTCGTTCACCCAGGGCAAGCTGCTGCTGTTCAAGCTCGACGACTCGATCTACAACAACCGGCCGCTGACGCTCTACATCCTCTCGGCGACCAACCAGAAGATCGGCGAGATCTCCCTCGATCTCTAAGCGCCGGCGGACGCCGCGCGGGCGGCGCGGCGCACGCGCTCGTCAGTCGCCCAACGCCGCCTCGATCGTCTCCCTGACCGACGGCGCGGCGGTCGCCGCCCCGGCGCCCGCACTGGGGAACAGGACGCCGACGACGACCCTGGGGTGGTCGACCGGGGCGTAGCCGACGAACCACGCGTCGGTATCCTTGGGGTTGTTGTCGTTGGGGTTGTCGGTGTTGCCGTCGGCCGCGTCGGTGCCGGTGTCGGTCAACTCCGCGGTTCCGGTCTTGCCGGCGACCTGCACCCCCGGGATCTGCGCTGAGACGCCGGTCCCGTACTGCACGACGGCGACCATCATCTGCTGGACCTCACGGGCGACGGCGCGGGTCGTGACGCGCACGAAGCGCGGCTTGGCCGTGGCCGAGAGGGTGGGGACCGGCCGCCGGCCGCCGTCGGCGATCGTCGCCGCCACGTCGGACATCTCAAGCGGGGTGGAGAGCACCTTGCCCTGTCCGATCGCCGACGACGCGACGGCGAGCGCGTCGCCGATCGCGCTCGCCGACGGGATCGTCGCCGCCGTCGCGCCGGGGATGCCCGTCGCATGATCGAAGCCGTAGCGCCGGGCGGTGGCGACCAGACGGGCCGCGCCGAGCTTGACGCCGAGCGGGGCGAAGACCGAGTTGCACGAGACCGCGAACGCGTTGATCAGGGTGCCGCCGCACTCCTCGCCGTTGGCGTTCTGCAGCGTGTAGCCATCGATCGTCGCCGCCGACATGAACGGGAACGTCGTGTTCAGGGTGGCGAGCTTGGCCTGCAGCACCGCGGTGGCGGTGATGATCTTCATCGTCGACCCCGGCGGCTGGGGGGCGTCGAAGGCGATTCCGGCCAACGCCTCCAGCGCTCCGGTCTTCGGATTCATCACCGACATGCCGGCGTAGCGGCCGCCCAGTGAGGCGACCGCCGCCCGCTCCAGCGTGGGGTCGATCGTCGTCCGCACCGGCTTGGCGGCGACCGGAGCGGCGACGGCGAGCACCCGGTGCCCGGCGAGCAGCGTGCCGCCCGGCCGGCCGGCGAGCCGGCTCTGGAAGACCCGCTCCAGGCCGTCGAGACCGACCTCGGCATCGGCGGGAATGCCCGCCGCCTCCTCACGCGCGGCCCGGCTGGCCGGAATCGGTCCCAGGGTCCCGACGATCTGCTCGGCGACGTCGGGGATCGGGCTCACGCGCTGCGGGCCCTCGGCCAGCGGAGTGCCGTCGGACGCCAGCAGCGTGCCCCGGGTCGCCAGTCGCGTGCGGCGCGAGAGCGTCTCGCCGGGGCGCAGGCCGGGGAACAGCATCGAGCTCTGCAGGTGCACGCGCGCCGAGGCGCCGGCGCCGGTGAGCGGCAGCTGCAGGACCTCCCGCAGGCGGCCCCACAGCCGGGTCTGGATCGCCATCGTCACCGGCGCCGCGCCGTGAGCCACCCGCCCGACGTGCAGCACCGTCAGCGTGCGGGTCGTCGCGATGTCGGCGGTCGAGGCCAGCTGCGCGGCGAACTGCGCCTCGGTGACGCGCCGGCGCGACCCGGCGTCCAGCATCGCGTACATCGCCTGGATGTCGCCGCGGTCCCATGCGGCGGCGTAGCGGGTCACGAGCCGGTGCTCAGACCGGCTCGGCGCGGTGGCCAGCGTGACTCCGCCGGCGAACGCCGCGGCAGCGATCACGACCACCGGCACGCCGCGCGTCAGCAGCTTGCGGCGCCGCGAGCGACGCCGTCGAACCGGCCTCGGGCTGCGCGCCACGATCACTCCGCCGTCGACCACCGTGACGCGCAACGGTAGAAGATGGCGCCGGGAGACGGGGCGGCCATACTCTGGCAGCGGTGTCGGCGCTTGATTGGGTCATCCTCGGCTTCACCGCCCTGCTGGCCCTCTACGGCTACCGGCAGGGGTTCGTGGTGGGCGCCCTGTCGCTGCTCGGATTCACGGCGGGGGCGTTTCTCGGGACGCGGGTCGCGCCGCTGCTGCTGCACGCCGGGGATCACTCGCGGTATGCGCCGCTGCTGGGGCTCGTTGGGGCGCTCGTGTGTGGCGGGGTGTGTGCCAGCGGGCTGGAGGGGATCGGCGGGCGGGTGCGCTCGGGGCTGCGGATCACCGGGTTCCGCGCCCTGGACGGCCTGCTCGGGGCGGGGCTGACCGCGTGTCTGGCGCTCGGCATCGCCTGGATCGTCGGTGCGGTCGCGCTGAACTCGTCGGACTCCGGCTCGTTGCGCGCCGAGGTGCGCGGCTCGGAGATCCTGCGCACCCTGGATCGCGTGCTGCCCGCATCGGGTCCGGTGCTCAACGTGCTGGCCAGGTTCGATCCGCTGCCCACCGTCCACGGCCCGGCCGCCGACGTCGTCGCGCCGACTCAGACGATCCTCGCCGCCGCCGGCCCCCGGGCGGCCCGCGGCAGCGTGGTCAAGATCTACGGGATGGCCTGCGGACTGGGAATCGAGGGCAGCGGCTGGGTCGCCGCGCCCGGCCTGGTGGTCACCAACGCGCACGTCGTCGCGGGGGAGGCCGACACCCAGATCCAGGTCGGCGGGGTGGGTCGGGGGCTGGACGCGAAGGTGGTCGACTTCGATGTCGACGACGACCTGGCGATCCTGCGGGTTGCAGACCTCGACCTGCGACCGCTCCCGACCGCGGCGGTGTCGCGCGCCGGCACCGCGGTGGCGATCCTCGGGTTCCCGTTGGACGGCGGCTTCGCGGCGCGTCCGGGGCGTGTCGGTCACACCGAGACGGTGAACACCCAGAACGCCTACGGCGAGGGACACGTGGTGCGGTCGATCACCCCCGTGCGCGGAACGGTGCAGCCCGGCAACTCCGGTGGCCCGCTGGTGGACGCACGCGGGCAGGTGCTGGCCACGGTGTTCGCGGCGACCACGGGCACGCCGCGGCCCGGTGGCTTCGCGATTCCCGACACGCGGGTCCGGGCGGCGCTCACGCGGGCCCGAGCCGCGCGTGGGCCGGTTACCACCGGGCACTGCGCCGGCTGAGCGATAGCCGGAACGCGAGCGCCAAAGGCGGGCGGCGGTCTGCGCGCCGCCCGCCCTAGGCGTTCACTGCCCCCGGGTGCACCTGCGCGTCCGGTTCACCACGTCACGGCCCACTGCGCCAAGGAGCTGCGGGTGATGATGAGCCAGGTGCGGGATCCGGCGGGCGTGGCCCTGGACGGCCGCCCGCCTTCGTGGTCGGAGTAAGCCACGGTGCAGACGATGACGCAGGCGCGTTGGCGCTACGTTTCCCGAACGTTGCCAGAGGACCGGATGAGGGAGAGGACCCGGATCCAGCTGTGCGGCCGCCTGTCGATCGAGCTCGACGGCCGGGAGCTGGTGGGGACGCTGCGCGGACGTCAGGTGCCGCTGCTGCTGGCCTTCCTGGTGCTCAACCGCCGGCGCGCCGTCGGTCGCGACGAGCTGATCGAGGCGATGTGGCCCGAGCGGGTGCCGCGCTCCCAGGACGCCGCGCTGCGCACCCTGCTGTCGCGTCTGCGCTCGGCGCTGGGGGCAGACGTCGTCGTCGGTCGTGAGGAGGTCGCCCTGGAGCTTGCCGAGCCGGTCTGGATCGATCTGGAGGCGGCCGCCACCCAGGTGTCGCGTGCGCTGGACGTGCTGGAGCGCGGCGACGCCCGGGCGGCGGGGGCGCTGGCTCAGGTTCCGCTGCAGATCGCCGCTCGGGGGCTGTTGCCCGGCACCCAGGCCGTGTGGCTGGAGCCGCCCCGGCGCGAGCTGCACGAGATCCGCCTGGCGGCGCTGGAGACCATCGGGCGGGCCGGGCTGATGTCCGGCGCGACGCAGCTGGCCTCGGTGCAGCGCGCGGGGCGATCGCTGATCGATCTCGAGCCCTACCGCGAGTCGGGCTACGTGCTGCTGATGGGCGCGCTCGCCGCCCAGGGCAACGTCGCCGAGGGCCTGCGCGTCTACGAGCGCCTGCGGGCGCTGCTGCGCGACGAGCTGGGCACCACCCCCTCCGGCGAGGCGATCGCGGCCCACGAGCGCCTGCTGACCCCCGGCGCCGGCGCCGAACGGGCGTCGCGTGCCGGGGAGCCCGAGGATCTGCGGCGGCCGATCGCGTTGCCCTCCGCGTTGCGGGCCCGGGTCGCGCACGAGCTGGTCGGGCGCCAGGACGAGCTGGCGGCGCTGCGCGGCTGGTGGAGCGACGCGGGCGAGGACCGGGCGGGGATGCTCCTGCTGGGCGGCGATCCGGGCGTGGGCAAGACGCGGCTGCTGGCCCACGCGGGATCCGAGGTCCACGCGGCGGGCGCCGTCGTCCTCGCCGGACACGCGCCCGAGGAGCCGCTGGTCCCCTACCAGCCGTTCCTGGAGGCGATCGGCCACTTCGTCTCCGATGCCCCGCTGGGCCGCCTGCGCGAGGCCGCGCGCCGCTCGGGCCCCGAGCTCGCGCGGCTGGTTCCGGCGATCGGTCGGCGGCTGCCCGAGCTGGTCGCCGCCGAGCCCGGCGACCCCGACACCGATCGCTACCGGCTGTTTGAGGCCGTGGCCGAGCTGCTGGGCACGATCGCCGCCGGCGACTCGCTGCTGATCGTGCTCGACGACCTGCACTGGGCCGACCGTCCGACGCTGCTGATGCTGCGCCACCTCGTCCGCGCGCCACGAACCTCGCGGCTGCGGATCCTCGGGGCGTTCCGTCGCGGCGAGGACGGGGTCGATGCGCTCATGTCGATGTTGGGGCCGATGCGCCGTGAGGGATTGCTGCGCCAGCTCGATCTCGGCGGGCTGCCGCGCTCCGACGCCGTCGAGCTCATCCGCAGGCGGTCCGGGGGCATGCCCTCGGCGGCGTTCACCCAGGCGCTGTATGCCGAGACCGAGGGCAATCCGCTGTTCATCGAGGAGCTGATCCGCCACCTCGCGGAGTCCGGCGTGGCCGCCCACGAGGCGGGGCTGGAGGAGATCCGGCGGTTCGGGCTGCCCGAGGATGTGCGGGAGCTGATCAGCCGGCGGCTGCAGCGGTGCAGCACCACCGGCCTGGAGTGGCTGCGCGGCGCGGCGGTGATCGGCCGCGACATCGACGCCGACCTGCTGGCCCAGGTGCTCGGCTTCGACGAGGATCGCTTCCTGCTCGCCACCGAGGAGGCGCTGGACGCCGGTCTGGTGACCGAGACCCCGGGTCAGTCCGGCCGGTACGCGTTCTCCCACGCCCTGGTGCGCGAGACGCTCTACTCGGGGATGTCCTCGGCACGCCGGATGCGGACCCACCGCCGTGTCGGCCTCGCGCTCGAGCGGCGGGGCGATGAGGCGTCGGTGACCGCCCTGGCCTACCACTTCACCCACGCCGGCGAGGCCCAGGACGCCGAGCGGTCGATCGCCTACGCGCGGGCCGCCGGCGCCCAGGCGACGGAGATCGCCGCCCACGAGGAGGCCGCCGAGCACTATGCCCGCGCGCTGGCGATCCTCGAGCGCATCGACCCCGACGCGCGTGACCGCCGCTGTGCGCTGCTGCTGGAGCTGGGGGAGGCGCGGGTGCGCAGCGGCGAGCGGTCCGCGGCGTGGCCGATGCTGCACCAGGCGGCGACGATCGCGCTGCAGCTCGGAGACGGCCCGTCGCTGATCCGGGCCGCGCTGGCCGCCTCGCGACGGTACATCCAGCCGCCCGGCGTCGTCGACGATGAGCTGATCGCGATGCTCGAGCAGGCGCTGGCCGCGACGGCCGGCGAGCGGACGGTCACCCGGATCCGGCTCCTGGGGCGGCTGTGCGGCGCCCTGTACTTCTCCACCCGCCGGGAGGACATGCGGCGCTGCAGCGCCGAGGCGACGGCGATCGCCGCCGAGCTGGGCGACCCCGAGAGCGCCGCCCTGGCCGCCTCGGCGCGGCGGCGTGCTGATTGGGGACCCGCCCGCCCCACCCGCCCCACCCACCCCGCC
>CAZZYU010000050.1:8957-22462 GCA_964658375.1 uncultured Acetobacteraceae bacterium | reverse complement strand
CGAGCTGCGCGGGTGGCGTGTCCTTCAAAAGGAAGCCGCTCGCTCCGGCGCGGAGCCCGTCGCGACCACGCAGAGAACCAAGCCCGCCGCCGCCGGGGCCGGGGACATCGCCAGCAGCGCATATGCGAGCGAGGCTGCAGTCGCGATTGCTGCCAGCACCCAGTCGCCGAGCCGACGCGCAGCACGCCATCCGGCCACGTACTGCGAAGTCTTCCCGAGCATTCCCGTGTCTCCGGTATTCACCACGCCACGCTAGCGCCACCGAGGGCGGGGCGCATCATCCGCCGCGATGACCCGCGGTCATCGCGATGTCCACGCGAAATCATGCACCGCGACGACGACAACGCCGCCAAGCGGCGTGAGGCTCCACGCCGGCTGCACCAACAACCCGCACGAACCGGAGGGCAACCGAGATGAGCACCGCCGCACAACCTCAAACGTGCACCCACGTCGCCGCGAGCCCGGATCGCAGGCGATGCTTTCTACTGACCGTCGCCGGCTACATCGGCTGGAACGTCGTGGCCGCGGTCGTCGGGCTGATCGCGAAGCTCCCCGACATCCCGGCGAGCCACGCCCACACCGACCGTCTTACGCTCGGCCAGGTGCTCGCCGGCAACGGGACGATCATGTCACCACCGTTGGTGCTGATGATCCCCGTCGGCCTGCTCGCGTGGGCCTCGATGACCTCGCGCGTCTGGGTGTCCCGCGCCGCCACGCTGATCACGGCCGCCCTCGTCGCGGTTTCGCTGGTCGACGAAACCGCGGGATTCGGTGACAAGCCAGCGCTGTACTCGACCGGCAAATGGCACCTGTGCATCGCACTGGGAACGATGTTCGACATCTTCGGCGTCGCGGTCATGATCACGGGACTCCTGTGGGCGATCGCGACTCGCCGATAGGCCAACCGGAGACCCCCTACCTGCCGTGCGCGTGAGCCCAAGCAGGGTGGTCCAGACGGTCCCCCTCGCTTACCAGGGAATGGTTTCGCCGTCCTGGTCGGTGAACGTTCCCGTCAGACCGCCCTCCTGCAGCGCGAGGCGAATCGCGTCCTTGCCACCTTCCTCCACGGGAAGCACCCCCCTGTGATTGTTGAGGTCGGTGGCGACGAATCCGGGTGAGATCGCGTTGACCCGAATTCCTTCGGACTCGAGGGCGATCGCGAGGCCGACGGTGATCGCGTTCATCGCGGTCTTCGAGGCTGAGTAGGCGCCGAACATCGCGCGGTACCGATTCCCGGGTTGGGAGGCAGCGGCGAGCGAGCCAACCCCGCTTGAGACCATGACGACCCGGGGAGATGACGCCTCGCGAAGCAGCGGAAGCGTTGCTTGTGTGACGGCGAGCGCGCCGAACACGTTCGTGTCGAAGATCTCACGCAGCTCGGTGAGCGAGACCTTGCTGAGTTGACCCGACTGGGCCTTCTCCTCGAAGGTGTCGCCCGGCATCTCCTCCCACGGTCTCGCGTGGGAGATGCCCGCATTGTTGATGAGAACGTCGAGCCGGCCGAATTCCTCGCGGATCCGGTCGGCGGCGGCGGTGATCGAGGCCTGATCGGTGACGTCGAGCTGAATCGCGTGCGCGTCGCCGTCGATGGCCTGTGCCGCCGTCTCACCGTTCGCGAGGTCACGCGAGCCGACCAGGACGGTCAGGCCGTGCCTCGCGAGATTCTTGGCGATCGTGAGTCCGATCCCCTTGTTGGCCCCCGTGATCAGTGCAATCTGGTTGTCATGCATAGTGAGCTCCTCCGCGCGGCGGGATGGGATGAGCCGGCAGTCGCGCGATGTAGATTGAGCGAAGGCGGACCATGCTCCCACTATAACCGGAACGTTGTTCCACCTATGATTCGATGTCTGCTCCGCCGAAGAAGCGCGCTGACGCGCAACGCAACACCGAAGCCCTCCTCCGTGCCGCGATGACGGTGTTCGCACGCGATGGGGTCGATGCGGGAGTCCGGCAGATCGCCGAGGAGGCCGGCGTCGGGGTCGGCACCGTGTACCGCCACTTCCCGCAGCGCTCCGACCTGATCATCGCCGTGTTCCGTCGGGAAGTAGACGCCTGCGCCGAGGCGGCGGTCGCCCTCGCCGCCGAGTACCGGCCGGGCGAGGCGCTCGCTCGCTGGATGCAACGCTTCGTCGACTTCATCTCGGCCAAGCGCGGGCTTGCCGCGGCGCTGCACTCCGGCCACGCGGCCTACGAGCCTCTGCCCGACTACTTCAACGACCGGTTGCGACCAGCGATGCGCATGCTGCTGAACGCCGCGGAGGCGGCCGGCGAGGTACGCCCTGGAGTCAACCCCGACGATCTGCTCACCGCGGTCGCAAGCCTGTGCGGGCCGAGGCCGGGCACCGACCCCGAGCACCCACAACGGATGGTCGCGCTGCTGGTCGACGGCCTCCGCTCGGGAACAACGCCGACCGCCGGGGCCCCAGCCGCCTGAGCGCCACCGGCCCACAACCGACCAGCGGGCTCAGAGTCAGCCCGCCAGCAGGAGCCAACAGGGCGCGCTGGCGTCTCGCCCGTTAGCGTGCAACCAAATAATGCTCGCCACATGAAGCACTAAAGCATATAATGCTCTCTATGGCGAGCACTAAGTTAGGAACGCGCGTCGCACCGCTCCCCGTACGCCGCGCCCTCAGGGATCTTGGCGCAGACGCGGAAGCGTGGCGCAAGCTCCGCGGGCTTACCCAAGCTCAGCTCGGAGATCGAGCAGGCGTGTCCCGGAACACCGTCAGACGCTTTGAACATGGCGATGGTGCAGTGAGCATGGAGATCGTGCTCAGGATCCTGAACTCTCTCGGGGTTCTCAGCAACCTCATCAAAGCCCTCGACCCCTATGAGACCGACATCGGTCGCCTGCGTTCTGATGAGCAGCTGCCGCAACGTGTTCGCCCTCGGGATCTGACACGAGGCGACCGTGGCTGACCCCGTTGACGTATTCGTACAGATTGCGGGCAAGGATGTTCTCGCCGGGCAACTCTGGTCGCACCGGCGTCGCCAGTCGGAGTCGGCGACCTTCCGCTACGCGTCGGAATACCTCGCGAGCTCCGCCGCCTACCAGCTCGACCCAGGCCTGCCCTTGTTCGAAGGAGCACAGCAGACGCCTCAGGACCAATCGTCATTTGGCGCGTTCTCTGATTGTGCGCCGGACCGCTGGGGGCGTCGGCTGGTGCAACGCGCCGAACGGCACCGTATTGAGGAACAGGGAGGCGCGCGTCGCAGCTTCGGAGAGATGGATTACCTGTTGCGTGTCCGAGACGACCTTCGCCAGGGAGCGCTCCGCTTTCGGTATCCCAACTCACAAGCGTTCCTGTGGCCGGAGGCGATGGGCATTCCGCCGTTCGTCGAGCTTGGCGAGCTGCTGGGCGCTGCGGAGCACCTGGAACGCGGCAGCGAAAGCGCCGCTGAGCTTGCCCTGCTGCTCCGCGGAGGGTCCTCCCTCGGCGGAGCGCGACCAAAGGCTCACGTTCTCGACCCTGAGGGCCGGATCTCAATTGCGAAGTTCCCCAGCCCGAGCAACGACGAGTGGGACGTGATGCTCTGGGAAGCAGTGACGCTGCGGCTGGCCGACATGGCCGGGATCGACGTGTCCGCCGGCAAGCTGTACGAGATCGACGGCCAGCATGTCCTGATCGTCGAGCGCTTTGACCGGATCCGTGGTCAGCGAGTCGGCTACGTGAGCGCGATGACCGCGCTGCAACGCACAGATGGTGATCCCGGCAGCTACCTGGAGATCGCCGACGTCATCGCTCAGAGCTCACCGCACGCCGAACGCGATCTGCATGAACTGTGGCGCCGCATCGTGTTCTCGATCCTGGTCTCGAACTTCGACGACCATCTTCGCAATCACGGCTTCCTGCGCCTGACCTCTGCCGGCTGGTCATTGTCACCGGCCTTCGACCTCAACCCCGATCCGCGGACGGGAACTCGTGAGCTGCACACCACCGTCGACTTCGACCAGGCTGACGCGAGCATCACGCTGGTTCTCACCGTCGCGGGTGAGTTCCGGCTCTCCGAGGCTGCAGCCGCCGATGTGGTTGCGCAGGTCAGCAGAGCCACCGCAAAGTGGCGAGATGTTGCTCAGCGGCTCGGAGCGACGTCATCTGATTGTGAGCAGATGAGGCCGGCGTTTGAACACGACGCGGCGATAGAAGCTCGCATGCTTGCCGCGAGGGCGACGAAGTAACCGAGGTGGTCGCTTGAGCTGGGTTTGAGAACCCGGCGTCAGGCGGGCGCGTCGAGGAAGTCGACCAGCGCTTGGTGGGTCGTCTCGGGCGCCTCCAGCTGCGGGACGTGACCGCAGTTGAGCTCGAGGTGGCGCGCGGCGGGCAGCACGGCGCGCACGTGGGCCTCGAAGCCGATCGGCACGATCTTGTCCTGCCGGCCCCAGACGAACAGGCTGGGGGCCGTCAACGACGACAGCCGAGTCCACAGGCCGTGGGGGCCGTGGGGCTCCTCGAGGTAGATGTTGCGCGCGGCGGCGTAGAACGCGGCTCGCCCGCGCGGGGTCAGGTAGGAGCGCAGGAACTCATCGATCCCCGCGGCCGTCCATTCCTGGCTGGCCCCCGGGATGACCCGGCGGACGATCGTCTCCACGACCGCCCGCGGTGCGGGCTGCAGCACGCCCAGCTGGGGCGCGATCAGTCGCAGCAACGGCGCCCATGGGCGGCCGCGCAGCCACGCCAGCGACGGGGCGAGCAGCCCGAGCCGTCTGACGCGGTCCGGATAGCGCAGCCCGAGCTCGAGCGCGACCCGGCCGCCCATGCTGTTGCCGACGACGTCGGCGCGGTCGATCCCGAGCGAGTCGAGCAGCGCGACGACGGCCCGCGCGAAGTACGGCGCGTGGTACGGCGCGCGGATCGGCTTGACCGAGTCCCCGAAGCCCGGCAGGTCGACGGCGATCGCCCGACGCGTCTGCGCGAGTGCCGCCACGGTGGGCAGCATCGAGACCTTCGTCGCGCCGAGCCCGTGGAGCATGATCACCGGCGCGCCGACGCCGGCCTCGTTGATCGACAGCTCGCCCGCGGAGGTCTGGATCTGGCCGAACCGCAGTCCGTTGCCGCCGGGTGCGGCCGTTGCCGCGAGGAATCCGACGCCGAGGTGCAGGTCCTGGCGGACGCTCAACCGGCCGGCGCGGAACTCGTCAAGGCCGCCGCGCAGGTCATCGGCGACCGCCGCCCACGCTTCCGGATCAGCGGTGAGGATGGCGTTGGGACGACCCGAGGGCGCGACGAGGAACGCCCGGTCACCCTCGAACACGACGTCGCGTGGCCCGTCGAGGTCACCGGCGAGGCGGATCCGCACCGACGAGCGCATCGGCGAAAACAGCTCAGGGTCGTAGCGATCGACGAGTCGCTGCAGGACGGACGATTGTGAAGCGACGGCTGCGGTGGTCGTCATAGCGAGCAATTACCCGCTTCGCGGAGGGTCAGTGTGACATCGCACAAGCATGTAACGCACGGGGCGGGTCAGATCTGACACGCCGGGCACCAATACGTCGTGCGGCCGCCGACGGTCGCCCGCTCCAGCCGGTGTCCATCGCGCGGGCAGGCCTGCTCCCGGCGGCGGGCGCGGACGAAGCGACCGGTGTGCACACCGCCCTGGCGGATCGCCGAGCGCAGTGCGGAGCGCAGCTCACGGCGCAGGCGGTCCAGGTCCTCGGTCGAGAGGTCGCCCGTGTCACGCCGCGGGGAGATCCGGGCCTGCCACAGGGTCTGGTCGGCCAGCAGGTTGCCGACGCCCGCGATCACACCCTGGTTGAGCAGCCGGGCCTTGATCGCGGTATGGCCCCTGCCGATCCGCATGCGGAACTCCTCGCGCCCGATGTTCCCGGCGTCGGGTCCGACGTGGCTGAAGTCGGGGTTGATGACGGCACGGCCGAGCCGGCGCTTGTCGCGCAGCGCCAGCCGCGAGCCGTCGTCGAACTCGATCGCGAAGCGGTCCCACTTCGACGGCGTACCGGCGTCTGCGTCGACGAGGATCCGTCCCGCCATCCCGAGGTGCAGGCCGAGCGTCGGGCCGTCGTCGGTCTCCAGCCACAGGAACTTGCCGCGGCGGTGGGTGCTCACCAGCTCGTGACCGACGAGGGCGGCTGCGATCTCCCCGGGGCGATGGGGCCGGCAGACGTAGCTGTCGCGATCATCGACGGAGGCGATCCGCCGGTGCAGGGCGGTGTCGAGCGTCTGGCGGGCGCGCTCGGCCTCGGGCAGTTCGGGCATCCACGAAACAGCCTAACCTCCGCGCGAGGGTCGGCACGCTGACGGTGCCACCCGCGCAAGCACGGGCTAGCGTCTTGACCATGAGCACGATCGAGATCACCGAATACACCGATCCCGCCTGCCCGTTCGCGTGGTCGGCCGAGCCCGCCCGTCGCCGCCTGGAGTGGCTCTACGGCGAGCAGCTGCAGTGGGAACTGCGGATGGTCGGCCTCGCCGAGCGCGCGGCCGACTACGAGGCCAAGGGCCTCACGTCCGACAAGCTCGCCAAGGGCATGTCAAAGCTCGCCCACGCCCACCACATGCCGATGGACACCGCCCCGCGTGAGCGGGTGGCCGGGACGGTGCCCGCGTGCCGTGCCGTGGTCGCCGTTCGTCTGAACGCCCCGGAGAAGGAACGGGCGATGCTGCGCGCGCTGCGCGTGCTGCATTTCTCCGGCGACCTGCTCGACGAGGACGAGACGCTGCGCCGGGCCGCCCGCCGCTCGGGTGTCGATCCCGTGCAGCTGGAACGGTGGCTGGCCGCTCCCGCCACCGAGGAGGCGTTGCGCGCGGACATGCGCGAGGCTCGGGCGCCCAGTGACCAGGCGATCGCGCTCGCGCACAAGCTGGCGTCCACCGCGGACGGCGGACACCGCTACACATGCCCGTCCTACGAGTTTCGCCGCGACGACGGGCATCTGTCGGTGCCCGGCTTTCAGCCCAGCGCCGCCTACGAGGTCGCAATCGCCAACCTCGCGCCCGAGCTCACCCGTCGTCCGGATCCGGCGGACGTCGCCGAGGTGCTGCAGTGGGCCCGGGAGCCGCTGGCGACCGCCGAGGTCGCCGCCGTGACGGGCCTGGATCTGGACGAGGCACGACAGGAGCTGGGGCGCGTGGCAACCGAGGAGCACATCGGCTTTGAGGGACTCTGGTCGCTGAACTGAGGTTCCTGCCAGGATCCGCGGATGGCGGCTGACGCGGTCGAGGTGCAGGTCGGCGGACGCACGGTGCGGATCACCAACCCCGATCGCGTCTACTTCCCGGCTCGCGGCGAGACCAAGCACGATCTCGTCGCCTACTACCAGAGCGTCGGCGACGGAATCGTGCGCGCGCTGCGCGAGCGCCCGTGCATGCTGCACCGCTTCCCCAAGGGCGTCGATGACAAGAAGGTCCACCAGAAGCGGATCCCCGCCGGCGCGCCCGATTGGCTGCAGACCGTCCGCGTCACCTTCCCGCGCTATGACCGCACCGCGGATGAGCTGTGCGTCACCGAGCTGGCCAGCGTCGTCTGGGCGGTGCAGATGTCGACGGTCGAGTTCCATCCGTGGAACTCCCGGCGCGCCGACGTCGAACGTCCTGACGAGTGGCGGATCGACCTGGACCCGATGCCCGACTGTCCGACCGACCGGGTTCGCCGAGCGGCGGGCGTCGTCCACGAGGTGCTTGACGAGCTCGGGGCGGTGGGCTGGCCCAAGACCTCGGGCGGCTCGGGGATCCACGTCTACGTCCGCATCGCCCCCGAGCATGGGTTCGGCGAGCTGCGCCGCGCCGCGCTGGCGTTTGCCAACGAGGTGCACCGCCGGCTCCCGGAGGAGACGACGACCACCTGGTGGCGCAAGGACCGAGATCCGCGCGCGGTGTTCGTCGACTACAACCAGAACGCCCGCGATCACACGATCGCCAGCGCCTACTCGGTGCGTGGGGTCCCGTCCGCCACCGTGTCGGCCCCGTTTGCCTGGAGTGAGCTCGACGACGTCGAGCCCCAGGAGCTGACGATCGCGACGATGCCCGAGCGCTTCGCCCGACTGGGCGACCTGCACGCCGGGATCGACGATGCGGTGTTTGAGATCGAGCCGCTGCTGGAGTGGGCCGACCGAGACGGGCTCGACGCCCCGGATCCGGACGCTGCGGCTCCCGACGCGCCGGCCCCCGATCCGCCCACGCCCGACGCGCCCGGTCACACCGGGTGACCGCCGGCCCGGGGTTCATCGACCCGCTGCGCGTCGGGCCGCGGCTGCTCGCGGCGGGCGCCGCCGATCCCGAGCTGCCGCTGGCCGGGATCACGCTCGCCGTCAAGGACATGGTCGACGTGGCCGGCGTCCCGACCGGCGCCGGAAACCCGGACGTGCTCGCGGCCGCCGCGCCCGCCGCGCGCCACGCCTCGGCGGTCCAGCGGCTGCTCGACGCCGGCGCCTGCGTGATCGGCAAGGCCCATACCGACGAGTTCGCCTACAGCCTGATGGGATCAAACGCGCATTACGGCATTCCGCATAACCCGGCCGCGCCCGGTCGGCTGCCCGGCGGCTCCTCCTCGGGGTCGGCGTCGGCGGTCGCCTCCGGCGTGGCTCAGATCGCGATCGGGACCGACACCGCCGGGTCGATCCGCGTCCCCGCCTCCTACTGCGGCATCTTCGGGCTGCGACCCACCCACGGGCGCGTCCCGACCGACGGGGTCTGGCCCCTGGCCCCGTCTTTTGACGTGGTCGGGCCGCTGGCCGCCAGCGGCGAGCTGCTGGCCCGGGCCGGCCGGGCACTGCTGGACCCCGGGGCGCGCGCGGGCGAGAGCGACGCGCATCCGGACGCGGGGTCGCCCCCCACCGAGCTGGTGATCGCCCGCGACCTGCTCGGCGAGGCCGACCCCGGGGTCGGCGAGGCGGTCGCCGACGCCGCCCGGACGTTGGCCGGCACGCTCGGCGTCGCGCTCACGGAGACCCGCGCGGGGGGAGATCGCCTCGACGAGTGGGCCCAGGCCTTCCGCGACCGCCAGATGGTGCAGGCGTGGGCGACTGACGGCGCGTGGCTGACCGCCCACCGCCCGCGGCTGGGTCCCGCGATCGCCGCGCGGTTTGCCGCCGCCCGCGCGGTCCCCGCACATGCCTCGCGTGCCGCGGACGCCGCCGGCGAGCACGTGCGCGCGATGCTCGACGCGGTTCTGCCGCCCGGCGGCGCGCTCGTGCTGCCCTCCGCGGTGAGCGTCGCGCCGCCCGCCGCGCTCGACGTCGACAGCGAGGACCGGCTGCGCGGCCGTCTCCTGCGGCTCACCTGTCTGGCCGGTCTCGCGGGAGCGCCCGCGGTGAGCCTTCCGCTGGCCCGCAGCGACGGGTTCCCGGTGGGCGTCTGCCTGCTGGCGCGCCCAGGCGGGGACGAGCGACTGCTCGCCGCGGCGGCGGCGGTCGCCTGAGCGCCGCGGGCCGTGACGCTGCCCCGCGGTTCGGCATCGCCTTCAACACAGATCGAGACAGAGAAAAGACTGACCGCACGGCGCACGGGGTAGAAGGCTGAGCGACACAGCGTGAGCGGCTCGGTCCCCGCCGGGACGGAGCCGGCGGCACGCTTTCTGCGGGATACGACGAAACGAGGGTCGAGATGGCCGAGGACACCGCTGCGAAAACGGGATCAGGAGCGAGCGCGACCAGCAGCCCGCCCGCCGCACGGGCGACGTCGCCGACAGCCGCCGGCACGCGTCCGACCGGCCCGTCGGGCCCCGGGCGACTGGAGACCGAGAAGGGCACGACGACGATCGCCGACGCGGTGGTCACGAAGGTGGCCGGCATCGCGGCCCGTGAGGTCGGCGGCGTGCACCGCCTCGGTGGCGCCGTGTCCCGGGCGCTGGGCGCGGTCACGCAGCGACTGACCCCCGGCGACAACCCCAGCCAGGGGGTATCGGTCGAGGTCTCTGACAACACGGCAGCGGTGTCGATGACGGTGATCGTCGACTATGGCGAGTCGATCCCCGAGGTCGCCCAGGCGATCCGCGACAACGTCGTGCGTCGGATCGAGGGCAGCGTGGGGCTGATCGTGTCCGCGGTCGATATCACCGTGACCGATCTGTACTTCCCGGGGGATGACGAGGACGACGACTCCTCGTCCTAGCCGGCCGTCCGGCACCACCATCGTGAACGGAACTCCCCCGGGCCCGACCGGCACGTCGCGGCCCGCCGTCGAGTCACCGCGGGTTCGGCTCGCTCGCCTGGCGCTCGACGCGGCGCGTGCCGTCCCCGGCGTGGCCGATACCGACGCCGGACCCACCGGCCTGTTCTTCACCGCCGGCGGCGGCGAACGGCTCAATGGCGTCACGTGCGCCGTGGCCCCCGAAGGCGGCTATGACGTGTCCCTGCGACTGGTCTGCGAGCTCGTGCCGTTGCCCGTACTCGCCGAGCGCGTGCGGCTTGCGGTGCTGTCGGTCGGCGCTCAGGCCGGGATCGCGGTTCAGAGCGTGAATGTGGCGATCACCGGGGTTCTTGACCCCGACGCGCCCTGATGCTCCTGCTCAAGGCATTCGCCCGGCTGGTGGAGCTGCTGCTGATGGTGGCGATCGCACTGGTGGGGATCGGGGTCGGCCTCTACTGCCTCGGTGGGCTCATCTCGCTCGGCTCGGCCCGTCCCAACCGGCTTCTGCACCTGCCCCGCATCCGCCGGCACGTCGGACATTTCCTGGCTCGGGTGACGGCACCCGGCGATGTCGCCCTGCTCGCCCTGTTGCTGGGAGTCGCGGCGATCCTCGCCGGGCTGCTGCTGCTCGTCGGCCTGCTCGGCACCCGCCGCGAGCGTCTGCTGGTGGTCGAGCGCGACGCCGAGGGGGACCTGCTGGCGCGCCCGCGCACCGTGTCGCAGATGGTCCGCGACGAGGCCACGCGGGCCCCCGGCGTCACCGACGTCAAGCGCCCCCGGGTCAGATTGGCGCGCAGCGGGCAACGGGGCCGGCTGCGGCTGCTCGCCTCCCGGGGCCCGGAGGCCGACGCCGCGCAGACCGACGCGGCGGTGCACGCGCGCGTCGATCCGATCATCGAGCCGCTGAATCTGCGCGGCAACATCCGGGTGCGCCTGGTCAAGCCCAAGCCGCCCAAGACGCGAGGTACGCTGTGACCCGCCAGCGCATCGGTCTGCGCACCTACGCCTGGGGCTACGTGGTGCGCGTGCTCACGCTCGCGTTCGCGGTTGTCTTCATCTACGCCGGTGCGATGGTGGTCCTGCTGGCCGTCAAGGTGTCGCCTCATACGGTCAACGAGATCAGCGACTACCAGCTGATCTACAACCACGCGGCGGCGTTGCGCGCGAGCGATTTCACGACCCGGGTGTCCCTGATCGCCGGGTTTTCCGGCCTGCTCGTGTTCCTCGTGTTCGCGTTCCTCGCCCTGCGGGTGCTGCCGCGCCCGTACCTGGCGCGCACCGCGGTCGACCTGTCCACGGGCGATGGCGGTCAGACGGTCGTGCGCCCGCGCGCGGTCGAGCGGGTCGCCGAGTTCGCGGCGCGGGGCAATCCACGCGTCGTGCGCGCCGCTGGACGCCTGGGTGATGACGAGCTCACCGTCAACGTCGGGGTCGCCGACGCCCAGGAGGCCGGGGCGGCGCTCACCGACGTCCGCCGCCGGGTGCGCGAGCAGCTGGAGCGCCACAATCTTCCCCAGATGCCGGTCAACGTCACCCTCACCGGCTACGACCCCCAAACCACAAGGGATTCCTCATGACCTCACAACAGTTTGCGGCCCTGCTCGGCTTCCTGTTCGTCGCCGCATGGGCGGCGCTCGGCTTCGGCGACGCCGTCCTGTGCCTGATCGGAGCCGGCATCTTCCTCGTCGCCAACGGCGTCTACCGCGGCGAGCTTGATCTCACCACGCTCCAGGATCGGGTCCGCCGCTAGACCGTGCCCCGGGCGCTGGTCATCGTCGACGTCCAGAACGACTTCCTGCCGGGCGGGGCGCTTGCCGTGGCCGACGGGGATGAGGTGATCGGGCCGATCAACGAACTGGCTGCCGACCCGGCGTTCGACGTCGTGCTCGCCACCCGCGACTGGCACCCGCCCGACCACGCATCATTTGAGGCCCAGGGCGGCCCCTGGCCGCCGCACTGCGTCCGCGACACCCCGGGCGCCGAGCTGGCCTCTCGCCTGGAGGCGAGTCGCATCGACGTCGTCATCGACAAGGGCACGACCTCAGACGGAGACGGGTACTCGGGCTTTGAGTCCGACGAGCTGCGCCTGCTGCTGCGAACCGAACGCGTCGAGGCGCTGACGATCGTTGGGCTGGCGACCGACTTCTGCGTTCTTCACACCGCGCGTGACGCGCTGCGGGAAGGCCTGCTGGTCACGATCGACACCGGCGCGGTGCGCGGGATCGATGCCGCAGCCTCGCGCGAGGCGTTGGCCGAGCTCGAGTCCGCCGGCGCGGCGATCGTCTGAGCGATACACCCCTGGCTGGCGGAGGCCTCGTTTCCGTCTGCTGTCGATACGCGTAGACGACCCCAGCTTCGCGAAGGCAGCGCCCTGGTCTTGGGCCGTCTGCGATGGCATAATTGTGGCATGTCGCGCATACGCTTGAGCACAACCGTCGATTCAGAGCTGCTCACGGACGCCCGGCACCTGCGATCAGGCCTGACCGACGCGGCGCTGGTCGACGAGGCCCTTGGCGCGCTTCTTGCCGTCAACCGTGCCGCCGCCCTGGATGCCAGCTACGCCGCTTACGACGATCACCCACTCGAGGAGCCCGACGTCTGGGGGGACCTGGCGTCCTTTCGCGACGCTGCCGCCGCCTCGTGAACGCGATCCCGAAGCGCGGCGAAGTGTGGTGGAGCGAACTACCGCACATCGGCCGACGCCCGGTCATCGTGCTCTCCCGAGACGTCGCGATCCCCCGACTGCGCCGCGCGCTGATCGCTCCGTGCACGACAACGATCCGTTCGCTGCCCAGCGAGGTGTTGTTGGATCCCGACACCGATCCCGTGCCGCGACCCTGCGCCGCGAATCTCGACTCGGTCCAGAGCGTCTCCCTGGCGGTCCTCGTCGAGCGTCTGGGACGACTTGCCGACGCACGGATGCGCGAGGTCTGCTCGGCTCTGGCAATCGCCGTGGACTGCCGCTAGAACACGGGGCTGGCCACGGTCCGACGGCAGCGCAGAACCCGACTTCCACGCCCGGAGCCAGCCGGGCCGGTCCGGCAACGGCTGGGACCACAAACTTGTAGAGGTTGTCCAGAACTGCTCGCGCGAGAAACCCGCCCAGCGGGCCGAAGTCCGCATGATCGGCGCGTCGAAGCGCTTTCAGGTAGCGGCTTCTGTCCCCTTTGTAGATGATTGCCGGGGGATAGCCCAGGCGCACGAGCAGCAGGTTGAGGACGAGCCTCCCGGCGCGACCGTTGCCGTCTACGAACGGGTGGATCTGCTCAAACCGAGCGTGGACAGAGGCGAGCGCTTCGGGAAAGTTCAGGGGGTCGGCCGACAGGCTCTCCAGCGCGAGGGCCTCCTCGAGGCACAAAGCAAATGTGCCGAACAAACCGTGAGTTGTTCGGTGAGCGACAAATAATCTGTACCGAACAACCC
>CAZZYU010000050.1:0-8857 GCA_964658375.1 uncultured Acetobacteraceae bacterium | reverse complement strand
CCGAACAAACCGTGAGTTGTTCGGTGAGCGACAAATAATCTGTACCGAACAACCCCGACTCGGACTGCTGGTTGCGCCGCTCCTGCTCGGTCGCCGCTGCGGCGCTCTCGGAGGGCCGGGCAGCACCGTCCCTCGCCGCGAGAAACGGCAGTCGTCTCACCAGCGTCTCGCCACGTCGCTACGAGAATGACCACCCGCTCCAGCGTTCGACGTCGACGGCGAGCACCGCGCCGGTCACCGTCTGCTGGGGATAGCGACCGCCCAGCGCGTCGATCGCGGCCCGCGCCTCGGGCCCGGTCCGCGAATCCTCGGCCGACAGCACCCGCGCGCGGCCGTCGGCCCGCACCCACCACAGCGCCGACCAATCTTCGTCGTAGTGGTCGACGAGCACGCTCACCGCCGGGTTCTCGCCGACGTTGGCCAGCCGGCGCAGAGCGGCCGAGCGCTTGGGCTTGGCGTCGACGGCGGAGTAGATGACCTCCCCGACGACGACGAACACGATCGGCACGACATGCGGCTGCCCGGCCGCCGAGGCGGTGGCCAGCCGGGCCACGCGGGCGGCGGCGAACCGCTCCCGGGCCGCCGCCGCGTCCACCCCGGCCGCCCTTTTTCAGCTCTCGCCGTGCAGGTCGGCGATCGCCGACTCCCAGCGTCCGAGCGCGGCCTCGACGGGGCCGCGGCCGGCGGAGGGCAGCCAGTGGGTGACCCGCGCGACCCCCGCGCGCGCACAGCGCTCGAGCACGGCGGGGTCGGCGGGTACGCCCATCACCATCACGTCGATGGGACGCTCGGCGCGCTCGCGCAGCGCCGAGGCCCGCGTCTCCAGATCGCCGGCGACCTCGCCCCAGTTGGGGAACCATGCGTCTCCGAACGCGAGCACGCGATCGAACACCGTCGGGCCGCCGCCGCCGACGAGCACCGGTGGATACGGACGCTGCAGCGGCTTGGGCCACATCCAGATCTCGTCGAAGTCGACGAACTCGCCGTGGAAGCTCGCGGTGTCCTGGGACCAGATCGCCTGCATCGCCTGCACGCGCTCGGTGACCAGGCGCATCCGCGTCCGCGGGTCGGTGCCGTGGTTGCGCATCTCCTCGCGGTTCCATCCGGCGCCGATGCCGAACTCGAACCGCCCGCCGGAGAGCGTGTCCAGCGAGGCGACTTCCTTGGCGGTGATGATCGGGTCGCGCTGGTTGACCAGGCAGATCCCGGTGCCGACACGCAGCCTGGTCGTCACCGTCGCCGCCGCGGTGAGCGCGAGGAACGGGTCGTAGGTGTGGTTGTACTTGCGCGGCAGCTCGCCACCACCCGGGTAGGGGGTCGCGCGCGAGGCGGGCGTGTGGGAGTGCTCGGCGACGAACAGCGACTCCTGCCCGCGGTCCTCGATCATCCGGGCGAGCTCGGCCGGGCCCATCGCGTCGTGGGTGGGGAAGTATCCGATTCCGAAGTGCATGGAGCCGACTGTAGGCCGCCGAGGGGCGGGCCGCTCACGGCTGACCGCCGTTCAGGAACCAGTGACGCTGACGGTGAACTTCCCGCCGGCGATCTCGCCACTGCCTCGGACCTGCAGGTGCGAGGCGTGCACCCGCGCGTAATCGCCGGTTCCGCCGACGATCTGCGCCGCCCCCGCGTAGGAGACCACACTGCCCTTGAACGTGACGGTGACCCTGCCGCTGCCGCGCAGCGAGCCACCGTGGTTGGTCATCACGAAATGAACGGTCGCGCTGTCAAAGCCGCCGAGCCGGGTGCGCACGACGACCCGGCCACGGCCGAGAGGAGCACCGGAGTAGGTGCCCGTCTGCACCAGTACGGCGCCGGCCTCGGGTCGCAGCCTGACCGTCGCGGACACGGCGAACGACGGCGAGCTGTCGGCGGTGGCTGACGCCACCGCCGTGAGCGTCAGGGCGGCGACGAGCGCGCAGAGGAGCGCGCAGACGGGGGCGAAGCGACGGCGCGTCACGCCGTCACCCGAGCCGCGCGAGAGGTCTGGGCGTTGAGCAGCGCCAGCAGCTCGCCGTGGCCCACCGGCCGTGAAAACAGGTAGCCCTGGCCGAACTCGGAGCGGAGTTCGCACAGCAGCGCCGCCTCCTCGGGGTGCTCGATGCCTTCGGTCACCACGCGCAGGCCAAGCGTCCGGCCGATCTCGATGATGCCCTGCACGAGTCCCGCCTTCTCAGGGTCGCGGTCGATGCCGGAGGCAAACGAGCGATCGATCTTCAGGACGTCGATCGGGAAGCTCTGCAGGTAGCTGAGCGCCGAATAGCCGGTGCCGAAGTCATCCACCGCCAACTGGACGCCGATGCCCTTGAGCTCGTTGAGCCGGTTGAGGATCGCGTCGCTGTCGTCGAGCAACGCCGACTCGGTGATCTCCAGGGTCAGCCGCTCGGCGGCGATCCCGTGCTGCATGAGCGTCGCCTGGACGACCTCCGGGAAGCCCGGCTCGCGCAACTGGTTGGTGGAGACGTTGACGTTCATCCCCAGCGCGGGTGCACCAGGACGGGCGTCGTCCCAGCTGCTCAGCTGCGCGCAGGCCCGGTCAAGGACCCAGCGGCCGAGCGCCACGATCTGACCGGTGGACTCCGCGAGGCCGATGAAGCGATCCGGCATGATCCGGCCGCGATCTGGGTGCTGCCAGCGAACGAGCGCCTCGACGCCGACGAATTCCCCGCTCCCGAGCGCGACGACCGGCTGGTACTCCAGGAGGAATTGCTCGTCCTCGAGCGCGACGGCCAGATCCTGGGTGAGACTCAGGCGCTCGGTCAGCAGCTCGCGCATGACCGGTTCATACTCGACGGCGAGCCCGCGGCCGCGGTGCTTGGCTTCGTAGAGGGCCACGTCCGCGTCCCCGAGGATGCCCTCCGCCGTCGCCCCGTCGCCGGCCGTGGCGAAGCCCATGCTGGCCGACGGCGCGATTCGGCGCCCGCCGATCATCAGGCGCGTCTGCAGCGCCTCGTGGATTCGATTGACCACCGCCAGGATCCCGGCGGGGTCGTCGCAGTCCTGGATGAGCACGGCGAACTCGTCTCCGCCCAGGCGGGCCGCCGTGTCCTGCTGGCGCAGGGCCCCCGTGATCCGCGCGGCGGTGGCGCGGAGAAGCTCGTCGCCGCCGGAATGACCGTGCACGTCGTTGATCGACTTGAAATCGTCGAGGTCGATGAAGATGACCGCGGCGGACCGATCGGGGCGCGGTGAGCGCGCGAGCGTCTGGCGCAGCCGGTCGTCGAACAGCGCGCGGTTCGGCAGCCCGGTGAGGCTGTCGTGGAAGGCCATGTGCTGCAGTTGGTCCAGGAGCTGCAGCCGCTCTGAGACGTCGCGGAGGTTCAGCAGGATCCCGGCGACGTCGGGATCGGCGAGCCGGTTGTCGGCGATCACCTCGACGTCTCGGTAGCCACCGTCGGCGTGATGCAGACGCAGGCCGACGGTGGCCGCTCGCCCTGGACCGCGCCGGGCTTCATCGAGCATCGCCTGGGCCCGATGGAGATCGTCGGCGTGCAGCAGCTCGGTGAACACGCGCCCGGTCAGGACGTGGGAGGTGTGGCCGAGCATCGTGCGAACCGACTCGCCGATCCAGCGGACCACCCCCGACTCGTCGATCACCGCGACGACGTCGGAGGAGTGGCGCACGAGCGCTCGCACACGCTCCTCGGCGCGGCGCTCGGCTTCGCGAGCACGCGCGGCGACAGCCGTCGCGCGTTGGATTCGGTGCATGCGCAGGCCGAGCAGGCCGAGCAGCAACACCGTGCCGAACAGGGATCCGAGCCAGCCGAGCTCCATCCGGCGCTGGGCGGCCGCGGCGGTTTGCCCCTGCTGGCCGGCCGCCGCGTCGACGAGATCGGTGAAGCGGCCAATCGCCGGGCTGAATGACGTGCGCGCAATCTGTCGCGCGCGCTGCGGACTCACCTGGAAGGCGTCACTGGCCTCATACCCGTACGCGTCGATGAGCCCGAGCTGGGTCTCGATCGGCCGCAGGCGCGAGCGCGGCACGCCGAGGCGCCGCAGCGTGCGCAGGTCGGTGCCGATCGCGTCATAGGTGGCGACGCCCGCCGTCACCGCTTGCGTCGGGCGCTCGTCTTTCACGTAGGTCGCCAACCCGCGCCAGGTGATGGAGTCCAGCAGCAGGCTCTCCGCGCGCAGATGTTGCATCACGATCTGGGCCTGTCGTGAGCGATCGGCCACGGTGCGGGCGTGTTCGGCCATCACGAGCGCGCCGGTGATGACCGCGACCGCGCCAACCAGTAATGGCAGGAGCCGCCGGGAGACTGCGCCCGGGGCGGGACGCACGAGACGACGGAGACGGTGTTGGGGGGCACGGAGCCGCATGTCTGGCCAGGTTGTCGGCAGCCCACACCGTGGCTTGACACGATGATGGTCTGACCTGGCCGGATTGACCGCGCTGGAGCGGTGCATCCGTTCCGGTGCGGGAGAAGCCGGCCGTCCGACCGACTGACCGGACGCGCTCCTACAGGTCGGGCCAGAGGGCCCCGTCGGCCGACGCGCGCAGCTCGATCTGCTCAAGCGTCTCGTCGGTGCGCCGGTCGTTGACCATCGCCTCCAGCGCCTCGCCGATCGTCGCCGCCCAGACCCGGCGCATGACGGCGGGCCGGTCGCCGCGGGCGGTCATCTCAAACCAGTCCAGCGCGACCGGGCCGCGCACCGGCTCGCCGTTCTCCTGCTCGGTCACGCCCTCGTAGAGCGTGAGCTGAGCGCGCCAGCCGTGCGGGCACAGCTCGCTCATCATCACCCGGGCCCGTCGCTCCGCGGTGGCGGCGATGCGCAGGCGGCGCCGGCGCGCGCGCCAGCCATACAACGCCGCCCGCGCCCGCCGCACCAGAAAGCCGACCAGCGGGATCAGCAGCGCCCCGACACAGGCGCCGCCGACGATCAGCAGCAGTGGTCCGAGCAGGCTGTCGGGCCCCGGATGGGCTCGTTCGCCGCCGAACTGGACCATGAACGCGAGCACGCCCTGAGGAAAATACCCCCTCGGCTGAGGGCTAGCGCAGCGAGATCAGCCCTGAGCCAGCTCGGCGACCGGCTGCCACTCGCGCCAGGTGGCCAGCCGCTGCTCGTAGTCGGCCTCGGCGAGACCGAGCGGCGAGGCGCCGAAGAACACCCTCAGCGGCGGCGGATCGGAGTCGACGACCCGCAGGATCGCCGCAGCGGAGGCCTCGGGATCCCCCGGCACATTGCGGGCGAACCGCTGCGCGCGCGCATCGCGCACGGGCTGATAGGCGTCCAGCGACTGCGCGTGCTTGGCCGACGCGCCGCCCCAGTCGGTCGAGAAGCCGCCGGGCTCCACGAGGGTCACGTGGATGCCGAAGTCCTTGACCTCGGCGGCCAGCGCCTGGCTGATTCCCTCAAGCCCCCACTTGGAGGCGTGATAGGCGCCGATCCCGGCGAACGCCGAGATGCCGCCGATCGAGGAGACCTGGATGATGTGCCCGCTGCCCTGCTCGCGCAGGTAGGGCAGCGCCGCCTGGGTGATCCACAGCGCGCCGAACAGGTTGGTCTCGATCTGGTCTCGCAGCTCCTGCTCGGTGAGCTCCTCGAGCATCCCGAACTGCCCGTAGCCGGCGTTGTTGACGACGATGTCCAGGCGCCCGAACTGCTCGTGGGCCCGGCGCACCGCGGCGAAGTCGGCCTCGCGGTCGGTGACGTCGAGCTCGATCGCGAGCACGCGGTCGCCGTAGCGCTGCACGAGGTCGTCCATCGTGCTCGTGTCACGGGCGGTGCCGGCGACCTGATCGCCGCGCTCCAGGGCCGCGATCGCCCATTCGCGGCCAAAGCCGCGCGATGTTCCTGTGATGAACCATGTCTTAGCCATACCGGCCAGCCTAGTGCGGTCCCCGCGCGTGGCCCGGTCGCCCTACAGCAGCGGAAAGGGGTCCCAGATGGGGCCCGGCGCCGACGCGTCGTCGCGCAGGACCGCGGCCTCGATCAGCCCGTAGGGCCGGTCCTCGACGCGGAAGATCTCGTTGTCGTTCTCCAGCCCGAACGGCTCCAGATCGACGAGGAAGTGGTGGCGGTTGGGCATCGACATCCGCACCTCGTCGACGCCGGGCTCGCGCTCGAGGATCGTGCTCGCCATCGCATACAGCGACTGCTGCAGCGAGAGGCTGTGCAGCGTGGCGAAGCGCTCCAGCGCGCCCCCGCGCGCCGCGGCAAACGACGCGCCCCAGTCGGCGGGCGGCGTCCGGTGGCGCCAGCGCGCCCGGACCGCGGTGCACAGGATCCGCTCGTCGGTCTCGGCCAGCGTCGTGTACCGGTCTCGGATGAAGCCGCGAAACTCAGAGCCCGAGCTCTTGAGCACGAGCAGGTCATCGATGCCCGACGCGATCCACTCGCCGTCGGCCTCGCAGACGACGGTCGCGGTGCGCCGCTCGGCGCCGGCCGCCGTGAACGCGTGCGGGTGCGGCGATCCGTCGATCAGCATCGGCGTCCACCCCGCCGATGTGATGTGCACGCGGGCGCGGTGGATCGGCTCACACCGCACGAAGTGGCGGCCCAGGCGCAGCGCGAACTCCTCGATCTCCCCCACCGGCTCCTGCCTGGCGAACGCGAACACGGTGTTCTTCTGGGTGTCGGTGGCGACGATGTGCGCGTTGTCGCCGCTGAGGTGGACGTCGGCCAGATCGCCCGACAGCGTGATCGACACCGTCAGATCGCAGAGGCGGTGAGGCTCGCTGCGGCGGTCCACCGCGACCATCCGCACCTCGGATTTCCCGTACTGGTTGGCGCCCAGGCTGACCGTCACCGCGCGCACACGCTATCGCCTCCCCCACGACCGACGTATGGCCCGATGTCCATTGCCGCCGCGCCCGGCGATCCGCTTCAATCTTGGCGGGTGAGCGGGTCTGCGCTGCTGATCGAGGGCTGTCACGTCGCCTGCTGTGATGCGCCGGGCACCGAGCATCCGCGCGGGCATGTGATCGTCCGTGACGGACGGATCTCGGCCGTCGGCCCGGGCGCCGCGCCCGCCGCCGACGTCGGCCGGGACGCGATCGTCGTCGACGGGTCGGGCTGCCTGCTGACCCCCGGACTGGTCAACGCCCACCATCACCTCTATCAGTGGATCACGCGCGGGATCGCGCCTGACGCGACGCTGTTTGAGTGGCTGACGACGCTGTATCCGATGTGGGCGCGCCTGGACGAGGAGCTGGTCCGCGCGGCGGCGGGCGCCAACCTGGCCTGGATGGCGCTCTCGGGGTGCACGCTGTGCAGCGACCATCACTACGTGTTCCCCGCCGACGGCGGCGACCTGCTGGCGGCCGAGATCGAGGCCGCGCGGGCGATCGGGCTGCGCTTCGCCCCGGCGCGGGGCTCGATGGACCTCGGCCACAGCGACGGGGGGCTGCCGCCGGACTCGGTCGTCGAGGACCGCGACGCGATCCTCGCCGCCACCGCGGCGGCGATCGACCGCTGGCATGACCCCGGTCCGGGGTCGATGCTGCAGATCGTCGTCGCGCCGTGCTCCCCGTTCTCGGTCACCGGCGAGCTGATGCGGGAGGCCGCGCAGCTGGCCCGCGCCCGCGGGGTGCGCCTGCACACCCACCTCGCCGAGACCCGCGACGAGGACGCGTTCTGTCAGGAGCGGTTTCACTGCTCGCCGGCCGAGTACGTCGAGGATCTCGGCTGGCTGGGCGACGACGTCTGGATGGCCCACTGCGTGCATCTCGGCGCCCCGGCGATCGCCCGCTTTGCCGCGACGCAGACCGGCGTCGCCCACTGCCCCACCTCCAACGGCCGCCTGGGGGCCGGCGCGGCGCCGACGCGCGCGCTGCTCGACGCCGGGGTGCCGGTCGGGCTCGGCGTCGACGGGGCCGCCTCCAACGAGGCGGGGCGGATGATCGACGAGTGCCACCAGGCGCTGCTGACCGCGCGGGTGCGTGAGGGGCCGCGCGGGCTGGCGGCGCGCGAGGCGCTGTCGATGGCCACCCGGGGCGGGGCGCGGTGCCTGGGCCGCGACCGCGAGCTGGGCTCGATCGAGGTCGGCAAGCTCGCCGACCTCGCGCTGTGGCGCGTCGACGGACTGGCCGGGCAGGGGATCGCCGACCCCGTCTGCACGCTCGTATTCGGGGCGCCCCGGCTGCAGCGGCTCTACGTCGGTGGGGTACCGGTCGTCGACGACGGGCGCCTGGTATCGGCCGACGCCGACGCGCTGGCCGAGCAGGCGCGCCGGGCCAGCGCGACGATCCAGGGCCAGCTGGTCTGATGGACCTCCCGGCCGTCGAGCAGATCGTCCCCGCCGACCGCGATGCGGTCGAGCGCTTCGGCGCGGGGGACGCCTGGCTGGCCGGCGGGACGTGGCTGTTCTCCGAGCCCCAGCCAGGGGTGCGCCGCCTGCACGACCTGACCGCGATGGACTGGCCGCCGTTGACCGCCGGCGACGGGGGTCTGGAGATCGCCGCCACCTGCACCCTGGCCGAGCTCGCCGCGTGGCCGGGGCGTCCGGAGTGGCCGGCGAGCTCGCTGCCGGGCTGCTCCCGGTCGGGGTCGAGCTCGGTGACGCGCTCGCCACCGTCGTGGAGAAGATCGTCACCGTCGAACCCTGAGGTGCGGTGCCGCCGGACGGGGACTGCCGGTCGACGCTGCCGTCCCCGGTGCCGCTGACGATCGAGTTCACTCCGAAGTTGGCTGCCTCGAGGATCGCGGTCGCCTGCTCGACGGACTGTCCGACGACATTCGGGACGATGGTTGTCCCGTTGGCGTACTGGATCGTGACGACGGAGCCGGGTGTCGCCTCCGATCCCTGCCCCGGGATGGTCGAGAGCACGGTGTTGATGGGCTTGGTCGAGTTGACGCCACCCAACGCACGTGGGACCAGCCCGAGGGACTTGACCTCCGCCTCGACGACCGAGAGCTG
>CAZZYU010000049.1:0-22686 GCA_964658375.1 uncultured Acetobacteraceae bacterium | reverse complement strand
GTCGCAGCGAAGCCTCGCGAGCCGCGTGGGCGGCCCTCGTCTGATCCCGGAGGGCGCGGCGGTCAGCCGGCGCGCGCGACCGCCGTCAGGCAGCTCGGACGTCGGACGTGCGCCGCCGCCGCTCGACGGCTCGGCCGAACGAGATCAGGGCCAGGCCGGCCACCGACGCCAGGTAGACGGCGGCTGGGGTCGAGAACGTTCGATCCGACAGCGGCCAGAGCAGGGTCACGCCGGACGCCTGAGGCTCGGCGAGGTCGCGCCAGAGATGGCTGCTGACCCCCAGCGCGGCGCCGACGGCGACGTGGCGCCAGCGCGAGCGTGGCACCGACAGGCAGAGCAGGCAGGCGATTGTGAGCAGCGAGTGGGTGTAGGGTCGCTGCGTCCCCGCCGTGAGGATGTCGGAGCCGAGCTGGCCCGGGATGTGATCGGCGTCGATGACGACAGACGCGACCAGGGCGGGCACCAGCCAGCGGGCCCGGAACCAGGGGCCGAGCGCCCAGACGATGAACAGGGTCGTGAGCAGATGGTCGGTCCAGTCCAGCGGCGCCTGGGGCGCGACCGCCGCCCCGACCCGCTGATAGACGTCCTGATCGACGGCGAACAGCACCGCCGCGCCGGCCACGACCCTCGGAGAAGGCGCAAGGAGGCGCCGGGGGAGTTCTCCTCGATCCAGACGCACACCCGGTATGCTCGCGCGTGGGGCAAATTAGGGCGTTATGAGCAAATCACCCATGGAGGGGCCCGTGGTGCTGATCGAGCGTGAGCAGAGTCTCACGGTCCTGAGGGCGACGGTGCGCCGCGCGAGCGAGGGCACGGGATCGTCGGTGGTGATCGACGGTCCACCCGGCACGGGAAAGTCCGCGTTGCTGGACTGGAGCGCCGATGCAGCCGGGCAGGCCGGGCTCACGGTGCTGCGGGCCAGAGGTTCGATCCTCGAACGCGACCTCCCGTGGGCGGTGGCCGCCCAGCTCATGCGACCCGTTGCGCTGTCCCGGGCCATCGCCTCGAGCCTTGAACCCACGCCCGCCGCAGCGGAGGGGACCGTCACGCAGATCGCCCGCGGGCTCGTCGCCGCGCTGGCCGACCTCGTCACGGCGCCGCCCGAGGCCGGCGGCGGCCCGCTGGTCGTCGTCGTGGACGACGCTCATTGGGTTGACTCCGAATCACTGCGGTTCCTGGCCCACCTGGCCCAGCGGGGCGACACGCTGCCCGTCGGTCTCATGATCGCCACCCGGTCGGGCGAGCCGCTGGCCGACGCCCGCGCCGAGCGCGCACTGGGCGACTGCGGACGCCGGCTGCGACCGTCGGCGCTCAGCGATGCCGGCGCGTCGGAGCTCGTCGTCGGGCGATTCCCGCAGGCCGATCCCGCACTCGGTGCGGAGTGCGCGCGCCTCACGGGCGGCAACCCGGGCCTGCTGTCGCTGATCCTCGACCAGCTCGATGAGAGCCCCTCGCTCGAGGCCGGCGCCGCCACGGCGCTCCTGAGCCAGGTTCCCGCGCGCGTGCGCGAGGCGGTCGGCGCTCGGCTCGAGGAGCTGGCGCCCACCGACCGCCGCATCGCCCAGAGCGTCGCGGTGCTGGGGGCCGAGGCGACCATGCTGCGCGTCGCCCGCCTGTCGGCCGTCGATGGCGACGCGGTGCTGCGCAGCGCCGATGCGCTCGCGCGCTGCGGACTGCTCGCCCCGGAGCTGCCGCTCGCCCTCACTCCCCCGCTCGTGCAGTCGGCGGTGCACGCCTCGCTGCCGCCGTTCGTGCGGGCCCTGGCGCACCTCCGCGCGGCCCAGATCCTGCGTGACCAGCACGAGGATCCGGAGGCGATCGCCGACCATCTGCTGCGGGCGCCTCCCAGCGAGGACGGTGCGATGGTCGCGGTGCTGCGCGAGGCCGCGCAGCGCGCTGCCGCCGACGACGACCTGGAGCGCGCGTCGACGCTGTTGATGCGGGCGATCGCCGAGCGACCCGGCGTGGAGCTGCGGCTGGCGCTGCTGACCGAGCTCGCGCAGGCTCAGGCCGGCGCGCGTGAGCTGACCGTGGGCGACCGGCTGCACGACGTCCGCCAACCCGACTCCGATCCGATCGCCCGCGCCCGCCTCGCCCTCGCCCAGGGCGAGGCACTGTACGCGCACGGGCAGTACACCGCGGCCGCTCGCATCCTCGCGGCCGGGGCCGACGAGCTCGACGGCGCCGACCCCGCGCTTCACGATGCGCTCTGCGCGGTGCGGGTGAGCTGTGCCTCGTGGATCGGCGGCCTGCTGGCCGAGGCGCTGACCCACCGCGACCGGCTGCTCGCCCAGCCCGTGGAGTCGCTGTCGCCCACCGAGCGCGCCGCGATCGCCCACACCGTCGTGCACGACGCGCTGGGTGGCGCGACGCGTGCGCGCGTCCGGCAGATCGCCGAGGCGGCCTGGGGCGATGGCGCGCTGCTGGACGCGGGTCCGACGCTGCGCCTCGGCGTCCCGCTGCTGTGCACCGCGCTGCTGATCGCCGATGACGTCGAGCGGGCGACCGAGATCCTGACCGCGGCGCAGGAGGCGCCCCCGAATCGGTGGATCGCGGCCGGGGAGAGCGCGCTGGCCTGCGTGCGGGCGTGGGCGCTCTACCTGCAGGGCAACGTGGCCGAGGCGCTGGGCGGCGCAATGGACGTGCTGCGCGACACGTCGCGCCCGGATCCGATCGCGCGACCGGCGGCCCAGGTCCTGATCGTGGCCTGCCGCGTGGAGCGCGATCGGGTTGATGCCGCCGAACGGCTGCTCGGCCGTTCCTCACTTGCCGCGGTGCCACATCCCGCCGCGCGCGCACTGTGGCTGGAGATCCGCGCCCGGGTGCGGTTTGCCCAGCACCGTCCCCAGGAGGCGCTCCAGGACGCGCTGGAGGCCGGAGTCGCGCTGGGCGGGCTGGGCTCCGGCGCCGCGGTCGGCCTCGTCACCTGGCGTTCGACCGCGGCACTGGCGCTGCTCAGCCTCGGCGACGACGAGCGGGCGCAGGCGCTGGTCCGCGAGGAGCTCTCGCAGGCGACCGCGCTGGGCAATCAGCGCGTGATGACACGCGACCTGCGGGTCCTCGGGCTCAGCCTCGCCGGCGACGGGCTCGACGCCCTGGCACGCGCCGTCGAGGTCGGCGACCTCAACGGACCGCGTCTGGAGCACATCGAGGCGCTCGTCGATCATGGGGCGGCGCTGCGGCGACTGAACAATCGGGCCAAGGCCCGGGAGCCGCTGCGCGCCGGACTCGACCTCAGTCACCGGGGCGGAGCGACGGTGCTCGCCGAACGGGCCCGGGCCGAGCTGGCGGCGGCGGGCGCGCGTCCGCGGCGAGCCGCCGCGACGGGGGTCGCGTCGCTGACGGCGAGCCAGCAGCGCGTCGCCGAGATGGCGGCCAGCGGACTGACCACACGCCAGATCGCCGAGACGCTGTTCGTCACACCCAAGACCGTCGAATTCCACCTCAGCCAGACCTACCGCAAGCTCGACATCAACTCGCGCGCGCACCTGGCGGAGGTCCTGCGCAGCGCCTGAGCGACACCGATCAGACGCCGAAGCTGACGAACACCTGACGTCAGACCCTCCTGGTACACCTATTTCCGGGCTTCAGGCTAACACTAGGGGGGGAACCCTAGCGTCAAAAAGCTCCTCATTCCGTACTATCGTTGTGCAACTTCGATGGAACGGATTCCGGTCAGTTGGCGGGCTATCTGCTTCACCCGGTCAGGGGGACCGCATGAAACATTCCAACGCGCCGCTCGCAGCGGCACCGACGACAAATGACTTGATCTCTCGGCCGCCGCGGCCGCTGGCCCGGGTCAGCGTCGTGATCCCGACGCTCAACGAGGCGGCCAACCTGCCGCACGTGTTCGAGCGGCTCCCGCTGCATGAGATCTTCGAGGTGATCGTCGTCGACGGCCATTCCGTCGACGACACCGTCGCCGTCGCCCGGGCCTTGTTCCCGGCAACCCGGATCGTCCTGCAGGACGGCGTCGGCAAGGGCGACGCGCTCGCCTGCGGATTCGCCGCCGCGCGAGGCGACATCATCGTGATGATCGACGCCGACGGGTCCACCGACCCGGACGAGATCCCGCGTTTCCTGGACGGACTGTTCGACGGAGCCGACGTGGCCAAGGGCTCACGCTTCCTGCCCGGCGGCGGCAGCGAGGACATCACCGGCATCCGGTCGCTGGGCAACCGCTGCCTGACCGGGACCGTCAACCTCCTGTTCCGGACCTCCTACACCGACCTCTGCTACGGCTATTGCGCGTTCTGGTCAGAGATCCTGCCGACGCTCAACGTCAGCTGCGCCGGCTTCGAGGTCGAGACCCTCATCAACGTGCGCATCGCCAAGGCGCGCCTGAAGGTCACCGAGATCCCGAGCCTGGAGCACGAGCGCATCCACGGCGTCAGCAACCTGCACGTCGTGCGAGACGGAATACGCGTCCTGCGGACGATCATCTCGGAGCGGCTCGCGCCGCGCAAGCGCCGTCCCCGGCTGGCCTCGCCGAGCTTCCGGGAAGTCGAGCGAACGCCGAGCACGGCCGGGCTGCTCGGCGACCTGATCAGCCCGCCGCTCGACGGCGGCCCCTCGGCCTCGTCGCTGAGCCTGTAGATCATGCGCTCACGACGCGCCGGGAATGTCCCCGAGCTCTGCCGGGTCCAGGCGGGCCATCGCCCTGACCGCGGCGGCGGTGAGCGTAAAGCGCTGTCCGCGGATCAGTCCCGGCGCGGTCACGACCTCGACCACCACCGTCTCGCCGTCCTGGCTGCACACGCGGTAGACGGCTTCGGTACCCAGACGCGCATGGCGCCGGTATTCGCCGACTGTGAACTCCCCGCTTGGAATGACGTCGACAACCCTTCGATCGGACCAGCACCCGGGCGCCGCGCCGCCGACGACGGTCCCGGTAGGTCCGCGAACCTATCAGCCGCGACGGCGCCCGCCGGTCCGAACACCAACCGGTGCCGCCACCGGGCGATCTGAGAAACCGAGGACTCCATGACCACGATGACCACCCCCACCGAGACGCCGCTCGAGGCGCCGACGACGCGCACGACCCTCGCCCCCGCCGGACGTGGGCCGATCCAGACTCTCGGCCGCGTTCCCGCGTACCTGATGGCCGGCCTGCGCTGGCTGGCACTCTGCATCCGCTCGCGCCGTCACATCGGCTTCTTCTTCATGGGCCCGCGCTGCACGGTCAGCGCGAGCGGGAGCCTGCGGGTGGGTCGCTGGACCCACATCATCTCCGACGTGGTGATGAACGCGACCGGCACCCTGGAGATCGGCGAGAACACCTTCTGCAGCCAGGGCGTTACGATCAGCGCGTTTGACCGCGTCGTCATCGGCTCGTGGTGCGGAATCGGAGAGTACGTGAGCATCCACGACAACGATCATGGCCTGGAGCCCTTCGACGTCCCCGTCTCGCTGCGCCCCCGCACGACGAGCCCGATCATCATCGGCGACAACGTCTGGCTGGGCGCGAAGGCGACGATCCTGCGCGGGGTCACGATCGGTGATGGTGCGGTCATCGCCGCCAACGCCGTCGTGACGCGTGATATTCCCGCCGGCGCGATCGCCGGAGGCGTGCCGGCGAAGGTGCTCAAGCTGCGGGACCCCGCGGCGATCTGACCGTCGTGCCGTCATGGTCCCGCCCTCCGACGCGACTGAGATCGTCACCGCAGGCACGTCGGTGAGCCAGCGCCCCGGGTCGGTCGAGGGCGACACGGCGGCGACCGTCAAGGGGCTGTTCGGTCATGACTCGCTGTACATGGGGCTCTGGGCGATCCAACTCGTCCTCGCCTCGCTGCTGACCCCGGTGACGACGCGCCTGCTCGGCGCAGACGATTTCGGACAGGTCGCGGCGGCGATCGCGGTGTTGCAGGTGAGCGTCGCCATCGGTGGCTTCAGCCTGTTCACCGCGGTGCAGCGCGCCTACGAGCGTCCCGGCGGCGAGGACGAGGCCCGGCGCATCGTGACCCTCGCGGTCAACGTCGCCCTCGTCACGTTCGCCGTCGCCTACGCCACCGGAAAGCTGTGGTGCCCACTCGTCGGGCTCGGCGATTTCCCCACCTACATCCGCTACGCGCTCTGGTGGGCGGCGCTCAGTGCGATCACCAACGCGGCGCTGAGCTACCTGCGCAGCTGCGATCGCCTGGCTCAGTTCGCCATGGTGAGCATCCTGCAGTCCGTCGTCGCCGAGGCGGTCGCGCTCGCGCTCGTCATCTTCGTGCACCGCACGGCGGCCAGCTACCTGGCGGGGCAGATGCTGCTGCAGGCGGTCGCCGTGATCGTCGCCCTCGTCCTCGTGCGCCCGAAGCGCCTGGATGCCACGCATCGCAAGCTGATCCGCGACACCCTCCGGTACTCGATCGCGCTCGTGCCGGCGGTCCTGTCGACGTTTGTGCTCGACGCCTCCGACCGGCTCGTCGTTCATGCCGACCTGGGCGCGGCCGCGCTCGGCCGCTACGTCGTCGCCCGCAACATCGGGGGCTTCATGATCCTTCTGCTCGCGGTGCTCAACGCAATCTGGATGCCGCGGATGTTCGCGATCAAGGACCGGGGCGCGCAACGCGAGGTTCTCGCCGCCAGCCGCGACGGGATCTACGGCCTCGTGCTCAGCGCGATGCTCGTGCTGACGATGGCCTCGCCGCTGCTGCTCTGGATCTGGGTTCCCCCCAGCTATCACCCCGGTGGGCTGCTGCTCGTGACCGCGCTCGTCGCCGCCGCCTCGCTGCCGATGGCCGGAGCCCAGTCCCAGACTCAGGTGCTGCTGGTCGGCGAGCGCACTGCACCGGTCGCGATCGGCACGATGGCCGCCGCCGGGCTCAATCTCGGCCTGAACCTCCTCTTGGTCCCGGTGCTCGGAATCGACGGCTCCGCACTGATCACGCTCTGCTGCTACGCCCTGCAGCTCACGATCCTGCAGCGCTTCGCGGCGCGGGTGATCCCCCTGCCGGGACCGTCGCCCCGTCTCGTCCTGCTCGCGGCGGTCGGGATCGGGATCTGCCTCGGATCGGCGGCGTTGCCGGTCGACGGCCTGAGCATCGCGCTGCGGGTTGTCATCGCGCTGGCCGCGGTGGCGCTGTTCCTGGTGCAGCTGACAGCGATGGTGGCGCCGGGACGACTGCAGCGGATCGACCGCCTCGCCAGCTGGCTGTTCGTCAGACGGCGGCCCGTCGCCAGCGGCGATCCCGTCTTCTGAGCGGGCGCCTCGCCCGGGCGGCGACCGCGGTTTCAGCGAGCGGCGACCCGCGCCAGATGGGCGGCGTCACGGCCGTGACGCGCTCTGAGGTAGGCGCCGGGTCCCAGGAGCAGCCCCAGCAGCTCGGCTCTCAGCAGTCCGGCCCGCATCTCGGCCCGGTCGCTGGAGCCCCGCGAGCGCCGCGCCAGCGTCGCGGCGTGCAGCAGGCCGACCACCAATCGCCTGCGCACCTCCGGCCCGGTGCGCGGTGAGATGAGGTACTTGGTCAGGTAGGCCGACAGACCCCTGCCGTACCCGTGCATCTGGGCGCGCAGCGACGCCTCACTGACCCGGTGGTCGTGCCAGACCAGGGCGTCGGGCTCGTAGCTGAGCGCGTATCCGGCTCGCAGCACGCGCACGAAGATGTCGAGGTCCTCCCCTCCCTGCGTCGGCGATCCGGCGCCGAGGCACTCGTCAAAGCCACCCAGGGAACGCAGCACCGACAGCCGGAAGGCGACGTTGGCGCCGGTTCCAAAGCCGCCCGCCGCCCACGGGTGCAGGCGCGAACGCTCGCCGGCCGGCTCCAGCACGTGCAGAGCGTGCTCGCAGTTGGACGACCAGAAGACCCGCCCGTCGAAGAACTGCTCGGCGGGATGCTCGAGCGACGCGCTGGCGACGAGACCGGTGACGCACGCAACCGACGGATCCCGCTCGAAGCCGCGCACCACCGCGTCAAGCCACAGTTCGTCGACGCGAACGTCGTCGTCGGTGAAGGCCACGATCTCCCCGGCCGCTTCGGCGACCCCCCGGTTGCGGGCGCACGACAGCCCGGGGCGCGGCTCCCGCACGTACCGGATCCGGTCATCGGCACCCCTCAGGGTGGCGACCATCGACTCACATCGACCGTCGCTCGGCGCGTTGTCGACGATCAGGATCTCCAGCTTGTCGTAGCGCAGCCGCTGCAACGCCTCGACGCAGCGACGGACTCCGTCAGGCCGGTCGCGCGTGCACACGACGACCGTCACCGCGGGAGCACCGCCACGCTGCCCATGTGACCCCGGCGGTGATGGGCCGGTGCCATCGCGCCGCGCCGCGTCGATCTCGGCGGCGAGCTCGGCGTTGGCGCGACCGATGACCTCCTGGAGATCGATCTCCCCGCCGACGATCGGCAGCTCCACGAACCCGAGCACCGCCCCCGACGATCGGATCAGGATCCGGGCGGCATCGAAGCTCTCGCCCCGACTTGTGCGTGGCGCCCGGGGCAGAGTGGGCGCCGCGAGGTCGAGTTCACCGCTCCAGACCGAGCGCCCTCGAGGCTCGGCGGTCGTGTCTGCGCTCACGGTCGGTCTACACCAACCCCTCGGGATCGTGACGAGATTCCTCCCACGATCTCATTCCGGCCCGGCGGTCGCTGTAGAACACACGGCTCCGACCGCGACGACCGTTGGACGCGCCTTGTGAGGCGGGAACCGGATCGTCGACCGCCGCCACCACGGGCGCCGGCTCCCGCTCGTCGGCCGGGGCCTCCGCCACCACGGGCGCCACCTCGCGCTCCTCAGCCGGGGCCTCCGCCACCACGGGCGCCGGCTCCCGCTCCTCGGCCGGGGCCTGCGCCACCACCGGCGCCGCCTCCCGCTCGCGCTCGCCGAATGCGGTCTCCGGCGCCGCCGGTGCCGTCTCCGGCGCGTCGTCGGAGCTCTCCGCCGTCGCCCCGCGCCGCCATCGACCGGCAAAGGCCAGCTGGCCGAGGATGAGCGCGATCGCGATCAGAGGGGGACCGGCGATGTACACCACGGACGGGATGCCGCCGCCGTGCTTCTTGCCTGTCGCGCCGGAGCTCGAGGCGGCGGTGGTGCGACGAGCCCCGGAGGCGGTGGTCGATCGGGTCGACCGCGTGGTCGCCCGCGTCGACGTGGAGGCCGTCACCGTCGTGATCGTCTGGGAGCCCAACGGGAACTGCTTGGTCAACGTCTTGCCCCCGCTGGCCCAGGCCGCCGGAGCGGCGAGGCTGGCGCCGAGCAGGAGCGTCGCGGCGAGGGCGCGCAGGAACGTGATCGGTGAGATGCGCATCGAGATCACCGGATGATGACTGGGGTGCCGACCGGCATCAACCGGGCCAAGGCGAGGATCGCGGCGTTTTTCATCCGCACGCATCCATGCGAGACGCGGCCGGGAATCAGGCCGGGCTGGTCGGTGCCGTGGATGCCGATGAACCCGCCCGCCGGCCAGTCGGTCTCGACCGCCGAGCGCGCGGTGGTGCCGAAGGCGATCGGTCCGTACTCCGGGCTCGCGTAGCGCGTCAAGCGGTCGCGAATGTAGAACCGGCCGGCCGGGGTCGGCGTGCTCGGCTTGCCGACGCCGACCGGCGCGTGGAAGATCCGCCGCCCGTCGCGGTAGAGCGTGAGCGTCAGCGCGCGGCGGTTGATGACGACCTGCGTGTCGACGAACGTCCAGCCGCCGAGGTCGGCGCGCGGGATCCACCCCGTGGTCCCGTTGGGCAGCACGGCGAGCCGGGCGCGGACCCACTCGGCGCCGTCGCGCTCGACCTCGCCGTCGGCCTCGACCAGGTTGGTCGTCCCCTCCGGACTGCGGGTGCTGACGCGGGCGACGGGAACACTGCGCTGATCGGGAGACCGGCGAGCCCAGAGCGGACGCAGCACCGGAGCCCAGCGGACCAGATCGCGCGTGGCGCCGAGCTGATGGGCCCGAGGGACGGCAAAACCGGTGGCCGGAGCGGGCAGCGATGCCGCGACGGCGGCGACGGCGGCCGCTGACCGGCTCCCCGCCGCGCCGCCCCCCGACCCCGCCCCGGCCGACGACGAGACCGACGCCGACGAGCCACCGGAGGACAGCAGCACGCCGGCGGTCGCCGCGCCCGCGATCACGCCGAGGACGAGCACCGATCCGATGACGACACGCAGCACGCGCCCTCGCCTCACGGGCCGCCGGCTACCCCGTGAACGACGGGTCACGGTCGGTGCTCGTCTTGGCGACGTGCAACGTGATGAACTTCGTCGAGTCCACCAGCGCGATCGTGCGCCGATCGTCCAGCGGCTCGTCGAACGCGTTCGGAGCGGGGACGATCCCGGCGAGGCGGCGGATCCAGGCGGCGTGACGGGCTTCGACCGAATGGATCGCCACGGCGGTCGCCAGGTACTCCCCGGAGCTGATCAGCGGCAGCTGGTTCTTGTAGGCGCCCACCGCGAGATCCTCGAAGGCGACCGCGGTCGATCGAAACGACGCCGGATGCTCGGTGACCCCGTGGAAGTCAAAGCTCGGGCTCGGCGCCGCGTCGGACCCGAGCACCGCGCGGAACGCGCGAACGTGCGCCCGCTCGTGGGACCCCACGACCCGCGCCTGCTCGGCCAGCCCACCCCGGAGCGCCCCGACCTTCTGGGCCTCGGTGTAGAACGCCGCCTGCAGATACTCCAGCGTGAGCGCGAAATTGAGGATCGCCGTGTCGCTGTGGGCCGATCCGGCGGACGCCACCTGCGGCGCCAGCGCGAGCCCGAGTCCGCCCAGCGCGGCGACACCGCCGGCGCGCCGGAGGAACTGCGAGCGGGTGGGCAACGCCGCCGCGGCGGCGCGCAGCGCCCCGTCGCGGTCCACGTCGGCAAGGTCGATGATGAGCTCGTCGGTCATCGGAACTCGGCAATCGCGCGGACGGCAGCCTCCGCGCTGATCGGAGAGTCGACGGGGTCCGGCGCCGGGACCTCGTTGCCCAGCCCGCGCGCCCAGGCCACGTGCCGGGCCTCCACGGACAGGACGCGCGCGATCGAGGCCAGCGTGGACTTGGAGACGTTCCCCGCCTGACCGTTGTAGGCCGCCAGCCCCGTCTCCTCGAGCTTGATCGCGGTGGCGATGAAGTGCTGGTTGTCAGAGGTCGCCTGTCCGAAGTGAAACGTCGAGGCCGCAGCCGCCCGCGAGCCGAGCTCACGACGGACGTAGCGCAGGTGCGCCTGCTCCTCCCGGCCGACCACCTGGGCGAACTGCCGAGCCTCGCCGGTCAGCTTGTCGTTCTTCAGCGCCTCGGTGTAGAAGGCCACCTGGAGCTGTTCGAGCGTCAGCGCGAACTGCAGCACCTTACGATCTCCCGCGCTCAGCGACGGCGACCGAGCTCCGGCCAGCGCCGCGGCGCCGGCGCCGGCGGCCGACGCGCCGAGCAGCCCGACCGCGCCCGCGAGCATCGTCGATCGTGAGATCGATGGCGTCGCGGCTCCCTGTTGACGTGCCCCATGCTCCACTTCGGCCCCCTTCGCAAAGCTCTGAAATCCTAACTACCGCTAAGTAGAGTGGCAGATTGCAGGAGGAAGTACAAGCCTGCTGCGCCGACCGTGAGAGCATGGGGCGCGTGCCCCGGATCGCGACCATCGGCGTCTACGGCTTCGACGGTGCCCGCTTCGTGGAGACGCTCGACGAGGCCGGCGTCACGCTCGTCGTCGACGTCCGTCAGCGGCGCGGCGTCCGGGGATCGCAGTATGCGTGGGCCAACGCCCAGCGGCTCCAGCGCCGCCTCGCCGACAGCCGCATCCGCTACGTCCACCACGACGAGCTGGCCCCCACCACCGAGCTGCGCGAGCTGCAGTACCGCGCCGATCACCGCACCGGCGCGGGCAAGCGATCACGGGCCGAGCTCGACCCCGAGTACGTCACGCGCTACACGGCCGAGATCCTCGATCCCGCGCCGCTGCAGCAGCTGCTCGACGACCTGCCCATCCATGGCCGTGCGGCGCTGCTGTGCGTGGAGGCCGCGGCGGCCGCCTGTCACCGCTCGCTCATCGCGCGGCGGCTCGCCGAACGCTACGGCTTCGAGGTCGAGCACCTCGGCCCCCAGGACGCGGCGCCCCTGCCCCCGCCTACAACCTGGCTCTGACCTCGTCGGCGGCGCGTTGACCGGAGCTGATCGCGCCATCCATGTAGCCGTTCCAGTAGGTCGCGGTCTCGGTCCCGGCCCAGTGGATGGGACCGACCGGCTCCCGCAGCCGCGGACCGTAGCTGACGAACGAGCCGACGGCGGGGATCCCGACCGGGCAGCCGCGCGTCCACTGCTCCCCGGCCCAGCTCGTCTCCAGAAAAGCGGTCGCGTGCCGCGCCTTGGAGGACTGAAAGGCGTGCTCGAACTGGGCGAGCACCGCCCGCCTGCGGTCGGCGGCGTTCATCGCGGCATACCGCCGGGCGTTGTCGGCGCCGACGAACCCGGCGACGATGCCGATCCGCCCGTCCGGTGGGGAGTCGTCGTAGCTGACCGAGACCGGGGCGCCCGTGCTGACCAGCGCGCCGGTGAGTCCCGCCTCGCGCCAGAACGGACGGTCATAGACCGCGGCGACCTTGGTGAGCGTTCCCTGGCCGAAGCGCTGGGTGAGCTGATCGCGCTGGAAGGGCAGCGCGGGCGTGTAGGCGATCCGGCCCGCCAGTGCCGGCGCGATCGCGACGATCACCCGCTTGGCGGCGATCGTCGCGCGATCGGAGATCACCCGGACGCCGGCGCCGGTCTGCTCGATGGCGCGCACCGGGGAGCGCAGGATGACGCGATCGCCGAGCTGTGCGGCGAGCCGCAGCGGCACCTGCGCAGAGCCTCCGATGAACCGGTCCTGCTGGGCGCCCCCGCGGGTGTTGAAGTTGCGCTCAAAGCTCCCCGGCGCGTGTGCGTCGCCCGACGCGGCGACGTAGAACAACGTGAACAGCAGCGACAGCTCTCGCGGCTCGGCGCCGAAGATGGCGCGCGTCGCGGCGCTGGTGAGCTCGGTGAGCCGCGCCGAGGCGCCCTGGGCGACGAGGTAGGTGGCCAGCGTCTGCCCGTCGAGCGAATCGGCGTTGGGCGCCTTCCAGGGCTCGGTGACCGAGACCGTCCGTGAGAGCGTGTCGATCGCGAGCACCAGATCGGCGAGCTCCTTGGCGATCGCCGGATCCGGCGGGGCGGTGCCGAACGGCCCCTTGTCGGAGTAGGTGAGCCGGTCGGCGCCGGCGACATAGACGTCGTCGCCGGTGTCATAGGCGCGGAAGGTCGGGACCTTCAGCTCCTTGGCGAGGGCGAACAGGTAGTTCTGGGTCGGGCCGACGAACGTTCCGCCCCGCTCGGAGATGTGCCCGTTGCCGAGGTCGTAGTTCCAGACCCGCCCGCCGACGCGGTCGTTGGCCTCCAGCACGACCACCGAATGGCCGGCCCGCTCCAGCTGCCGAGCGGCGACGAGGCCCGCGAGACCCGCGCCGACCACGACGACATCGGCACGCGTGGGCGCGGCCGCCGCCGGCGTCGCGACGTCCGCCGCCCGGGCCCGGGTGGGGATCGTCGCCGCGGTACCGGCCGCGACGGTGCCGGCGACAAACCGCCGGCGGGTGATCGACGGGGAGTTCACAAGCGCGGATCCTACCTCCCAGAGCCCAACTATACTTTGTGAAGTATGTCTACTTTCTGGCGCCTCAACGGCTTCCTGCGCCCGTACCGCCGCGGCGTCATCGCGTCGTTCCTGCTCGCCCTCGGGGCCCTGATCGGCACCGTCCTGATCCCGTATCTCACCGGCGTGGCGATCAACGCGATCCGCCGACACGACCATCGGGAGCTGCTGCTGCTGGCCGGCGCGATCCTGCTGGCCGGACTGGCCCGGCTGTGGTTCAGCGTGATGCGCCGGCTGGTCGCCGGACGGATCTCGCTCGCGGTCGAGGTCGACCTGCGCCAGGCGCTCTACGGCCAGCTGCAGCGACTCGAGCTGGGATTCTTCGACCGCCAGCAGACCGGACAGCTGATGTCCCGCGCGACCGTCGATCTGCAGTCGGTGCGCTTCTTCCTCGGCTACGGCCTGATCCTCATCACCCAGTCGCTGGTGACAATCCTGCTCGCCGCGGTGGCGATGTTCATCCTGCAGCCGAGCCTGGCCGCGATCTCGCTGGCGCCGGTGCCATTCGTGGTGCTGATCGCCTACCGCTACGGCCGCAGGTCCAAGCCCGCCATGCAGGAGGCCCAGCAGCGGATCGCCGAGCTGACCGCCGACACCGAGGAGAACGTCTCGGGCATCCGCGTCGTCAAGGCCTTCGCCCAGGAGCAACGACAGTACGACCGCTTCGGCGCCACCGTGCAGCGCGTGTTCGATCAGCAGCTGCGGGCCACCCGCATCCAGGCCTTCTACTCGCCGCTGATCAGCTTTCTCCCCAACCTCGGGCTCGCCGCGATCCTCCTGTTCGGCGGGCGCGAGGTCATCCACGGCTCGCTCAGCGTCGGCGCGTTCACCGCGTTCTACGCCTACCTGCTGATCCTCATCTCCCCGATGCAGTCGCTCGGCTACCTGCTCGGCGCCGCCCAGCGGGCCACCGCCTCCGGCGCGCGGATCTTCCAGGTGCTCGACCGCGAGCCGCGGATCGTCTCGCCCGACGGCGCCGGTCCGCTGCCCGCCGGCCCCGGCGCGATCACGCTGCGCGATGCCGGCCTGACCTTCGAGGGCAGCCGCCAGCCGGCGCTCGCCGCGATCGATCTCGACATCCCCGGGGGCGAGGTCGTCGCGCTCGTCGGCGGGATGGGCTCGGGCAAGTCGACGCTCGTGTCCCTGCTGGCGCGACTGTATGACGTGACCACCGGGTCGGTCGCGATCGACGGCGCCGACGTGCGATCGGTCGACGTGCACGCGCTGCGCCGGGAGATTGCGATCGTCGACGACGACCCGTTCCTGTTCTCGACCTCGGTGCACGACAACATCGCCTACGCCCACCCGCAGGCGACCCGCGCCGAGGTGCGGCGCGCGGCGATCGCCGCCCAGGCCGACGGCTTCATCGAGCGGCTGCCCGAGGGCTATGACACCCGGATCGGCGAGCGCGGGCTCACCCTGTCGGGCGGACAGCGCCAGCGCATCGCGATCGCCCGCGCCGTGCTGGCCAACCCACGGATCCTCGTGCTCGACGACGCCACCTCCTCGGTCGACGCCTCGACCGAGCAGGAGATCAAGCTCGCACTGGAGGAGGCGATGACCGGCCGCACGACGATCGTGATCGCCCACCGCCTGTCGACGATCGCGCTCGCCGACCGGATCGTCGTGCTCGAGGGCGGCCGCGTGATCGCCGACGGCACCCACGAGGAGCTGCTGGTCGCCTCCGAGCTCTACCGGGAGATCGCCGGCGACGGGCCGGCCGCTGCCGCACTCGATCCCTGGTCGCGCGACGAGGATGAGCTGGGGGTCGGGCGATGAGCACGCGCGCGTCGGTCATCGAGCTGCGCCGGCGGCTGCGGGAGACCAGCGGCGGCGCCCGCAAGCTGCGGGGGCTGGCCGAGATCCTCGCTCCCTACAAGTGGCGGGTGGCGGCGATGTTCGTCTCACTGGTGGCCGCCACCGGCGCCGCGCTCGCCCCCGCGCCCCTGGCCAAGATCGCGATCGACAAGGGCATCGACCGTCACGACACGCACACCCTGTACGTCGTCGCCGGCGTGTTCCTGGTGTCGGCCGTCGTCTACGGCGTGGCCACCTACATCCAGACCTACCTGGTCGGCTGGGTCGGCCAGCGCGCGCTGCAGGATCTGCGGCTGCGGCTGTTCGCCCACCTGCAGTCGCTGTCGATCGGCTTCTACTCGCGCAACATCGCCGGCGTTGTCATCAGCCGCATGACCAACGACGTCGAGGCGCTGGACCAGCTCGTGGAGGACGGGCTGGCGACGCTGATCGAGTCGGGGCTGATGCTGATCGGGGTGGTCGTGATCCTGATGGTCCTGGACCTCCACCTCGCGCTGCTGACCTTCATCGCGCTGCCGTTCCTGCTCGCCGGCGGCCTCGCCTTCCGGATCGCCTCGGCCGGCGCCTACCGGCTGACCCGGGAGAAGATCGCCTCGATCACCGGTTATCTGGGCGAGACGCTGTCGGGGATCCGGACCGTGCGCTCGTTCGGGTCAGAGCAGCGTCACGTCGACGAGTTCGCCCAGCTCAACGAGGACAACCGCGCGGCGAACATGACCACGATCCACCTCAACGCCGCCTACTTCCCGGCGGTGGAGCTGCTCTCGGCGCTCGTCACGGTCGAGATCCTGGTGATCGGCGGGATCGCGGCGATCGACGGCCACACCTCCACCGGCGTCGTGTTCGGCTTCATCGCGGCGCTGAACAACTTCTTCAACCCGATCCAGCAGCTCTCCCAGCTCTACACCACCTACCAGTCGGGGATGGCCGCACTGGACAAGATCCTCGGCCTGCTCGACGAGCAGCCCGAGCTCGTCGACGCACCGGACGCGACCGAGCTGCCGCCGATCCGCGGCGAGCTTGAGTTCCGCGACGTGTCGTTTCGCTACGGCGCCGACGCGGATAGCGCCTGGGCGCTGCGCGACATCGACCTCACGGTGGCGCCGGGCCAGACGATCGCGCTCGTCGGGGAGACGGGCGCCGGCAAGTCGACGTTCGCCAAGCTCGTCGCGCGGTTCTATGACCCCACCGGCGGCGCGGTGCTCGTCGACGGGCACGACCTGCGGTCGGTCACCGCCCACTCGCTGCGCTCGCAGATGGGGATCGTGCCCCAGGAGGGCTTCCTGTTCAGCGGCAGCGTGCGGGAGAACATCGCCTTCGGCCGCCCGGAGGCCACCGACGAGGAGATCGCCGACGCCGCCCGCGCCGTCGGCGCCGATACGTTCATCACCAACCTCGAGCGGGGCTATGAGACCCAGATCGGCGAGCGCGGGATCCAGCTGTCGGCCGGCCAGCGCCAGCTGGTCGCCTTCGCGCGGGCGCTCGTCGCCGATCCGCGCATCCTCGTGCTCGACGAGGCGACGTCCAACGTCGACGTGCACACCGAGGCGCTGATCGAGCAGGGCCTGCGGCGGCTGGTCGCCGGGCGCACGGCGGTGGTCATCGCCCATCGCCTGTCGACGATCCGCAACGCGGCCCGGATCCTCGTGATGGAGTACGGCCAGATCGTCGAGCAGGGCACCCACGAGGAGCTGCTGGCCGCCGGCGGTCGCTACTGGGCGCTGTATCGCGACTGGACCGATCAGGCCGCGGCCTGACCGACCTCCGCGGCACGTCGAACGGGGCGTAGCCTTCGGGCATGGCGATCACCGTCTGCGCCCTGTCGATGACGCCGGTCAAGGGGACCCGGATCCGTTCGGTCACGTCGGTGACGCTTGACGAGCACGGCGCGCGCGGCGACCGCGCCTTCTACGTCGTCGACGAGGCGGGCGCACTGGTCAACGGCAAGCGGCTGGGATCGCTGCAGACCGTCGTCGCGCACTACGACCTGGACGCCGACACGCTCGCGTTGCGCTTCCCCGACGGTGAGGAGGCGAGCGGGCCGGTCGGCCTCGGTCCCGAGATCACGACCACGTTCTTCTCCCGCCCGCGCGCGGCCCGGGTGCTCGACGGGCCGTGGGCCGCGGCGCTCTCGCGCTACACCGGGCAGCCGTTGCGCCTGGTGTCGGCCGGCAGCGGCGTCGACCGCGGGCACGAGGGCGCCGTGTCGATCGTCTCCCGCGGCTCCCTGGAGCGTCTGGCGCAGGCCGACGGCACGCCCGGCGCGGGCGGGGCCATCGACGCCCGTCGCTTCCGGATGCTGATCGAAGTCGACGGGGTGGCGGCCCACGCGGAGGATCGCTGGGTGGGGCGCACGGTGATGGTGGGCGGCGCGCGGCTGCGGATCCACGGTCACGTCGGGCGCTGCGTCACGACCACGCGCGGACCGGAGACCGGCGAGGTCGACTTCCCCACGCTGAAGCTGCTGGCGACCTACCGGCGCGAGCAGCCGACAACCGAGCCGCTGGCCTTCGGGATCCACGGCGAGGTCCTGAGCGGCGCCACCGTCCGCGTCGGCGACCCGGTGTCGCCGGCCGACGACACCGGTTCGCAGAGCCCGTAGATTGCACCCGGTGACCCTCACCGAGCCCCCGCGCGTCCAGCTCGAGATCGCCGACCACGTCGCCGTCGTGACCCTCAGCCGCGCCGGCAAGCACAACGCGCTGGACATCCCGATGCTCGAGGCGATCAACGCCACCGCCGAGCGGCTGGCCACCGAGCCCGGCGTGCGGGCCGTCGTCCTGCACGGCGACGGACCGAGCTTCTGCTCGGGCCTGGACATCGGGTCGCTGATGGCCGCCGGAGACGGCGTCGCCGGGTTCACCGATCGCGTCGACGGCGAGGTCCCCAACTGGTTTCAGCGGGCCGCCTGCGGCTGGCTGGCGCTGCCGGTGCCGGTGATCGCGGCGCTGCACGGCTCGGTCTTCGGCGGAGGGCTGCAGATCGCGCTCGGCGCCGACATCCGGATCGCCGCCCCGGACGCCAAGCTGTCGGTGATGGAGGTCAGGTGGGGCCTGATTCCCGACATGGGCATCACCCGCACCCTCCCCCGCCTGGTCTCGATCGACGTGGCCAAGGAGCTGACCTACACCGGCGCCGTCGTCTCGGGCACCGACGCGGCGGCGCTGGGTCTGGTCAGCCACGTCGCCGACGATCCGCTGCCGGCCGCCCGCCGGCTCGCCGCCGAGATCGCCGGCCGCTCCCCCGACGCCGTCCGGCGCGCCAAGCGGCTCTATGACGAGTCGTGGACCGCGGCGGCGCCGGACACGCTCGCGCTCGAGGCCGAGCTGCAGCTCGAGCTGATCGGCTCGCCCAACCAGCTGGCGGCGGTCACGGCGGGGTTCTCAGGCGAGCCGCCGGAGTTCGTCGACCCCTGAGCCCCGCACGGCCGCCGCCGGCGAGGCGCCGAGGGCAGAAGCTGGGGAACAGGGACTCGAACCCCAAATTCGACATCCAGAGTGTCGCGTGTTGCCGATTACACCATTCCCCAGGGGCTCGTCACCACCGCGGTGTACCGGGGCCAGTATAGAAAAAGTCTGACCCCGTCAACGGGCGGTCCTGAGAACGCGGGGTTCTCAACAGACCGGACGATGGTAAATCGGACAGGCGCGGCAACGGGCTTGATACGGTTAGTCGGCCGGGGGTGCATCCCTGGGCGGGGCAAGGCAGGCGCTGCGGGAGCGCGCGTCGTCTTTTGAGTCAGACCGACGTCGAATTGTGAATCCAGCGCAGCAACATCCCAGACGCCCGTCGTGCGTCGCGGCCGGAGGCGACAGACTACCACCTGTCTTCCCCTGGCCGATCAACGTCCCGCGCCGTCGGCGCACCCCTCCCGGCCGCCGCTCACGGCCGCGCGAGACGACGTTCTGAACGTGGGGGTCCTCGTCCAACACACCAGCTCGTCCGAGGTGCCGGCGCGCCGTGCCACACGCCGGGGCTGGCCGGTGATCGTCCCGCTGGCGGCGATCGCCGCGACGCTGCTCGTCTGCCGCCACGACAACCCCGCCAAGGTCGGAGGGCTCGGTCTGATCAGCGTCGTTCCGTGGCCCGTCTTCCTGATCGGCGCGGTGCTCTCGGTCAGCTTCGTGATGGTCCTGCGCCGCCCGGAGCCCGAGCCGCTGCTGCTCGTGATCCATGTGTGCGCGATGACCTTCCTCGTGCATGGGGTGGCGGCGCTGCTGGAGGTCGAGCCACGGTTTGAGGTCGCCTACCTGCACGTGGGGATCACCCAGGTGATCATCAACCACCAGCATCCGCTGACCGCGCTGGACTCCCGCTTCTCCTGGCCGGGCTTCTTCACGGCGGCGGCGGCGGTCGTCGGAATGGCGCATCTGGGGAGCGCGCTGCCGCTGATCAGATGGACGCCGCTGGCGCTCAATCTCAGCTACCTGCTGCCCACCTACGTCATCGCCCGGACGTTGCTGGGCTCCGAGCGGCGAGCGTGGATCGTCGTCTGGCTGTTCCCGCTGACCAACTGGGTCGGTCAGGATTACTTCTCGCCGCAGGGAGTCGGCTACCTGCTGTTCCTCGGCATCCTCGCGGTCATCCTCGCCGCGTTTCCCAGCGTGGGGTGGCGCTTTGAGCGCCGGCGTCTGGGCCGCCTCTATCAGCGCCTGATCGACGATTCCGTCGCTCGCGCCCCCGCGTGGACCTCCGGGCAGCAGTTCGGCCTGCTCATGCTGCTGACCGCGTCGGCGATCGCGCTGGCGATGGAGCATCAGCTGACGCCCGTCGTGCTCGCCGTCGACATCTGCGTGCTCGCCGCCGCGCGGGTCACCTCGGCGCGGTACTTCGCCGTCCTGTGCGTGATGGCCACGATCGGATGGATCAGCTACGGGGCGATCGGTTTCTGGTCCGGACACCTCTCGCTGCTGTTCGGCTCGGGCGGGAGCAGCGCGGTGTCGGCCAACGTCAGTGGACACTTCACCGGCAGCTCCTCCCACCGCTTCGTCCTCGACGAACGGGTCGGATTCAGCCTGGTGGTGTGGCTCGCCGCGGCGGCCGGGGCGCTGCGCGCCGTGCTCGGACACCGGCGGCTCAGCCTGTCGACGGTGATCCTGGCGGTGGTGCCGTTCCCGATCCTCCTCGCCCAGGCCTACGGCGGCGAGGCGACGCTGCGCCTGTACCTGTTCACGCTGCCGTTCATGCTGATCCTGCTCGTCGGAGAGTTTCCCCGCGTCATCGAGGCGATGGCCATGCCGAAGGCGCTGGCGCTGGCGGCGATCTCCACGGCGCTCGTGCCGGCGCTCCTGATCGCGTGCTACGGCAACGAGGAGTTCGAGCAGGCGACGCCCAGCGACGTTCACGCCGCCCAGTATCTCTACACGGTCGCCCGGCCCGGCTCGACGCTGGGGCTCGTCGTCAACAATGCGTTTCTCAGCTACACCCGGCTCGCTCAGTACAGCTATGTGGCGCTGGACTCGCAGGTGACCCGCTACTCGCTCGACACCCCGACGCGGCTGCTGAACGCGATCGGAGGTAACTCGCGCGGCTCCTACCTGCTGATCACCCCCGCGCAGCGCAATTACGCGATCACCACCTACGGGTTCCCGACCGACTGGGTGACCAAGCTCACCGCGCAGCTGGCCCGCAACTCGCACTTCCGCTTGACCTATGACCGAGCCGGATCGTTCATCTACCGCGTGGTCGGCGGGCCGACCAAGCCAGTCCAACCGGGAGGAGCGGGCGGATGACCAGGCGACTCTCACTGCCGGTGGCCAACCTGGCCGCCAGCTGGCTGGCCGTGATCGTCATCGGCGTCTCAGACGTGGAGCCGCTGCGCGCCCTGGCCTGCGTGGCCGTCGTCTTCGGGACCGGAGTCGCGCTCGTGCCGCTGCTGCGGATCACCGACCTCGCGCTGACGCTGACGCTCATGCTGCTGGTGTCGGTCGTCGCGCTCATCTGCGTGGCACAGGCGGTCACCTACATCGCGTTCTTCTCCTGGCGACCCTGCGAGCTCGCCCTGCTCGCCATCACCGTGCTCGGAACGACGACCCAGATCTCACTCGCGCTCACCGCCCGGCGGGGGTCGCACGGATGACGCCGTCGGCCGCGACGATCGATCAGATCCTCAGCTCCGCACGGGTCGGGGCAGCGGTGACGTGCGTCGCGCTCGCGCTGCTGGTCCTCGCCCAGTTGCTCCACTGGCGCCAGCCCGCCGGCTCGCTCGCGGGCCGACGGGGGGTCGTCAGCCTCGCCGCCCTGTCATGCCTCGTCGCGATCGTCCTGATCACGGCTCGATTCCTGATCATCAACTGAGATGACCGACGTCGACCACGCCCACCAGGTGTCAGGCGAGGTGAGCCAGCTGCGGCTGTCACGCCCCGATCCGCCGCCGCGCTCGCGTCCGGCGGCCCGGCGCCTGGTGCTCGCCGCGCTCGCTCTGGTGGCGGTCGTCCTGGGAGGGTGGCTGATCGCCACCTCTCACAGTCGGTCGGGCTCGACCGCCGGCGGCTCGGCCGCGGCCGGCTCCACCGCGGCCGGCTCGCACCCGACGATCGACCTCGCGGCTGCCACGCCCCTGACGACGACTCCTCCGAGATCAGATCCCGCGTCGCCGTCGGGGGTGGCGATGCCGACCGGCGACCTCCCCGGCTTTCACCAAGTCCTCGCCCAGGACTTCACCGGCACCACCCTCCCCGCCTGCTGGGGCCCCTACCAAGGCATCCCCCCCAGCAGCCCCACCGCCCTCTGGGAACCCAGCCACGTCACCGTCCAAAACGGCATCGCCCAACTCCAGACCTACCAAGACCCCGCCTACCACAACCAATGGGTCACCGCCGGCATCTCCAGCGCCCACTGCCTCACCCAAACCTACGGCCAATACGACATCCGCTTCCGCATCACCAAAGCCACCGGCGTCAAATACGCCATCCTGCTCTGGCCCGCCAGCGGCAACTGGCCGTGCGACGGCGAAATCGACTTCGGCGAAGACGCCGGCGGAGACCGCAGCACCACCACCCTCACCAACATCTACTGCAACCCCAACGGCACCAAAGCCCAACTCCCCCAAGTCACCATCCACGGCGACTTCTCCCAATGGCAAACCCTCGGCATCCAATGGACCCCCCAACACCTCACCTGGACCCTCAACGGCCAAACCCAAGCCACCATCACCAACCCCCACATCCCCTCAGACCCCATGGAAATGGACGTCCAAACCGAAACCAACACCAACTGCACCCTCACCGACTACCCCTGCATCAACCCCACCACCCCCACCCACACCAACCTCGACATCGACTGGATCACCGCCTACGCCTGGAACGG
>CAZZYU010000048.1:0-22704 GCA_964658375.1 uncultured Acetobacteraceae bacterium | reverse complement strand
GGGGTGGTCGTCGTCGCCGGGGTGGTGGCGGCGCCGGCCGACGAGGTCGCGGTCGTCGACGCCGCGGGCTTCTTGTAGCCCTTGCAGTCGGCCATCGAATACTCGGCCCGGCACAGTGTCTTTGACCCGAAGTCCTTCTTGACCTGCGCGTCGACGGCGTTCTGGGCGGCGGTCTGCTTCTGGCTGGTCAACGTCGTCTTGATCTGCGACGTGGCCTGAGCCAGTGATTTCTGGGTCGCCGGAGTGATCTTGATCACCTCCAGCACGTAGTAGCCGAACTGCCCCTTGACCGGGCCCTCGAGCTTGTTGAGCGGCGCGGCGAATGCGGCCTTGGACAGCGCGGCGTCCTGCTGTCCCGGGGTGACGTCGCTGAGCAGTCCACCCTCGTTCTTGGTCGTCGGATCGGTCGAGTACTTCTTGGCGACCACCGTCCAGCTCTCGCCGCCCTGCAGGGCCTTCTTGGCGGCGTTCGCCTGCGCCGCGGTCTTGGCCAGCACGATCCGCATGTTGCGACGCTGCGGGGTGCCGAACGACGACTTGTGGCTGGCGTAGTACGCGCTGATGTCCGCCGCGGTCACCTTCGTCGGGTGCTTGGCGATCAACTTGTCAAACACCTGGCTGACGCGGACCCGGTACTCGACGTCAGCGGGGGTCTGCCCGCTCTCGGTCAGAAACGCCTGGTACTGGGCGGCGGTCTTGAACTCGCCCTTCTTGGCCTTGGCCAGCGCCGTCTGCACCTGCGCGGGGGTGATGTTGATCCCCTGCTTGTGGGCCTCGGCCTGATACCAGTAGGCCTTGATCAGGAAGTCCAGCACCTGGCTCTCCTCCGAGGTGAACAGCTGCTGGCAGTCGGACTTCAGCGTCTTGGCCGCGGTCTTCTTCAGCTCCGGGACCTCGGCGCGGGCCTGCGCGATGCACTTGGTGAAGTTCGGCGGGTCGTTGGGGACGATCACCGGCTCACCGGGGGTCGACGCGGCCTCGCCCTTGGCGTCGACGTACATCCAGTGGTCAAACGCCTGGGTCGTGATCGGGTTGCCGGCGACGCTGGCCACCGAGTTGGAGGGGATGCTGGACCCGCAACCGCTGATGACCAGCGCGATGAGCACAAAAAAGGCGCCAGGCGCCAGGATCGACCAACGAGACTTCATAAGCGCGGTCGATGGTAGCGACCCGCCTCGCCGGCGTGCCGCCCCTCGGTGCAGGACTTACCGCCCGCTTACACGCGGCTCAGGCGGCGATGACCGAGTCGGGCTGCGCCTCGCGCAGCACCGACAGCAGCACGTCGGCGGCACGCACGATCGCCGGGAAGCGCTCCTGAGGGTCCTTGGGCATGCGCACCGACAGCTGCGACTTGCCCGATTCATACAGCGCCTCGGGGATCTCGGCCCGGATCCGCTTGGCCCGCACCGAGTCCAGTTCGATCGGGGTCACCGCCAGGCGGTCGTTGCGCACCGACACCGTCTGGGCGCCGGCCTGGCCGAGCTTGATCCGCGCCTGCTGGAGCGAGATCAGGTTCAACAGCGGCGCCGGCGGCTCGCCGAAGCGGTCCTGCAGCTCGTCGCGCAGCGCCATCAGGTCGGCGACCTCCCGAGCGCCGGCGATCCGGCGGTGGACGTCGACCTTGGCCTGCTCATAGGGGATGTAATCGGCCGGCACATAGGCGTCGACGTCGACGTCGAGGCGCACCGGCTCCCAGTCCTCACCGGCGTCTGAGCCGTCGCCGTCGGCGGCGGCCACAGCCTCGTCGAGCATCTGCATGTACAGCTCGAAGCCGAGCGCCGCGACGTGGCCGGACTGCTCGTCGCCGAGCAGGTTGCCGGCGCCGCGCAGCTCCAGGTCGCGCATCGCGATCTTGAACCCGGCGCCCAGCTCGGTGTAGTCGCTGAGCGCCGACAGCCGCTGCGCCGCCTCAGGCGTCAGCGCGGCGGCGGAGGGATACAGCAGGTAGGCGTAGCCACGCTCGCGCGAGCGGCCCACCCGGCCGCGAATCTGGTAGAGCTGGGAGAGGCCGAACACGTCGGAGCGCTCGACGACCAGCGTGTTGGCCTGCGGGATGTCGATCCCCGACTCGATGATGCTCGTGCAGACGAGCACGTCGGCGTCGCCGCGCAGGAACGTCATCATCCGCTCCTCCAGCTGGCCCTCGTCCATCTGGCCGTGGGCGACGAGGAACCGCATCCCCGGACACAGCCCGCGCAGGCGGACCGCCGTCTCCTCGATCGTCTCGACCCGGTTGTGCAGGAAGAACGCCTGGCCGTGACGCTCCTTCTCGCGGATCAGCGCTCGGCGCACGAGCTCCTCGTCGTACTCGCCGACGAACGTCTTGACCGGCCGCCGGCCCTCCGGGGGGGTCTCGATCACCGAGATGTCCCGGACCCCGGCCATCGACATCTGCAGCGTGCGCGGGATCGGGGTGGCGCTCATCGCGATCACGTCGACGCGCAGCTTGAGCTGGCGCAGCAGCTCCTTCTGCTTGACCCCGAAGCGCTGCTCCTCGTCGACGATCAGCAGCCCCAGGTCCTTGGCGCGGACGTCGCGGGAGAGCAGCCGGTGGGTGCCGATCAGGATGTCGACCTCGCCGGCGGCGAAGTGGGCGATCGCGGCCTTCTGGTCGGCCGCCGAGCGAAACCGCGACACGTGGTCGATCGTCACCGGATAGTCCTTGAGGCGCTCGGTGAAGGTCCCGAAATGCTGTTGGGCGAGAATCGTCGTCGGCGCCAGCAGCATCACCTGCTTGCCGTCCTGAGCGGCCTTGAAGGCGGCGCGCAGCGCGACCTCGGTCTTGCCGTAGCCGACGTCGCCGCAGATCAGGCGGTCCATCGGGCGGGGCGCCTCCATGTCGGCCTTGACGAACTCGATGGCGTCGCGCTGGTCGGGCGTCTCGGTGTGGGGGAAGGCGGCCTCGAACTCCAGCTGCCAGTCGGTGTCGACGGGGAAGGCGTGCCCCTCCCGGCGCTTGCGCTCGGCGTAGAGGTTGAGCAGTTCGCCGGCCAGCTCCTGGGCCGCGCGCCGCGCTCGGGCCTTGACCGTGTCCCAGCGCGTGCCGCCGAGCTTGGACAGCGGCGGGTGCGCGCCGCCGCCGCCGACGTAGCGGCTGATCTTGGCCAGCTGGTCGACGGGGACGAAGACCTTGTCAGAGCCCGCGTACTCCAGATACAGGTAGTCGCGGGTGATGCCCGCCACCGTCTTGGTGTCAAAGCCGGCAAAGCGGGCGATGCCGTGATCCTCGTGCACGACGATGTCGCCGGTGCGCAGGTCGGCGAACGAGCGCAGCACGCCGCGGCGGCGGCTGCCCACGCCGGTCGAGCGATCAGACCGGCGGCGCTGGAACAGCCGCTGCTCGGGGATCACCGCGAGGTGGAACTGCGGCGCGATGAAGCCGGTCGACAGCCGGGCCTGGGCCATCGTCAGCGCCCCGGAGTCGGCCTGGCGCTCGTCGTCGAGCCAGCGGACCTTCAGGCGGCCGAGGTTGTAGGCAAAGCGCTCGCCGACGCCGCGCTGGGGGAAGGTCAGCACCGTCCGGTAGCCCGAGCGCGCGAGCTTCTCCAGCTCGGGCTCGGCCTCCTTCAGGCCCCGGGCGGCGATGTCGGCGGCCTGGGCGCGGAAGGCGTAGCGTTGATCCTGATCGATGCTCGAGAGGCGGACCTTCACCCGTTCGTCGAGCACCGCGAGGATCTCGTCGGGGTCGACATACAGGTGCTGGGCGTCGTCGCCGGCCAGCGCGGTGGAGACGTCCTGCCAGTGGTCGGCCAGCGCGGGCGCCAGATCCTCGGCGCCGGCGATCAGCACCGCCGCCTGCTCGCCGATCAGCTCCAGCAGCGGGTGAAAGGAGTCGACGGGCAGCAGCTGGGCGATGTCGGGGCGGTCCTCGGGGTCCTCCAGGGCGGCGATCTCGGCCAGCTCCCGGTGCTCGGGGGCCAGCTCGGCGGCGGGCGCGACCTCGACGCAGTCGGCATCCTCGAGCGAGCGCTGGGTGAAGGTGGAGAACCAGCTCAGCCGCTCGATCTCGTCGCCGAACAGGTCGACGCGCACCGCCCGGTCCTCGGTCGCCGGGAACAGGTCGAGCAGGCCACCGCGGATGGCGAACTGACCGCGATCCTCGACCTGGTCGACGCGCTCATACCCCGCGGCGACGAGGTCCAGGGCGGTCTCGTCGAGGTCGATCAGCTCGCCGGTGCGCAGCAGGAACCCGTGCGGGCGCATCGAGCGGTCGGGCACCTTCTCGGTCAGCGCGACGGCGCTGACCACGACGACCGGCGCAGCACCGTCGGCCGACGCGCCGTCGGCGGGCGGCTCCAACAGCGCGTCGAGCGCCGCGATCCGCAGGCCGACGAGGTGCGGCGGCGGCGCCAGGTGAGACTCATAGGCGACCCCGCGGCTCGGGTAGTAGCGCACCGGCCGCGGCTCAAGCCAGGCCTTCAGACCGGCGGCGAGGTCACGGGCCGCGCGGTCGTCGCCGGCGACGACGATCGCCGGGCGGTCGCCGTCGCGGTCCAGCAGCGCGGCGATCAGGTAGGGGCGCAGCGACTGGGAGACGAACGCCTCACCGCCGCCGGCGGCGAGCGCGGCGGTCTGGGGGTCCTCATCGGCGTGGGCGAGCAGCGTACGGAGCATCGGTGGGCGGCTACTGAGTCTAGGAGCGGGGGGAGCGGGAATCGGTGCCCCGGGGGGCTACGGATAACCGTCGAGCACGACGCGCTGCGCGGCGTCGGCGGCCCGGTCAACGAGCGCCTGCACGTCGGCGCGAGGCTCGGAGAACCGGCCCAGGACGTAGGCCGCAACCCGATCGGGATCGGTGGTCGGCGGGCGATCCACCCCGACGCGGATGCGACCGAAGTCCGTTGACCCCAGGCCGTCGCGGATCGACTTCAGGCCGTTGTGACCGGCCAGACCGCCGCCGAGCCGGACGCGGATCTCGCCGAACGGAATGTCGATCTCGTCGTGGATGACGAGCACGCGGTCAAGCGCGACACCGAACGCGCCGCGGGCGGGGCCGACCGACTTCCCGGCGTCGTTCATGTAGGTCTGCGGCGCCAGCACCGCCACGCGCGGCCCGCCCACCTCGGTTCGGCCGTCGGTCAGCAGGCCCCGGTACTTCGACTTGGGCTTGGGCAGCGCCCAGCGGTCGATCAACGCGCGTACGACCTCGAACCCGACGTTGTGGCGCGTGCGCTCGTACTCAGAGCCGGGGTTGCCCAGGCCGACGATCAGCCAGTCGACGCGGGCGTCCCCGCGACCGGGGAGCCGCACGGTCGAGGCGCCTACTCGGAGTCGGCGTCGGCGGAGGCGTCGGCCTGCGCCTGGCCCTCGCCCACGACCTCGGTCTCGGACTCGATCTCGTCGGCGGAGTCGGTCTGCAGGCGCGGCGGGGTGAGCGTGGCGATCACGGTCTCCGGATCGTCGAGCAGCGTGACCGTCGATGGCGGCGTGAGCGCGTCGAGCGTGAGGTGGTCGCCGATCTGCATCCCGGAGACGTCGTGCTCGAGCGTGTCGGGAATGTCGTTGGGCAGCGCCTCGACGTTCAGCTCGCGGGTGATGAGCTCCAGGACGCCGCCCTCACGTACCCCGGGAGCCTCGTCGACGCCGGTCAGCTCAAGCGCGACCACCGACTGGATCTTCACGTCCAGGCGGACGCGGATCAGATCGATGTGCATCGTCGCCCCGTTGACCGGGTGGCGGGCGATCTCCTTGAGGACGACCGGGCCGGTGGCGCCCCCCTCGATGTCGAGGTCGATCACCGCGCCGGCGTCGGCCAGCGCGTGGCGCAGCGTCCGCTCGTTGACCTGGAAGCTGACTGGATCCTCGCCGCCGCCGTAGACGACCCCGGGAACGGCGCCGGTGCGACGCAGGCGGCGGGTCGCGCGGGAGCCACCCGCCTCGCGGAGGGTGACCTTCAGGGCTGTGGATTGGTTGGCGGCCATAGCGCGAAGCGATGGTAGCGGGACCGCGCGAAGACGACCTGAACCGGTGGTGTGGCCGCTAACCGTGCGCTAACCTTTTCCCATGTCCGAAGGGGTGCAGCTCGTGCTCTGGATCGCCGGCGTCCACCTCGTCGGTTTCATCTGCGTCGCGGTGCTGATGCTGCCCGCCCTGCGCGAGGATCCGGGGGGACCGCTGTTCGATACCGACGACGGCGACGAGGGCTGGGGCCGCGGTCCCAAGATCCCGCCGTCGCGGCCGGAGCCGCCGCGGGGCGGCATCCCGCTGCCCGACGCGGTTCCCGCCGCGGTGCGTCTGCGCGAGCCCGGCCGGATCGGCGATCGTCGCCCGCCGCGGGAGCGCCGGCCCGTTCGTGAGCCCGCTCGCACGCCGCCGCGCGTGCCCAGCCGCGTCGCTGACGGCGCGGCGCTCGTTCAGCGCTGACTCGCGGCGCCCGCTCCGCGGCGACCCGTGGGCGGTGCCCGCTGACTCGCGCCGCCCGGTCCCCGCGTCGCGCGACGGTCAGCCGTCGCTGAGCTCCAGGAAACGCTGCACGGACGCCTCCTGGTGCTCCAGGCGCGCCGCCAGCTCGTGCGCGTGATCGGCGGCCAGCTCCATGAACTCCTCGACGCAGCGCTCCGGGTCGTCGGCCAGCGGGTAGACCCGAGCGAACTCCTGCCGGGCGCAGGCGATCCCCATCGGCGGCCGGCCGTCGGCCAGCGTCCGCGCGTTGCACACCGGGGTGACGACGAGCTGGGACTCACGCGCGACGAGCGCGGTGGGCAGCAGCCGGGGCGCGGGCAGCCGGACCGGCAGCTGGGTGGAGTGGTCGACCGCGACGACCGACCCGGCGAGCTCGGACAACGGCTCGCGCCAGACGTCCAGCACCGTGTCGGCACCGACGAGCGCGTCGCGCAGCGTCGTCGCCTGCTCCAGATAGAGCGCCTCGGCGGCCGCCCGGTCCTCGGCGTCGGCGAGATCCAGGTCACAGGGCACGCGCAGCAGCTCCCCGGCCGAGACCGTCGCGCCCGCGCCGCGGCTGCCCCAGGTGACGTAGGTCTGCAGCGTGCCCAGGTCCCGCCGCCCATGGAAGATGACGGTCATCGAATCGCTGAGCGGCAGGCCGTCGACGCGCAGGGAGACCGCGACCGCCGCGGAGTCATCGAGCAGGGCGGACCTCAGCAGCTCGTCGGCTCCGGCGTCGTTGCTGTGTTCCTCGTCGAGCGTCGCTTGCTCCTTCGTACGGCTGGTCAATCCCGACCCCGTTCATTAACCCATGCGGGTCGGTCGTCTGCCAACCTCCAAGTGGAGCAGGCGATTGGGCCATCCGGCGCAGTCGGCACTCTCCGGGTCCGGGCTCACACCGCGGCGGGGGAGCCGCTCGATAGGCTCCGCCCTCGATGCGACTTCTCTACCTCCCGTTCTCGATCATCGGCTCGCTGGTCTCCCGCGCGCTCGGGCGCTCGATCTTCCGCACCCTCTGGTCACGGGTCGACGACGAGCCGGTGCCCGCGCCGGGCGACGGCCGCGGCGGCATGCTCAAGGTGGTCACCGGCCGCGCGCTGCAGGCCGCGGTGATGGCGGGCGCTGCGGCAGCGGTCGACCGGCTGTTCGCCCGGGCGTTTCATCACCTGGTGGGCATCTGGCCCAAGAAGCCGCCCAAGCCCGCCGAGGACTGACCGCTTCCGTAGCTCAGTCGGCGGCCGGGTCGGGAATCAGGTGGGGGGTGAGTCCGCCCCGCGCCCAGTCGGGGATCGGCGTCTTGACCAGGGTCGCGGTGTCGACCCACACGTAGCGCATCCGACCGTCGAGCACGAGCTCCCCGTCGGCGGCGCGACTGATCAGGTGACGCGTGCTCATGCCGGTCGTGCCCAGGTGGCCGACCGAGACCGCGATCTCAAGCTCCTCGTCAAATCGCGCCGGCGCGCGGAACCGCAGCCGGGCGTCGGCGACGACGGTCTCGACACCCTCACGGAGCATCGGCTCATAGCCGCCGAACGCGGCGCGCCACAGCTCGGTGAGCGAGAGGTCGATGTAGGCGAGGTACTGCGCGTTGAAGACGATGCCGAGCGGGTCGCATTCGGCGTAGCGGACCCGCAGCCGGTGGACGAAGGGCTCCCCCGCCGGCTGGCCGTCACCCACCGTGTTGACCTCCCCCACCCCGCAGGACGAACCCCCGCTCCGCCAGCGCCGAGATCGCGTCCTCGAAGGCGGCGAAATCCCGCCGGGTGAGCGCGTCGATCGGCCGGCCGGCCGGACCCGTGGCCCGCACCCAGCGGCGCAGCACGCCGGCGCCGGCGCGCTCGGCGGCCTCGTCGAGCAGATCGAGCAGGATGCCCAGCTCGGGCCGGTGGTCAAGCTGGCCGGAGAGCAGGCTGAGCGGATCGACCCCGAGGGTCTCACACAGCTCCTCGTCGCTGAGGCCGAGCAGCTCCATCAGGCGCGCCGCGCGCTCGCTCTGCAGCCGCCCGCTGGGGTAGGCGTCGTCGCCGGTCATGGCGCCGGCGATCTAGAACAGCTGGTTCTCGCCGCCGAACACGTCGCTCACCGAGCCGTCGGTGAAGATCTGGCGGATCGAGTTGGTGAGCAGGTCGGCGCAGGAGAGCACGAAGACGTTGTCCGGCGCCCCGGGCGGCAGCGCGATCGTGTCGGTGACGACGACGCGCTCAAAGCCGGCGGCGGCCAGGTTCTCCCAGGAGCCGCTGGAGAAGTTGCCGTGGGTGGCGGCCGCGTAGATGCACCGGGCGCCGGCGTCGCGCACCGCCTGGGCGGCGGCGGCCAACGTCCCCGCGGTGCCGATCATGTCGTCGACGATCAGCGCGGTCTTGTCCTTGACGTCACCGATCACGTAGCTGATCGCGGCGACCTGCTGGGCGGGACGCTCCTTGTTGAGGATCGCCAGATCGGCCCCGATCTTGGCCGCGAACTGCTTGTTGAGCTTCACCCGCCCGGCATCGGGGGCGACGACGACGAGGTCCTGCAGCGCGAGGTCGTCGAAGTACTGGGTGAGCATGAACAGCGCGGTCATGTGGTCGCAGGGCTTCTGGAAGAACCCCTGGATCTGACCGGAGTGCAGGTCCATGGTGAGGATCCGGTCGATGCCCGCGGCCTCGAGCATCCGCGCCACCAGGCGCGCGCTGATCGGCTCACGCGGCGCGGACTTCTTGTCCTGGCGTGAGTAGCCGTACCACGGGGTGACCGCGATCACCCGGTGCGCCGAGCCGCCGACCGCCGCATCGACCATCGCCAGCAGCTCCATCAGCGCGTCGTTGGTCGTCATCCCCTCCGCCAGATTGGTCGACGTCGGCTGCACGATGAAGACGTCGGCCCCGCGCACGGACTCGTCAAAGCGGCAGTACACCTCGCCGTTGGCAAACGTCTTGGGGTTGGCGTTGCTCAACTCGACCCCGAGCTTGTCGGCGATCTTGGCGGCCAGCTCTGGGTTGGCCCGGCCGGAGACGAGCATCAGCCGCTTGTCGTACTCTCGGCGCAGCACCGTGGTCGCGATGGTGTGAGGCTGGACGACTGCCATCTCCATGGTCAGTGTACGACTGGCATCCGACGACTCCAGCGCGCTCATGACCTCGCCGCGGAGTCGGTTTTCGACTCGGCGGCGGCCCGCTCGGCGCGCCGCCCCGCGTAGCCCTCGACGTTGCGCTGGGCCGATCGGGCGACGCCCGGAGAACCGGCGAGCGCCCCCGGCGGAACGTCTGAGCCGATCACCGAGCCGGCGGCGGTGAAGGCGTCGTCGCCGACGCTCACCGGGGCCGTGAGCGTCGTGTCGACGCCCGTCTTGACGCGGCTGCCGATCGTCGTGCGGCTCTTGGTGTACCCGTCGTAGTTGGCGGTGATCGTCGCCGCGCCGAGGTTGGTCTGCTCCCCGATATCGGCATCGCCGATGTAGGACAGGTGCGGCACCTTGGTCCCGGCGCCGACGTCGGAGTTCTTGATCTCCACGAACGTCCCCGCCTTGGAACCCTCGCGCAGGATCGTGCCCGGGCGCAGGTAGGCAAACGGGCCGACCGTCACCCGGTCCCCGATCGCGGCGCCGGTGACGTAGGCGTGCAGCACGGTCGACGCGTCGCCGACCGTCGCGTCGATCAGCGTGCTGTGGGGACCGATCGTCGATCCGCTGCCGATCACCGTCGCGCCGCGCAGCGCGGTTCCCGGCTCGATCACGGTGTCCTGGCCGATCTCGACGTCGACGTCGATCACGGTCGCCCCGGGCGCGACGATCGTCACCCCGGCGCGCATGTGGCGCGCGCAGATCTCGCGCTGGGCGACCGCGGTCACCGCGGCGAGCTGCGGGCGGTCGTTGATCTGCAGCAGCTCGTCGGTTGCGCCCCCACCGTCTGCGAGCGCCAACGCGTCGACGGTCTGCCCGTGGGCGCGCAGGAGCGGGAGCACGTCTGGGAGGTAGAGCTCGCCCTGGGCGTTGTCGGCGGTGACCTCCTCCAGCGCCTGGAGCAGCGGCGCGCCGTCGAAGGCGAACAGGCCGGTGTTGACCTCACGGATCAGACGCTGCGCGTCGGTCGCGTCACCGGGATGCTTGGTCTCCACCACCCGCTCGACGGTCCCGTCGGGCGCGCGCACGACGCGCCCGTAGCCGCGCGGGTCCTCCAGGGTGACGGTGACGATCGTCGCGGCCGCACCGGAGTGCTCATGGGCGTCGGCCAGTGTCTGCAGCGTCTCCGGGGTGAGCAGCGGCACATCGCCGTTGAGCACCACCACGGTGTCATCGGCGCCGATGTGATCGGCCGCCGCGCGCACCGCGCCCGCGGTCCCGTTGCTCTCGGGCTGCACCGCGATCTGGACCCCGTCGCCGGCGATCGACTCCAGCCGCCGCTGCGGCGAGTCGACGACCACGATCCGCTGCGCGCCCGCGGCTCGCGCGGCCGCGATCGGCCACGCGATGATCGGTCTCCCGCACAGCGGATGCAGCAGCTTGGGCACCGATGAGCGCATGCGCGTGCCCTGCCCGGCAGCGAGGATGACGACGACCGGAGCGGCCACCCCGCGATCGTATGCGATGCCCGGCCGCGGGCGAGGGTCGTCACTGCGGAGTTTGGGCGGTTCATCCGCGCGGTCCGCTGCGCTCCGTGTCCGCCTCCTCACCAGCGCGCGCACCTGCGTACCGCGGTTACCTCAGCTGGGGAGCCCGGATTTGAACCGGGACCTCACGGCTCCAAAGGCCGGCGGGCAGCCATTACACCACTCCCCAGTGCGTTGACGTGTGAGCCAGCGCGAGTCTACCCCAGCAACGCCCGCAGCTCGCGGTCGGTGAGCGGGTCTGCCAGCAGCGCCCGCACGTCGGCGGGCCGCCGCAGACCCCGCTCGGTGCGCAGCAATCCGACCTCGAGCTGCTCACGCTCGGCGAGCGAGACGAGCGCACCCAGCGCATCGTGACCGGCGAGGTCGACAGCGGCGAGCTCGCCCAGGGTCGGGAGCGGCCGGGCGAGGCCGACCAGGTAGAAGCCGCCGTCGAAGACCGGGCCGAGCGTGAGCGTGCAGCCTTCGTCCAGGTCCTGCAGTGCGGCGGCAGCGAGATCGGAGCGCCACGCCGGGAGCTCGGGCGCGACCGCGATCACCGGCCAGCGCCGGGACCTCGCGTCGCCGGCGAACGCCGCCGCGAGGCCGGACCGCCGCGGATCGTCTGCGGCGACCCCGGTCCCGTCGGCATCGTCGGCCGCAAGCACGGTGACCGCGTCGGGCCCGAACGCCTCCTGCGCCCAGCGCCGGGCTCGATCGGCGACCACGCGGCCCACCTGGATCGCGCGCTCCGGGCCGAGCGTCGCCGCCAGCTCCCGGCCCGCCGCGGCCGGCGCCGGCATCACCACCACCTCGGCCACCGCGCCGGTCAGCCCTGCTCGAAGCGGAACATGGTCCCGGCCGCCGCCGCGCGCGTCCCGTCCAGACGACGCACCGCCCCCTCCAGCACCGCGGCGAAGACGGCGGTGCTGGACGCCATCAACTCAGACAGCGTCGTCACCGGTGTCGGTTGGCCGGGGACCACCTCGTTGGCGTAGTCGGTGACGAAGCCGATCAGGGCGAACGGGAGCTCGAGCTCCCCGCAGAGCACGCTCTCCGGGCCGCCGGTCTGGCTGACCGCGGTCACCCCGCACGCCGCCAGCTGGGCGATCTCCGCCGGCGTGTTGAACCGTGGCCCGTCGACGTGGCCGTAGACCCCGCCGTCGCGCGCCGCATGCCCGGCCTGCGCCGCGCCCGCCAGCAGCGCGCCACGCACCTGCTCGGAGAACGGTCCGCCGTGCAGGATCCAGTGACCCCGCGCCGGGTCGCCGTCGGCCACGAAGAACGTGCACAGCGATCCGTCGGGCAGCCGGTTTGAGATGTAGTGCAGATCGTCGAAGACGACCAGCGAGCCGAGCGCCAGCGTCGGGTCCACGGCGCCGCAGGCGGTGCAGCCGATCACGGCGTCGGCGCCGAGCTCGCTCAGCGCCCAGATGTCGGCGCGATGGCGCACCTGGTGTGACAGCCGGACGTGACCCGCGCCGTGGCGCGAGACGTGCAGCACCTCGACGCCGGCGAACTGCCCGCGGGTGACCTCGACGCTGCCGAACGGGGTCAAGACCGGCTCGGCATGCGGGTCGACGAAGCCGGGTAGCGAATGGGTGCCCGAGCCCGTGATGATCGCGACCGGCATCGGCGCGCGACTCTACCCAAACCCCCCATGACCCCGACCCCGCCCTGGACGGTCCTCTATGACCCCGACTGCGGCTTCTGCCGCACCGCGATGGGCCTGATCCTGCGCGCCGACACCGCCCGCCGGCTGCGGCCGCTCGCGCTCGGCACCCCCGAGGCAGATCGGCTGCTGGCCGACCTCACCCCCGAGCAGCGCGCCGGCTCGTGGCACCTCGTCGACCCCCACGGCCACCGCGAGTCAGCTGGGGCCGCCGGCCCCCCGCTGCTGCGGCTGCTGCCCGGCGGCACGGCGCCCGCGGCGGTGCTGGCGCTCGCCCCGGGCCCCACCCAGCGGGCGTATGAGTTCATCGCCGAGCACCGCTCGACGATCAGCCGGTTCATCCCCGACGCGGCCAAGCGGCGCGCCACCGCGCTGGTCCACACGCGGACCTAGGCCTACCAGGGCTCGGGAGGATGCCGAGTCAGATCGGGCCGCGCATCAGCCTGACTGGTCCGGCGGCTCCTCGGGCTCGGGGCCGAGCAGGCGGCCTGCCGGGTCAGCGATGGGTTCGAGCACGAGGGTTGCCGGGTCAATGCCGCGGGCGGCGATCGTGATGGTGAGGTCGTCGTGGCGGCGGACGGCGACCCACCGGCCGGTGGGGGTGGTCAGCCTGAGGAAGGGCTGAGGCGCACCGTCGATCGTGATCGGATCGTCGGTGGGGGCCGCGGCGACGGCGGCGGCACGGCGGTCGCGCCCCCGCGCCGCGAACCACAGCGTGACCGCGGCCTCGGAGCGACCCTCTGGCCAGGAGCGGTTGTGGTCGTCGTGGACCCACATCTCCAGCGCCTGCCGGGCTCGGCGAAGGTCGGAGTCATGGACCTCGCGGATCGACGTGGTGATGCTGAGATCGGGAGCGGCGAACGGGTCGTCGTGTGCCTCGGCGTGGTGGCCGACCGTCAATTCGGTGAGATCGTCGCCGCTCGATCCGCTCCCGGCGATCATCGCGGGCCAGGTCTCGGCGGCATAGATGGGGAAGCTGACGCCGCGGAGTGTCATCGTGTCCGAGTACCACTTGCGCACGCGCGCTTGCGCGCGGTGTCGGGCGATCCGAGCGGCCCTCGCGGCGTCGTCCTCATCGTCGGGCGACGCATACCCGAACAGCGAGGTGCCGGCGCCCTCTTCGTGACCGCACCGGCGGCAGACGACGACCCGGCAGGGTTCCAACGGGCCGTCGTGGCCGTGACCACCTCTCCCGCCGCGCGACTCGTCGGTGGGCAGGACCTCGTCGTAGGCGAGGGAGCCGCAGGCGGGACACGGCTCCTGCGCGTCGAGGACCGGGGTGCGCGTCCAGTCGGCAGGGAGTGGCCGCGGGACCGGTATTCCCGATTCGTCGCGACAGCAGACGACGGGCTCGTAGCCGTCGTTGGGCTGCGCGACGATCGCCCCGTAGACGCCGCCGCCGACCGTGGCCGCGACCCGGACGCCGCGATCGTCGCCGATCTCGGCGCTGACCGCGCGGGGCGGCAACCGGCCGGCGACGATCGAGCGAGCGTCATCCAGCCACGCCTGGACCGGCCGGTAGTCATCGCGGCCACGAAGGGGCTGGCCGCGATCATCGCCGACGTGCGTGGTGATCACGATCTCGCCGTCATCGCGGCGCACGACACCCGCGCCGCCTGCCAGCTCGATCAGCACGGTGGGCATGGGCTGGATTGTCGCGCCGCCGGCCGCCTGGGGTGGGGCGACTTTCCCACCTGTGCGGTGGCCAAGATGACACACCCCCCTTACGGGTGAGCGGGCCGGTGCTCGGTCAGCCAGGCGTCGAACTCGTTGGCCAGGTGGGTGTCCTCGTAGACCTCGTAGCGCTTCAGGCGCCCCCACGACATCCGCCCCCAGATGACGAACCGGTTCGCATACACCCGCTCGCCGTCTGGCCCGTCGTAGTCATCGTGCCCGCGGACGACGATCGTCGTGTTCCACGGCCAGCCGGTCGCCACCACCTCGTCGGGATAGGTCTGCAGGCCGACATCGGCCAGCCGGCGCAGCCACCGCGCCACCTCGTCCTTGCCGCGGAATACCCCTGACCAGGAGTTCTGGCCGGGAAACGTGAGCTCGACGTCGGTGGCGTCGAGCATGAGCGTCGGACGCACGTCGCCGGCGCGGGTGCGCCGCATCACATACGAGATCACGCGCATCGCCAACCACGACAGCAACATCGCCCACCTCCGACTAGATTGATCGCTCTAGCGAGTACCGTATCGGAGATGCCCGATACCCGCACGCGCCTCGTCGACGCCGGCGCCGACCTGTTTGGCCGCCAGGGCTACGCGGCGACCGGGGTCAAGCAGATCGTCACCGCCGCCCAGGCGCCGTTCGGCTCGATGTACCACCATTTCCCGGGCGGCAAGGAGCAGCTCGGCGCCGAGGCGATCCGCGCCTCGGGCGCGCTGTATGAGCTGCTCATCCCCGCCGTCTTCGATCCGGCACCGGATCTCGTCTCCGGCGTGCGGGCGTTCTTCGCCGGCGCCGCCGAGCACCTGGAGCAGACCGACTACGAGGACGCGTGCCCGATCGCGACCGTGACCCTGGAGACGGCGTCGACGAGCGAGCCGATGCGACAGGCCAGCGCCGCGGTCTTCGAGAGCTGGATCGCGGCCGGCGTCCCGCGCTTCACCGCGGCCGGACTGGACGATCGCACGGCGCGGGAGCTTGTCGTCTCGCTGATCTGCGCCCTGGAGGGGGCGTTCGTCCTGGCCCGCGCCGCGCGCAGCATCGAGCCGCTGCAGATCGCCGGCGAGTTGACCGCCGCCGCGACGCAGCGCGCGCTCGACGCCCGCTGACCCCGCCTGCCGCACGCTCGGGCGCCGCCGCCCGCATTCCCGCGCGGGGGCCGCGCGTCAGTGCGGGACGCGCCCGCCGCCGGCGCCCGGCTCGGTCGCCGGTCCGCGCGGTGGCGCGATCCCGAGCACCCGCATCGCCTTGAGCCCGAGCGACAGCTTCTCCCGGCCGTCGGTCGAGGAGACGTCCAGGCCGGTGAGCTCACGCACGCGCTCGAACCGGTAGCGGATCGTGTGGCGGTGGGTGATCAGCCGCGAGGCGGTCGCGTTGACGTTGGCGTCGCAGTCCAGGAACGTGGCCAGGGTGCCGAGCAGGTCGGTGTCGTACTGATCGTCGTAGGAGACCAGCGGCCGCACGGTCTCGCGGTAGAAGCGCTTGAGCTCGGCGGGGTCGCGCATGTAGGGCAGCAGCAGCTGGTAGGTGCCGGTCTCCTCATAGGCGAGCTGGACGCGCTCGGAGTCGCCCTCGACCACGTTGAGCGACAGCATCGCCTCGTCGTAGGCGCGCTGCAGATCAAGCGGGTCCTCGACCCGGCGGCTGCGCCCGAGCCGCACTGCGAACCCCGCCAGTCCGGATTCGAGCTCGCGCAGCACCGCCCCGCCGACCCGGCGGCCGGCCTCGCCGTCGGAGTCGGGGACGAGGATCACGACCTCGCCGTCGCCGAGCTCGGTGTCGGCCGCGATCGCGCCGGAGGCGATCGAGCGGGCGCCGCGGGCGGTCACGGCGAGCAGTCGCCGGCGCCAGTCGTCCTCGGTCGGGTTGCGCGCGTGGGCGCGGATGACGAGCACGACCGCGCCGGCGCTGAGATCGCTGCCGAGCTCCTTGCCGCGGGCCAGCAGGTCCTCACGATCGTCGATCCGGCGTGAGAGCACCGAGCGCAGGAAGCCGACGGCCGCCTCCTCCGAGGCCCGCGCCGGCGCGCGCACGCGCTCCACCTCGGAGGCGATCAGCGTCGTCACCAGCCGCAGCAGCGCCCCGTCGGGCATCTCGGCGCGACTGCGCATCCGCAGCTGGCCGACGCTCGAGTCCGCGACCTTGAGCTCGACCGTGCGCACGTCCTCGGTGTCGCGCATCAGCGAGCGCTCGTCGGCCGGTGAGCGCGCGGCGACCGCGAGCACCGAGGCCGACCGGTCGATCAGGATCAGGCTCGCGTCCAGCGCGCGGGCGGCGGTGCGCAGGATCTCCGGCAGGCCGGCACCGGCCTCCACCGCATCCGTGATGGCCGCGAAGTCGCTCAGATCCGCCGGCGGGCTCACCTCGCGACTCAGAACAGCCGCGGCCACTCGAGGATGATCAGGGCGCCGGCCAGCACCCCGACTCCGACGAACGCCGCCAGCACGTAGAGCGACAGGACCGCGGCGCCGACCCGGGCCAGCGGCCCGCGGTAGGAGGACAGCGCCGGAACGAGGATCAGCGTGCAGAACGCGATCAGGCTGATCACGGCGCAGCCGCCGCCCACGACGTAGGTGATCGTCTGGTTGCTCACAGGCGCAGCCCTGATTGTGCCGAATGAAACGGCGAGGCGGCGGCGACAGCCGGAAACCGGGCGCTCACGCCCGCGTCGGCGGCCGCCGCACGGGCGCGCCGAGCCGCGCCGGAGCCGTGGAACAGGCCGATCACCGTCGGGCCGGACCCGCACACCATCGCGCGATCGGCGCCCGCCTCACGCGCGGCGTCCAGCGCGGCGGCGATCTGCGGCGCCAGTGAGAGTGCCGCGGCCTGCAGATCGTTGACCGCCAGCGCCTCGGGCAGGGTGCCGGGCAGCTCGCGCTGCACCTCGGCGCGCAGCGCGGCGAGCTCCGACGCCGAGCGCGCGGCGCCGAGCCGGTCGGCCTCGCGATAGACCTCGGCCGTCGACAGCGCAAACGGCTGAGGCAGCACGAGCACGGCATAGCTCTCCAGCCGCGCCACCGGGACGACCACCTCGCCCGCGCCGGTCCCCAGGCTCGGCCCGGGGATCAGCTGGCTCGGGACATCGGCGCCCAGGCCGGCGGCGATCGCCACCACGGCGTCGGCGTCGACGTCGCCCAGCCGCGGTGCGCAGCGCAGCATCGCCGCCGCGTCGGCCGAGCCGCCGCCCATCCCGGCGGCAACCGGGATCCGCTTCCAGATCTCGACCCGGACCGGCGGCGCCCCCCAGCCGGCCGCACGCAGCCCGCGCAGGGCGTCGCTGACCAGGTTGGGGCCGTCCACGCCGGCGCAGACGACCTCATCGTCGGGACCCGGCGCCGGCGCGATGATCAGCTCGTCGCTGAGCCGCACCGAGTCAAACACGGTGACGAGCTCGTGGCGGCCGTCGGCACGCGTGGGACCGAGGAACAGGCAGTGGTTGACCTTGGCGTAGGCCTGCTCGATCACGGTCAGGCTCACGGGGCCAGCGCCTGCGCCAGCGCGCGGAAGTCGTCAGCGGCCAGGCGCTCGGCCCGGACGTCGGCCGGGTACCCGAGGGCGAGGACCGCCGCGCGGACGCGCTCCCGGGTACCGGCTCCCGTGGCCGGCCGGGGCAGCGCCAGCGCCAACGAGCCGGCCAGCGCCTTGCGGCGATGGGCGAAGGCGCCGTGGACGATCGTCGCGACCTCCGGCCCGGGCGGTCCGGACACGTCGGTGCGCCGGCGCAGCCCGAGCAGCACCGAATCGACGTTGGGGACCGGACGGAACACGGTGCGGGAGACCGGTCGCAGCACTCTGACCTCGCAGGCGAGCTGGGCGAGCACCGACGGCACCCCGTAGGCCGAGCTCCCGGGCGCGGCGGCGAAGCGCTCACCGACCTCGCGCTGCACCATCACCACCCACTCGCGCACCGAGGCCAGCTGCTCGATGGTGCGCAGGATCACGGTCGCGGCGACCCCGTAGGGGAGGTTGGCCACCAGCTTGGTCGGCGCCGGCGACAGCGCACCGAGGTCGACGGTCAGCGCGTCGCCGAACACGACCGAGACGTTGGCGCATCCCTCCACGGCACCGAGCAGCGTCTCGCGCAGGCGCTCGTCGACCTCGATCACGTGCACCCACCCGACCCGCGCCGCGAGCCGCTGGGACAGCACCCCCGGGCCGCCGCCGACCTCGAGCACCACATCGTCGCCCGTCAGGCCCGCCAGCCGCTCGATCACGCCGAGGATGTTGCGGTCGACGAGGAAGTTCTGGCCCAGCTCGCGCTGACGGGCCGAGGCGCGGCCGGCGCCCGCGCTCACCACCCGAAGACCGCCGCGGCGCTCGCCTCCACCGTCTGCTCAAGCGCCGCGTACTCCACCCGCCGAGCGAGCGCGATCGCCTGGGCGGTGAGCACCACCTGCGCCGGGGCATTGGGGCGGCCGCGCCGCCCCTGGGGCGACAGGTACGGAGCGTCGGTCTCGACGAGCAATCGCTGCGCCGGCACCCGCAGGGCGGCGAGCATCAGCGCGTCGTTGCGCGGATAGGTGCAGTTGCCCGCGAACGACAGCCACCAGTCCTCGTGCTCCAGGCACTCCGCCACCCGGTCGGCCATCGAGAAGCAGTGCAGGATCACGCGGACCCCGTCGGCATGCTCCTCCAGCAGTCTGAGCGTGTCCTCATCGGCGGCTCGGGTGTGGATGATCAGCGGCTTGGCGACACGCCGCGCGAGCTCGATCTGGGCGAGGAAGGCGCGCGTCTGATCCTCGGCGGGCGCCTCGTTGCGGAAGAAGTCCAGGCCCGTCTCCCCGATCGCGACACACCGCTCGTGCGCGGCGAGCGCCTCGAGCTCGGCCAGATCGGCGTCGTCAAACCCGGTCGCGGAGTTGGGGTGGCGGCCGACCGCCGCGTAGACCTGCGGGAAGTCCTCGGCCGCGGCGAGCGCCGCCCGGCACGACGCCCCGTCGGTGCCGACGGTCACCATCCGCCGCACGCCCGCCGCCTCGGCGGCCACCACCAGCTCGGCGTCGGGGGGCTCGCAGAGGTGCAGATGGGTGTGACTGTCGACCATCGCCTCCGCAGGCTAGATGTGTGTGCGGGGTACCGTGGCCGCGATGTCCGCGACACCGTCCACCCTGTCCACCGCGGTCCGTGACGCCGCTCGCTTCGATCGCGCGGCGGTGTCCCCGTCGGCGGGCGTGCTGGCGGCGATCCCGGTCGTCGGACTGCTGGGCATCCTGATCGCGGTCGGGCAGCCGGTGGCGGCGGTGACGAGCACCGTGGGCGCGATGCTCGTCGGGATCGCCTGGCGGGTCGGCGGGGGCCGGCCGCCGCTGGCGGTGATGTCCACCGACGCGGTGCTGATGGGGGTCGCGACGCTCGCCGGCTGTCTCTCGGGCCATGTCCTGTGGGTCCATCTCGTCGTGCTCGCCGCCTTCTCGCTGCTCGGCGGCATGCTCGTCGGGCTGGGACGCCAGGCCGGCATCGTCGGCTTTCAGGCGATCCTCGCCGTCGTCGTGTTCGGGCGCTTCACCGAGCCGCTGGGGCCGGCGCTGGGGATCGCGGGGCTCGTCGCCGCCGGCGGCCTGGCGCAGGTCCTGTTCCAATCGGTCGTCCGCTGGCCGACGCCGCTCGCGGTCCAGCGCGCCGCGACGGCGAGCGCCTACCGGGCCCTCGCCGGCCTGGTGACCGGCACCGCCCTGACCTCGGCGATCCCCGCGGCCAACGCGCTCGACGAGGCGGAGGCGACCCTGGCGGGCGCGAGCCTGCTCGGCGCGCCGGCGGTCGTGCCGATGCGCAGCCTCGTCAACGAGGGCCAGCGCATCCGGGTGGCGATCACCGCGCTCAACGGACTGGCCGGGCGCCTGCACGCCGACTCCGATCCGGCACGCACCATCCACGCGATCGCCACCGACGCCGCCGCCGCCCTGCGCGCCGCCGCCGAGACGATCGAGCGACCCCGCAGCACCGGCGAGGAGGTGTCAGATCTCGCCCGCCGGGTCAGCGAGTCGATCGCCCGGCTCACCCGTGAACCGCCACCGAGCGGAGAGGCGCCGGAGGTGTGGTCAGTCGTGCTGCGCCGGCTGGCCTCGCTGGGCGGGCAGCTGCGCGCGGTCGCCTCGCTGGCGCCGGCGGCCGCCGACGGCGGTTCGCTGCTCGGCCGCCGGCCCCACCCCCGGACCGGCCAGCCGCTGGCGCACCTGCAGTCAGACCTCACCGTCCTGCGCGCCAACCTGACGCTCGAGTCGCCGGCGAGCCGGCACGCCGTACGCCTGGCCGCCGTCGTTCCCGCCGCCGAGCTGATCGCCCGGGCGCTGCCCCTGCAGCGCGGCTACTGGATCGTGGTCGCCGCCGCGGCGGTGCTGCGCCCCGAGTTCGGAGCGACCTTCACGCGGGGAACCGAACGAGCGGTCGGGACCGCGCTCGGCGTCGGGCTGGCGGGGCTGATCGCCGCGCTGGCGCACCCCGGCCAGGTGGCGACGATCGCGCTCGTCGGCGTGCTGGGCTGGGCGGGTTTTGCCACCTTCGCCGCCAGCTACGCCGTCGGCTTCGCGTTCATCACCGCGCTCGTCGTCTTCCTGCTCAACGCGCTGCACCCCGACACGCTGTCCAACGCCTCCTCGCGCCTGCTCGACACGCTCGTCGGAGCCGTGATCGGCCTTGTCTTCTTCGCCGCCTGGCCGACGTGGGCCCGACGGTCGGCCCACGAGTCGCTCGCCGAGCTCGCCACCGCGCTGCGGGAATATCAAGCGTTCGTGTTCGGCGCGCTCGTCTCCGGCGACCCGGTGACAGAGCGGGTGCGGGACCTGGCGCGGGCCGGGCGGCTGGCGCGCACGCGCGCGCAGGCCGACGTCGCCCGTTCGCTGAGCGAGCCGGAGACCCGCCGCATCGACCCGCGCAAGGGACCGGGGATCCTCGGCGAGCTGCTGCGCGTCGTCCACGCTCTGCACGGACTGCGCCTGGAGGCCCAGGACGCGCGTGACCGTGCCCCGATGCCCGACCTGGCCCCGCTCGCGCGCGCACTCGACGTCCAGCTGGCGGCGGCGGCGCGGGCGCTGAGCAGCGACGACCTGCAGCTCAGCTCCGAGCACGTCGACCTGCGCCACGCCCTGGATCAATTCTCGGCAGCGGCGTCGCCGCCCGAGCGGGAGCTGATCGGACTGCTCGACGAGCTCGTCGACGCGACCAACTCGGTCGCCGATCTGCTCGCCCGCAGCCCGGACCCCGTGCCCGCGGCCTAGCGCTTGGGGAACAGCGGCGCCAGCGCCTCGACGAGCGAGCCGCTGCCGCGGGCCGCGAACGTCGCCGTGTCCAGCGACAGCGAGGAGTCGCCGAGCGCCTGCAGGAGCGTCCGCGTCGCCCGCGGGATGTAGGGCGAAAGCAGCACGCTGATCACCCGCACCGCCTCGGCCAGCGAGGCGAGCACGACGTCGAGCGCGTGAGCCTGGGCCTCGTCCTTGGCCAGCTGCCAGGGCGCCCGCTCCTCGACGTAGCGGTTGCAGCGGCGCACCCGCTGCCAGACGAGATCCAGCGCGGCGGTCACCTCGGCGCTGTCCATCAGGTCGATGACGTCGTCGACGAGGCCGTCGAAGTCGGCGCGCAGGGCCGGGTCCAGGGCCACCGTGGGAACGACGCCGTCGCGGTAGCGGCGGATCATCGCCAGCGTGCGGCTGGCCAGGTTGCCGTACTCGTTGGCCAGCTCGGCCTCATACCGGGCTCGGAAGGAGTCGATCCCGACCGCGCCGTCGGCACCGAACTGGACGTCGCGCATCAGGTAGAAGCGCAGCGCGTCGACGCCGAACTCCTGCACGACCTCGAACGGGTCCAGCACGTTGCCCAGCGACTTGGACATCTTGCGCCCGTCAGAGCCGAGCAGGAAGCCGTGGACGAAGACGTGCTCGGGCAGCGGCAGCTGGGCGGCCATCAGCATCGCCGGCCAGAACACGGTGTGGAACTTCAGGATGTCCTTGCCGATGACGTGGAACTGCGCCGGCCAGAAGCGGTCGGTGAGATCCTCGCCCGGGCGCGCGTAGGCGAGCGCCGTGTAGTAGTTCAGCAGCGCGTCGAACCACACGTAGAAGACGTGATCGGTGTCCCAGGGGACGGTCACGCCCCACTTCAGGTGCGCGCGCGACAGCGACACGTCCTGCAGCCCGGACTGGATGAACGACAGCGCCTCGTTGTAGCGGCTGAGCGGCATCACGAACGACGGGTGGTCGGCGTACAGCGCCTCCAGCTCGGTCTGGAACTCCGAGAGCTTGAAGAACCAGTTCTCCTCGGACTCGCGCGTGAGCGCGATCTCGTGGATCGGGCAGCGGTTGCCCTCCAGGATCTCGTTCTCGACCTTGAAGTCCGCGCAGCGCGGGCAGTACCAGCCCTCGTACCGGCCCTTGTACGTGTAGCCGTTGTCGTGGATGCGCTGCATCACCTCCTGGACGCGG
>CAZZYU010000047.1:0-22780 GCA_964658375.1 uncultured Acetobacteraceae bacterium | reverse complement strand
CCAGGTCGTACACGAGGGCCCAGAGATCTTTGGCCTCGGGCGCCGGCGGGGTGGCCTCGGGCTCGAGCTGACGCAGCGCCGCGCGCACGTCATCCCGCGGAAGCCCGAGCTGCGCGCCGAGCGCCGCCACGACCCGGTCGCGGCGGGCCTGGACGGCGACGACGTCCATCCCGGTCAGCTGCGCCAGCTGGTCATCGTCGAGGCTCCGGTGGATCCACAGGTTCAGCAGCGCCCGATCCGCGGGCTCCAGGGCGGCGGCAGCGTCGATCAGGCGATGCGTCGCGACGCTACTCATCGTCTGTGCGGTGATCCATACTGGGAGAACATGCGAACTCACATCCAACGTACTGTCGGCAAATGGTCGTGAAGCAAGGAGGCTTTCAGGTGAGCATTCGTCGAATGCGCCGGAGTTTGGCACCTTTGGCGCTGGGGATCAGCCTCTGGTTGATCCTGCCCGCGCAGTCGTTCGCCAAGGCGCTGGTGCGCTTCGTTCACGGCGTTCCCGGGGTGGGGACCGCGAAGGTCACGGTGAACGACGGCAGCGGCAGCCAGGATCTCGGATCGATCGCCTTCGGTCAGTCGACGGCGTGGCGCAGCATCCACTCGGGCTCGTTTCACTGGGCGCTGTCGGGTGCCGGCAAGACGCTGGCCGACGGCACCGCGACCGTCGGGGATGGCGCCTACGACATCGTCGTGGAGGAGAAGAACTCCCAGGTCAGCCTCGGCATCTACCCCGCCAGAGCCGGCAAGTCGGGAACCAGCCTGGTGCGCGTCATCCACGCCGCTCCGGAGCTCGGCACCCCTCAGCTGACCGTCGACGGTCAGGTCGTGGCCAAGCGACTCGCGTTCACCCAGGCCACGCCCTACCTGTCGCTGACGCCGGGTCGCCACACGCTCGGGGCCGATCGGCCGGGCGCCACGACGGCGGTCGTGTCCAGCGCCCACATGATGGTCCGCTCCGACCGGTCCTACTCGGCGATCGTGCTGGGCACGCGCGGACAGCGGGTCCGCGTGGTCACGCTCGTGGACCGCGGCGCGCCGCTCGTGCGAACGACCTCGACGACGGTCGCCGACACGCACCCGGCCGGCACCACCGGCTCCACCGTCGTCGTCGCGCCGGGCGATTCGCTGTGGTCGATCGCTCGCCGGCTGCTCGGCCCGGACGCCTCCAACGCGGCGGTCGAGGACCGGGTCGTCAAGATCTGGGACGCCAACGCCTCGCGGATCGGCACCGGGGACCCCAGCCTGATCTTCCCGGGCACCCGGCTGCGGGTGTAGCTGCCCGCGACGTCACGGCGGGTCGGCGGGCGGATCGCCGCCTCACGCTGTGCCCGCGATGTCCGGTACGGTGATCATCCCATGGCCGACGCCACCAAGCCGACCGTCGAGATAGCGCCCGGCCAGGCGCCCTCCTATCAGCTTGAGCTGGAGGACATCGTGCGCGGAGAGGGCGAGGAGGCCGTCGCCGGGCGGGTCGTCGAGGTTCACTACGTCGGCGTCTCGTGGAGCACCGGGACCCAGTTCGACGCCTCCTGGGACCGGGGTGAGCCGTTCAAGTTCAGCCTCGGCAAGGGGCAGGTGATCGCCGGTTGGGATCAGGGGGTGGCCGGCATGCGAGTCGGCGGCCGGCGGCGGATCACGATCCCGCCGATGCTCGGCTACGGCAAGCGCGGCGCCGGCGGCGTCATCGGTCCCGACGAGACGCTCGTGTTCGTCGTGGACCTGCTCGGCGTCGGCTGAGCGTCTCAGTAGTTGCCCGACAGCAGGTCCCAGGCGCGGCGCAGCTTGCCGCTCAGCGGGGACGCCGCATCGGCGGGATCAAGCGTCATCCCGGCCGGGTTGGCCGACGGCTCGGGCAGGTCGCGGCACGCGGTGGAATTCAGGGTGAGGGTGACCGCGTGCTCGTGGATGCTGGCCACCTCGGGCGCGTCGACGAACCGGTGGGCGGTGCCGCCGAGCAGGTGCTCGCGGGAGACGTCGCCGATCACGATCCCGTCGAAGATGTCCTCGTTCTCGACGGCCAGGACGGTGGCCACGGTCCCGATGCGGGCGCCGTCGGAGCTGTAGACCGGAGTTCCCGTCTGCAGGACCGCATAGGAGATCGGGTCACCGGCGTCATCGATCGCCGCCATCGCACGCGGGACTCTACCTCAGACGCGCGTGAACTCCTTGATGCCGGCCTTCAGATCCGCGTTGCCGGTGTGGTCGGCCTTGACCGCGGCGTCGACCGCCGCCTTGGAGATCGGGGCTCCGCGCTCGCGCTTGCGCAGCGCCTTGGTCAACGTCGTGTTGGAGTCGATGATCAGCGTCAACCCCTTGACGATGTCGGTCCTGCCCTTGGCGCCGTCCGCTGTCGACGCCGCGTCGCCGGAGACGTGCGTGCGCAGCGCCTTGAGGATCACGTTCTGAGCCGTGACCGCCGTGATCAGCTTCGCCGGCGAGACCGTCTTCTCATAGGTCGCCAGCCCGTCGGCGACAGCCCCCTGAGACTTGGTGATCGACGGCAGCGCGCGCGTGATCGAACCGATGATCGTCGCGTTGCTCGCCTGGGCGGCGGTGAGCGGCCCGATCGCCATCGCACACGTGGCGACGCAGGTGGCGGCGATCACGCGGGAGGGACGTCGCATACGGACTCCTTCGGTGCCGGGAGCGGGAACTGCGGGCCCTGAGCACGGGCGGAGATTGCCGCCCTGAGCACGGGCGACGGGAGCCCGCGGGCCCCCGTCGCTGTCAGCGTGCGTGAATCAGACGACGGCTACGTTGGCCGCGGCAGGACCCTTGGGTCCCTGCTCGGCTTCATAGCTGACGCGGGCGCCTTCGGCGAGCGACTTGTAGCCGTCACCCTGGATCGCCGAGTGATGGACGAACAGGTCCTTGCCGGCGTCATCGGGAGTGATGAAGCCAAAGCCCTTGTCGTCGCTGAACCATTTCACGGTTCCTGTTGGCATGTTCTGCCTTCCTCCGGTCACGTGCACTGCGAAACACGGAGGGCGCTGACGAGCAACGATCTAGCGAAACGCGGGCACTGCGGTACGGCCGAGCGGACGCTCGACCCTCGGTCACCATATCACCCGCCGTCGCGATCGATGCCGGCTCTGCGCCTGCTAGGTTCATCGGACGGGCGTATCTCGCCCGCACGCGAGGTGACGATTCGAGTCACCGGCCCTCGCGACTCGCCGTGCCGCGCAACGAAAGGGAGCGGAACTGTCCCCGATGTTCCGACGATCCGCTCACAACCCGGCGGCGCAGGCCCCCCACCGTCTTGGCGACGGAGCCACCAGATGAAGTCCGCGCGCGAACGTGCGGAGGAGCAGCGCGAGGTCAAGCTGGTCCAGGTACGTGAGGCCGTCGACAGCGGGTCGCTCGTGATCCGCCCGATGACTCCCGATGAGCGCCGGCGCTATCCGCCGCGCCCGCCCGGGCCCGCACGTCCTCGGTCGCGATGAGCGCCGATTCCCAGGGGTTGGTGGGCAAGATCCGTCAGATCAGACGGAACGCCCCCCAGCCGGAGTTTCGGTCACCGTCGCAGAGCGCCGAGACGGGTTCCGATCAGAACTCGCTGGCGCAGCTGCAGGCGCGAGTCGCGCACCTTGAACAGCTGCTGCAGGGCCTTCAGGACTCGGTGTATCGCGAATCGCAACGCCAGGAGAACCGCCTGACCGAGGTCGAGGCGCGCCTCGATCCCGCGGCGCTGGCGGCGGCGCTGAGCGCGCACGCGCGCGACCGGGGGCTGTGAGCGCGTGGCCCCGTTCTGCTGTCCGCCCCACGCCGGACGGGCGGGTGAGGAGGCCTACGCGCGATTGCGTGCGAAGACCGAGCACGAGATGGGACGCGCCCCCAACCGGCGCCGGATCAGCGAGCTCTGGTCGCGCCGGGGCAGCCTTGACTGCGTCACCACCGTGGGAGCGCCCGACCCGGTGTCGGGCGACCTGGTGATCGCGATCTTCGACATGGGCCCCCAACAACCGTTCGTCCTGTACCACGAGCTCGCCGAGAGCGCTCAGGAGCAGCTCGGCGAGGTCCTGGGCTGCAGCTCCTACTCCGTCACGGAGTTCTCCTGATGGGGTCGCTGCGCCAGATCGAGGAGATCCAGGCCGAGGTCAACGATTACCGAGACCGGATCGCGCTGCTGCGCGCCCAGCTCTACCGCAGACGGGGGATCCGCAGCGATCAGCGCCTTGAGCAGCTGCTCCGCCGACTGCACGGCGCCCAGCGCCGGCTCGGTCAGGCGCGTTCGGCGATTCGTCCCTGACCACAGTCGCTCGCCCGAGGGCGGGCTCGGCAACCCTAGGCGATGGTCTCCCAGGACCGTGCGCCGTAGTCGGGCGGCCCGTCCAGCACGTAGATCTCCGCCGCCAGGTCGGGATCAAGATGGTTGGCGCTGAGCATCGCCGTGACCGATCGGCCCGTCAGCTCGGCGACCCGTGCGCTGCTCTCCTCGCGGATCGCCTCCTGGAACTCGTGGCGGATCTCGATCACCTTCTCGCCGCGCCCCTTCGCCGCCAGCGATTGCTCCCCCTTGGTCAGGGTCTGTTCGAGCATCACCAACACGACGTTGTCGCGAATCGTCGTCCGTGCCCGTGTCGGGCCGCGGCCGGTGTACTCCCGCAGCAGCCTGACGACCGTGTTGGAGATCGCGGCCGGCAGTGAACCCGCCGAGCTGGAGTGGTCTTCGTTGGTGGCGTTCATCGCTCGTGTCCGTTTCGCCTTCCCCTGAGCAATGAGACCGTCGCGCCGGCGAGAGGGAAAGACGGCAAACTGCCGGTGGCGCACGGTGCTTCTCGGTGGCGGGGTATGGGCGACGAGACGCGCTCCACACTCTAGTGGCGGCGGTGCGACCGGCGAAAGGAGCTGCGGTGCCACGGAGAGATGCGCGGGAGCTGGCGGCGATCTTCGTCGGCGGAATGGCCGGCGCGGTGGCGCGCGTCTGGCTCAGCCAGCGCTTCGCCTCGGGATCACAGCACTGGCCGTGGGCGATCTTCGCGATCAACGTCGCCGGCGCGGCGGCACTCGCCTACGTCGTGACCCGGCTGCAGGAGCGGCTGCCGCAGTCCACCTACCGCCGCCCGCTGATCGGCACCGGGTTCTGCGGAGCGTTCACCACGTTCTCGACGATGGAGGTGGAGATCCTGGTGATGCTCGATCACCATCGGTATGGCCTCGCGCTCGGGTACGGCGTCGCCAGCCTCGCCGCCGGATCGAGCGTCGTCTGGCTCACGACCGCCCTCGTGCGTCGCACGCGGATGCTTCGATGAGCGTGTGGCTGTGGCTGGCGGTCGCGGGGGCCGGGGGAGCCGGCGCGGTGCTGCGGTTCGTGATCGACGGCGCCGTCTCGGCTCACGGGCGCGGCGAATTCCCATGGGGCACGTCGGTCGTCAATCTCAGCGGCGCGTTCGTCCTGGGGCTGCTGAGCGGGCTGGCACTCACCGGAGACGCGCTGCTGATCGCGGGAACGGCGACGATCGGGTCCTACACGACGTTCTCCACCTGGATGTTCGAGAGCCACCGGCTGGCCGAGGACGGCGACCTGCGGCCGGCCGCGGTCAACTTGCTGGGCGGGCTCGTCATCGGGGTGGGCGCGGCGGCACTCGGCCGGGCGATTGGAGGCTGGCTGTGATCGACGAGGACTGCCTGACGCTGACGACCTACTCGGGGGAGCGCGATCGCGCCCAGGGTCACCTGCTGGCTGACGAGCTGCTTGACGCCTACGGCCGCCACCGCGTTCAGGCGAGCGTCTTGCTGCGCGGAGCCGAGGGTTTCGGACAGCTCGCGCACCGACGGACCGACCGGTTGTTGTCGCTTTCCGAGGACCTGCCCGTCGTCACGATCGCCGTCGATCGCGCAGACCGGATCGAGGCGCTGCTCGCACCGGTGCGCCAGCTCATGCGACGCGGCCTGATCACGCTCGAGCGCACCCGGCTGATGACCGGCGCGATGCAGCCGACGCCTGGGCTCGAGGCCCCGCACGAGGACACCAAGCTCACCGTCTACATCGGGCGCGGGGAGCGCGCGGGCCGCCAGCCCGCCTTCGTCGCCGTGTGCGACCTGTTGCACCGCCGGGGAATCGCCGGAGCGACCACGCTGCTCGGCGTCGACGGCACCATCCGCGGTCGCCGCAGGCGCGCCGGGATGCTCACCCGCAATGCCGCGGTGCCGATGATGGTCATCGCCGTCGGCGCCGGCGAGACCGTCGCGGGGGTGCTCCCCGAGCTCGGGGACCTGCTGCACGAGCCACTGGTGACGCTCGAGCGCGTACAGGTCTGCAAACGCGACGGGCAGCTCCTCGCGCGTCCCCCCGCGCTGCCGCCGACCGATCGGCGGGGACTGGCCATGTGGCAGAAGCTGATGGTCTACACCTCCCAGAGCGCTCGCTCGGAGGGGCGGCCGCTGCACCTGGAGATCATCCGCCGCCTGCGGGCGTCGCACGCGGCGGGGGCGACCAGCGTGCAGGGCGTGTGGGGCTTTCACGGTGATCATGCGCCCCACGGCGACCGCGTCCTGCAGCTGCGACGCAACGTCCCGATGGTGACGATCTCGATCGACACTCCGCAGCGGACCGCGGACGCGTTCGCCGTGATCGACGAGCTGACCGGTGAGCAGGGACTGGTGACCTGTGAGATGGTGCCGGCGCTCAGCGCACTGAGCGCGGCCGAGACGGTCGGCGGGCTCATGCCCGCATCGCACGCGTTCTAAGTCACCAGCGCCATCGCGGCGAACATGTAGGCCATGCCCAGCACCATCACGCCCATCGACACCCGCAGATCGCGCTCGCACACCAGTGCCGTCACCCCTCGGGCGGCGACGGTGCCGTCGGCGACCGACACCGACCACGTACCGAGCGGCGTGCGATCCAGTTCGCGGTAGCTGTCGGTGGCCCAGAGCAGGGCCTGGACGGCGAAGTAGGTGACGAGCAGCCAGGTCACCGCCGGCACGAATCCCGCCGGCGACCACATGTAGACCATCGCCGCGAGGTCGATCCCCGTGATCAGCCACAACCGGTTGACCGGCGCGTCGTTGCTGATCGCGATGAGCATCCAGACGACGACCGCCCCCGCCCCGTTGGCGAACGCCAGCCGCCAGAACTCGGCCGGGATTGCGAAGTGATCCAGCGACGGCGGCGCGAACATGAACATCATCCCGATCGCCATCAGGACATGTCCGGAGTGCCAGAGTCGACGTTCGCCGGCGGTGTCGAGGATGTGGCGCACGTGCACGACGGCGATGCAGAGAAAGACCAGCGTCCACACGACCGCCAGCCACTGGGGCAGGATGTTGGTCGCGCTCGGTGAGGCGGGCATCGAGATCCCGCCCATCGCCATGTGCATCGTCGGGTGTGATCCGCTCATCGAGGCCATCGCGGCGTGGCGCCTAGCCATGGTCATGCGACCCGGACCGCCTCACGCGGTGCGGCGGCGGGGCTCGCGGCGCGCCGGCGCAGCGGCTGGGCGAGCGCGGTGACCGCCAGCAGCACGAACAGCGGCCCGCAGTTCACGTCGGTCGCGCTGCCCGACCAGAAGGGCCCGCCGAGGCTCTGGCCGAACACCCAATAGGCCAGCGACAGCGCGACCCCCAGCGTCAGGGCGATCGATCGCAGCCGCGTCCAGGCGCCGAGCGCGATGACGACCGACGCGACGGCGAGCACGGTGGCGATGAGCGCGCCGTGGCCCTGCGCGGCATCCGCCGCGGCGCTGAGCGCACCTGCCAGCCACGCCGGCGAGGCACCGGCCATCGAGGCGATCTGGTCATGGATCGCGCTCGCGGAGCGGTTGATCGGCAGACACCACAGCACCGCCGCCTCCAGCCAGAGCAGCGTCCACACCACGTGCGCACCGTGGGGACCGAAGCGGCCTGCACCCCCCGGTGCGGGCTCGTCGCTGCGGGTGGTCTCGGCGCGGTCGGCCGCGGGCCACACGAGCGCTCCGATCAGGCCGTAGACCAGGACGGCTCCGGGGGCGCCCATCAGCGGCGACACCGGGCCGCCGTTGACCAGCGGGCCGAATCCTTCGCCGAACCACCACACCATCAGGGTCCAGCCGAACGACAGCAGCAGCGCGGCGCGGACGCTGCGGCGACTGATGATCAGACCGAGCCCGATCACGCACTGGATCTCGGCCGCGAGCGTGTTCCACAGCGGCTGGTCGTGGCCGTAGAAGCGGGCAAACGTTCTGATCGGCGCCCCGATCACGCCCGGCTGCCCGGCGGCGGCGCCCTGGAGGACGTCGTGGACGAACGCGTGGGAGTACATGTAGGTCTGAAACTGCAGGATCCCGTCGATCAGCCAGATGACGCCGAGCGCGATCTGGATCCCGCGGTGGGTGACCGACAGGCGGCGTCCCGACGCGGTCCTCATCGCCCGCTCCGCGTCGGGGCGGAGATCGGTGGGGAGCTGTCGAAGCGCCCCCAGTGCTCGGTCATGAAGTGGGCCGCCGTGATCATGCGGACCGAGATCACGTGCTCGGTGGAGAGGTCGACGCGGAAGCGAAACCACACCGGCCCGAATCCGTTCAGCGTCCCGGCGGTGGCGATGTCGGCCACCTGATCTCTGCCGCTGGTGTCGAGATCGAGCAACCGGGAGGCCCCCGTGTACCTCGCCCACCAGTCCAGCTCGACGGCGGTGGAGACCGGCGTGGCGCCGGCGCGACCCGCCTGCCAGCGGTGCCCGGGCGTCCGATCCCATTCGCGGGTGCCGATCAGGACCGTGTCGTCGGCCATCCGGCCGTTGACCGCCACCTCATAGCTCATGCGGTCAGGCGCGGCGAACCGCGTCGTCGTCGACTGCACCACTGACGGAGAACTCGCGATCGTCTTGACCGCGGTTGCGCTGCGCAGGCGGCTCTGGGCGCCGTCAGCGCGGCGCATGATCGCGACGGCGCGACGGTTCGCGTGCGCAATGAAGGCCACCGGCAGCGTCGCGCGGTCGACGGTGCCGGCGATCGATGCTCGCACCGTGACCGTGTGAGCCGACTGCGGCACGCGGAGCTCGTGGCAGCCGATGCCGCAGGAGCGCGTGAGCGTCGCGCCTGACACCCCGATCGGCAGCGGTATGGCCCGTTCGTCGACATCGAGAGTGCGCAGCGTCGCGGTGGCGTGCCCGCCGCGGTGGGTGACCGTCGCCGTGACGATGTCAGGTCCGAGCTCGTCGGCCACCGTCATCTGATCGGGGGCGACGGTCGGCGACGGGACGGGTCCGATCGCCCCGGAGCCGGCGCCGGCGCCCTTGGCCAGGTTGACCGGGACCGCGAACGAGCCCCCGATGGCTCGTCCGGCGAGATCGCTGACGGAGACGTGCAGGCTCCAGATGCCGGTGGTCAGACGCATCGTGCCGAACTCATGGTCGGGCGAGATCGAGTAGACCACGGCGCTGACCACGCGTCCGGTGGAGGAGGTCGCCGTGATCGGCACGCGGCCGGAGATCGTCGCCGTGTTCGTCGTGCCGTAGAGGTAGACATGGGCATAGACGGTCCCCGCGGTGAGCGGCGTCACCTGGACCTGCACGGACTCTCCATCCGGTCCGGTGAACGTGTGGCTCGCGCTCGCGGGGACAGCGAAGGTGTTGGGTACCGCGAGCACGAGTCCGCCGAGCAGGACGACCGGGATCAGCGCCGCCGCCGCGACGCTCGCCATCCGCATCCGACGGCCGCGACCGTCCGCCGGGCCGCCTCGGGCGCCGAATCGGCGCAGCCGCAGGCTGTTGGCGACCACGGTGATGCTGGAGAGCCCCATCGCGACCGCCGCGAGCGCCGGGTTCAGCAATCCGGTCATCGCGAGCGGGAGCGCGATCAGGTTGTAGCCGAACGCCCAGCCGAGATTCTGGAGGATGACCGTGTAGGTGGCGCGCGCGAGGCCGAGGGCGAGCGGAACGCCGCGCAGGTCGCCCGACAGCAGGTTGATGTCGGCGGCCTCGATCGCGACGCCGGTGCCGGTTCCCATCGCGATGCCGAGGTCGGCGCGGGCGAGCGCGGCCGCATCGTTGACGCCGTCTCCGACCATCCCGACCCGGCGGCCGGCGGCTTGGAGGGCGACGATCTCCTCGAGCTTGGCGGCCGGGGTGACCTGCGCGCGCACCCGCGTGATGCCGAGCGCCGTGGCGACGGTGTGAGCGGCCCGCGGATTGTCGCCCGACAGCAGCTGCACGTCGATCCCCATGCGCCTCAGCGTGTCGACGGCCGCGCGCGCCTCCGGCCTGAGTGTGTCCTGGAGCGCGATCGCCCCGATCAGCTCGGCGTTGCGCGTGACGATCACGGTGGTCTGACCCGCCGCCTCCCAGCCATGAAGCGCCGCGGCCGCCGTCGCGGGGAGCGCAGACGTCGGGCGCCCGACCCACACATCGTCGGCCTCCACGGTCGCACCCGCACCCTGGCCCGGAATCGACCGAAACCCGCTCACCGACGGCAGGGTCAGGCCACGGTCGCGCGCCGCGGCGACGATCGCGCCGGCGACCGGGTGCTCCGAGGTCCGCTCGACGGCGGCCGCGAGCGCGAGCACCTCGTCCTCGCCGACGCCGGGGGCTGCCCACAGGCCGGCGACCGACAGCTTCCCGACCGTCAGGGTGCCGGTCTTGTCGAGCACGATCGTGTCGAGCCTCTGGCTCTGCTCGAGCACGTCTGCGCCGCGGATGAGCAGGCCGAGGCTCGCACCGCGGCCGGTGCCCGCGAGCACCGCGACCGGCGTGGCCAGCCCCAGCGCGCAGGGACAGGCGACGATCAGCACGCTGATCGCGGCGTCGATCCCGCGCTCCAGGTGCATCGAGGCGAACATGCCGTGTTCTCCCTGACCGGTCAGGATCCACACCAGTGCGGTGATCGCCGCGAGCATGATGACCGCGGGCACGAACACCCCGGCGATCCGGTCGGCGAGACGCTGGATCGGCGGCTTGGACGTCTGTGCACGCTCCACGAGGGCCAGCAGCCGCGCCAACGCGGTGTCGGCGCCGACCGCGCGGGCCTGCACGACCAGCGAGCCGTCGAGGTTGATCGTGGCGCCGGTGACCGGCGCGCCACCGGCTTTCTGCACCGGGAGCGATTCCCCGGTGAGCATCGACTCGTCGACCGTCGACGTGCCCTCGAGCACGATGCCGTCGACCGCGATCCTGTCGCCCGGGCGCACCCGGAACAGGTCTCCGACCCGGACCTGCGCCGCCGGGACGATCCGCTCGCTCCGCGTCTGATCGCCAGGACTGAGCAGGCGCGCCGTGGCGTCGCCCAGGCGGGCCAGCTCCCGCACCGCCCGCCCCGCGCGATGGCGAGCGCGCAGATCGCAGTAGCGCGCGATCAAGAGCGCCGTGATGATCGTCGCCCCCATGTCGTAGTCCAGGCGCATCTCGAACTGGCCGACCGCCACGCCATGGGCGTAGCTGTGCGTCTGGGTGTTCAGCATCACCGTCGAGTAGGCGAAGCTCGCCAGCGTGCTGAGCGCGATCAGCGTGTCCATGTTCGTGCCGCGGGCCCGCGCGCGGTTCCAGGCCGAACGCAGAAACGGCAGACCGCACCAGAACTCGACCGGCACCGACAGCTCGCCGGTCAGCCGCCGGCAGGTGCTGTCGTGCGGAGCGAGGTAGGTGAGCAGCACGATCGCGATCGTCAGCGGGACCGCGAGCGCGATCCTCGCCAGCAGGGCGCGCCGCTGCGCGGCCTCGGCGCGATCCTGCTGCTCGATCTGACGGGCGGTTGCGTCGGGCACCACCGGCTCGGCGCCGTAGCCGGCGCGCTCGATGACCGCCACCAGTCGGTCGAGGTCGACCGGTCCGGGTGACAGCGTCACGGTGGCGCGGCTGGTCGCGTAGTTGACGGCCGCGTCGAGCACCCCGGCCTCCTGCCCCAGGGCTCGCTGCACTCGCGCCGCGCATGACCCGCAGGTCATGCCGGTGACGCCGAGGTCGACGCGCTTCAGGTGCGCGGGGTCCAGCTCGTCAACAGGGTCGCCGCCCGTGAGCGTCGTGCTCATCGGGCGGATTGTCCTGTGAAATCACGGCGAGCTCAAGTGCTCGATGTCGGCGTCGAGGGTTCCCTGTGAGTCGTACTGGCCGGTGTGAACGTCGGTGACCGTGCCGGCGCGGTTGATGAAGATCGTCGTCGGCAGGCCTTCGGGACCGCCGGTCAGGATGTTGGTCAGCTGGCTGGTGGTGGCTGAGTAGCTGGGGTAGCTGACGGGGTGCTGGGTGAGGAAGGCCCGGGCGTCACCGGTCGTGTCGTTCGTGTCGGCCCCGAGAAACGCGACGGATCGTCCGTAGTGCGCCGAGGCGTTGGCGAACAGGTTGAACTCCTCGCGGCAGGGGCCACACCACGACGCCCAGGCGTTGAGCACGATCGGGTAGCCGCGCAGGGCGTGGATGCGCGCGGTGAGCGCCGCTTCGGAGCCGAGCAGCCGGCCGGCCTGGGCATGGAGCGCGGCGAGCGGCGGGGGAGACCCCGCGAGCTGCCGGGCGACGGCGGAGGTGCCGGAGGCGGCGGTCGGCGCATGGGCGAGCGCGGCTCTGATGTCCCGGGCCAACGTGGCCCGGCTGAGCCAGCCCTGGGTGTCGACGTTCCAGTACCAGAGGATCTGACCGCTCGCGGAGGTGAGCACGAACCATGGCTGGCCCTGGACCTCGTAGCCATCGGCGACCCGGCCGGTCCGGTCGATCGCGACCGGGTAGGCGAGCGGCCGCCTGAGCGTCTGCATGAAGGTGCCGAGCGCGCGCGGAGATGGCTCGACGCTGCCCTCGTCGACGGCGGTGAGGGGTGGCAGCCGGTCGGCGGCGGCGGTCGCGTGATAGCGGTTCAGCGCATCGAGCTGTCCGCCGAGGCTGGTGACCTCCCGGTCCCAGGTGGCGAAGAACAGGAACAGGCGCGGCGATTCTCCGGGGCCCAGCGCGAGCGTCGTGCCCCGCGTCGTGGGCAGGCTGGTGTGGGCGGTCGGCGCGACCGTGGGGACGGGTGCGTAGGTGACGTGTGAATCGACGCGGGGGTGGCCGGGCAGCAGGCTGGACGCCTCCTTGGCGAGCAGTTGACCGAACTGCCCGACGGCCGAATAGGACTGTTGGGTGATGTACAGGCGGCGCAGACGTCCCTGCGGGTCGATCATGAACAGCGCCGGGGTATGGGAGATCAGCCCGTGCTCGATGTCGGCCTGAACGTGATATGCGTGCCAGACGGCCTTGAGCTGGGGCAGCGAACCGGTGAGGAACTGCCAGTGGCCGAGCATCCCGTGCAGCTGGGAGTAGCTGAGCACATCCTCGATCGAGGTCGCCTTCGGGTTGGCGTCGACGCCGAGCAGCTGCACCTGGGAGCCGGCGGGGCCGAGCATCCGCTTGGCGTCGAGCATCGCGGTCGTGGTCAGCGGGCAGATCGTCGTGCACTCCGAATCGTTGAAGTCCAGGAGCACGACCTTGCCGCGATAGGCGTCCAGGGAGACGGGTTGTCCGGTCTGATTGCTGAGCGTGAACTGCGGCGCGGGACGTCCCGTCAGCGGGGTCCCGGGGTCCAGGTCGGGGTTGGTGGCCAGCGCTCCCGCCGGCGAGGACGGGCCGGTCAGGACGACGACCACGAGCAGGCCGGCCGCGAGCGCCACGCCGGAGGTCGCCCGGACCGCGATCGGGATCCTCCGGGCCTGTCGGATGGCGGTCCTGAACGACGGCCGTCGTCTCGGTGCGCCTCGTGCCGGGGGCCGGCGCCGCAGCCGGACCACGAGCACCATCGCCGCGATCAGGACGCAGCCGGCGCCGATCGCGAGCACGAGCAGCAGTTGACTGCTGCCGGCGTCCGCGGGGACGGTCGAGGCGTAGCCCTGATGCGCCGCCGCGGAGCTGGCCGTCGCCCGGCCGGGGGAGCGTGGCGGATGCACGTCGACCCCGACATCGGCGGCGAGTTTGGCCACCGCCGTCTGCGCGGCTGCCGCCAGCCCGGCGCCGCCGGGCGTGATCGACACGCCGCTCAGCGAGTGCAGCGCCTGCGCGGTGCTGTGCCCCGGCCAGTTGACGCCGAACCCGTCGGGCATCACCACCAGCAGCCGGCCGGTGTAGGCCAGCGACAGCTCATAGCCGAGAAAGCCGGCGTAGGCGCGGGGCTTGCCCCACAGCGCGGTGACCGCCCCGAGGTCGTCGCGGTCGGCGATGATCGCCACCCGGACCGGTACGCCGGCCCGCGCGGCCGCGTGCAGCACCCCGGTCAGCTGCACCTGTTGGGCGATCGACATGCCGGCGTCGGAGGCGACGAACAGATCCTGGTTGACCAGCACGTCGCTGCCCGGATCCCCGTCGGCCGCCGCCGTGGCCGGAATCCACGCCGCGACGAGCGCCACCAGCAGCGTCGCCGCGCCGCGGATGAATCTGCTCCGTGCGAGCCGTGTCATCGCCGGCCGCTCCTACGCCCCGGGCTTCCAGTGAAACGTGTAGCTGACCCGGTGCGGTTTGAGCCACACGTTCTTGTATTCGAGGTGGCGCGCGGCGACCGGTGGACTGATCAGCAGCGAGATCTGATAGGTCCCCGCGCCCGGGAGGGCCACGTTATTGCCGTAGTGAGGGCCGATGTACTCCGAGAGCATCGGCCACTGCCGCTCGTCAAAGACGATCTTGCCCGCCTTGCGGATCGTCGCCCACACGGTCGCGTAGGGGATCGGGTAGTTGGTGCGGGCGTCGTCGAGCTTGACCATGAGGTGAAAGCTCACGTTCTTGGGCGGCTTGACCATCCGCTCCTTGGACCCGTCGTAGATCACGAACGGGACGGCGGTCATCGCCATCGCCTGGATCTTCATGTCCTGCCAGTCAGACGTGCCGAGCATCTGCGTCGGGATCGGGGTGATCCCGTCGACCTTGTCGGCTTTGGCGTCCTGGGGACCCATCGTCATGCCCGCCATGCTCGTGGAGCTGGTGGCCGCGGCGTTGGTGGTCGCCGATCCCATCGCTGCGCCGGCACCGGCGCCGGCCGAGCTCGTCGAGGTCAACCCCACCGAGCTGCCACACGCCGCCAGCGCGACGCACGACAGGCCCACCGCTGCTCCCACGCGCGCGTGGCGGCAGGCTGTGCGAGAAATCACCATCAAGAACGTCTCCAAATCGTATTGAGCTCCACCGTGCCCCACCCCCGGAGGGAGTGGGGCACGATCAGGATGTGTGCCGCTTTCAGGCGTGCGCGGCCTGTGCCCCGGACGTCGGTGTCCGAGTGTCGTGATCGCTCGGCTTCCGAGTGGAGGCCGACCGTCCCACGAGCGGGAACATCGCGCAGGCGAGCAGGATGAACAGCGGACCGGCGTTGGGATCGGTCGCCCCGCCGGCGAACATGCCGCCCAGTCCCTGGGGGATCACCCAGTAGACGAGGTTCATGACGATCGCGAGCCACAGCCATGTACGCGGCCGCCAGTCGGCCGCGACGGCGATCCCGATCACCAGGGTCAGCGCGCCCAGCACGAGGGCGATGATCAGGCCATTGCCCTTGGCCGCACTGGCCAGGTGCGTCTGCAGGCTGGTGATCCACCCCATGCCCGAACCGGTCGAGAGCAGTGCATCGTGGGTGGCGTTGGCGCTGCTGTTGGCCGCCAGCAGCCACAGGTAGGCCATCACCGACCACAGCGCACACCACTGGATCTTCGCGCCGCGGATGCCCAGCAACCCCCCGGGCCGGCCGTTGGGCCACACCAGCAGACCGATCAGCGCGTACATCAACACGCCACCCGGCGCGCCGGTGAGCGGCTGGGCCATGTTCATGAACAGCATCCCGAACGCCTCGCCGAACCACCAGACGATCAGCACCCAGACAAACGATCCGGCGAGGGCCGGCTTGACCAACGGCCGGTAGAGCAGCCCGAAGCCGATCGCCACCTGGGTGAGCGCGAACAGGGTGTTCCACACGGTCAGGTCGCCGTTGGCAAACCGCGCGCCCCAGTTGACGCTGCTCTGCAACCAGCCCGGCTGACCCTGCGCCCCGCCGGCCAGCAGCTGCACGAAGCCGCGGGAGTACATGAACGACTGAAACTGCAGGCCGCCGTCAAGCAGCCAGATCAGACCCAGCACGGTCGTGACCCGCCGCGCGGTATCCGACCAGAAGTATGCGCGCAGCCAGCCCGAGGAGGGCCGGCCCGTCGCGCGAACACCGGCGCTGACGCCGGCAGTACTCGCACTCATAGGCATCTCCAGACGAGAAAAATGGATCGAGCAGGCGCCCCTGGACGGAGCACCTCCAGACAGGCAGACGCGGTCGACTGAGAGCCGCGTCTGTCACCTGATCAGGCTCGGGGGTCCACGACTCGACCATCCCTCCGCGAGTGCCGCCGGCGCCCACGCCTCGGCGCCGACCGGACGTCGCAGCACCACCGCGGGTCCCGGCCACAGACGGGTGGCGCGCCGGCGCCGCCGCGCGATCTCACCGACGACCCAGCGCGCTCCGTGAAAGATGACCGCGAGCACCAGCCCGATGCAGACCGAGACCGGAATCGCCCACCAGCCGCCATAGCCGAACACGCCGGACAGTCCGCCGGGATGTCCGGTCGCGAACAACCCCTCAAGCGTCTCCTGGCAGGCGAAGATCGCCACCAGGGCCGCGGCGCAGATCAACCACAACCACGCGAACGAGACCGTGAACCGACGGGGCGATGTGTGGCCCCGCAGGGCCCGGCCGACCGCCCGCAGCAGCCCTCCGGTCGCCAGCGCGACCAGGAACACCAGCCACGGCACCACCGAATGCAGATACGAGTGGCCCGTCTCGCGCAGCGCGACGCCGGTGTCGCTCCCGTAGGTCAGCAGGTAGCGCAGCTGATGGACCGCGAACGCCGCCGGCGGCAGCAGCACCGCCGGGCCACACCGCGAACCCAGGCGCCCAACACGGGAGAGCATCGTCTACGCACGATAACCAACGCACGGCTCCGGCCCGCCATACCCGCCGATCTGAAACGACGGCTAAACCCTGAGTGAGGACTCAGAGCCCGTCGGGCGCCTGGATCCGGGCCTGCCAGGTGGCCGCATCAAAGACCGCGGGCGCCGTGTTGCGACAGAACTCCTCCAGGGCGGCGACGAACCGCTCCGGCGCCTCGACCTGCGGAAAATGCCGGACGCCGTCGAACACCGCGAGGGTGGCGTGAGGCAGCAGCTCCTGCGCCGCCCGCGCATGCGCGACCGGAATGATCGGGTCATCGGCTCCCCAGATGAGCAGAACCGGGATCTCCTGTGCGAGGTAGAGCAGATCGCCGGCCCGCACGGTCTGGCCCCCGAGGCCGACGACGCTCTTCACGGTGGCCAGAAACGCGGCCCGGCGATCCGCGTCGGCCAGCGAGGCGTAGCTGCGCACGAGCTCGTCGAGGGCGAGGTTCGGCGAAATGCCCCCGGCGCGCATCACGCGTCGGGTCAATCCGGCCGTCGCCCCGGTCGCGCCGGCGGTCAGTGAGAGAAACAGGTTGGCCCCCGGAAGCGACGCGGCGCGCAGCGCGGGGCTGACCTCGAGCCCGAGCCCTCCGCTGGAGACGAGCGCCAGTCGTTCGGTCATCTGCGGGAACTGGTAGGAGAACTGCATCGCGATCCCTCCGCCGAGGGAGTGTCCGACCAGCGTCACCCGCTCGTGTCCGAGCGCGGTGAGGACATCGCGCAGGAATGCGGCCAGCGACCCGAGCGAGTAGTCCCCGCCCGCCGGACTGGACGAGCCGTGTCCGGGAAGGTCGACCGCCAGCACGGTCGCGTTGCGTGACAGCGGCTCGACGACCGAGCGCCAGGTGTCCAGCGCGCCCGCCATGCCGTGGATGAGCAGCAGGACCGGGCCATCGCCCGTCTGCTCGTAGGTGATCGAGTGGCCGTGCAAGGTGAGCTTCTGCGAGGACATAGGCCCAGTGTGCCTGACCGGGTCGTCGTCATCGCGCCGACTGGGGAAGTGTCTCTCCGGGATCGCCACGGACGGTCTGCACCGACTGCCAGGTGATACGCAGGATCACCCCGGTCACGATCAGGCCGATGATCGGGTCGCCGATCGGCGCGCCCAGGGCGACGACGAGCGCGCTGAGGACGACCGACAGACTGACCAGCCCATCGGTTCTGGCGTGGTAGCCGTCGGCGATCAGCGGGGGGCTATCGAGACGCCGTCCGCCGCGTAGTCGCACGGTGGCGGCCGCCTCGTTACCGAGGAAACCCACCACGCCGGCGACCGCGAGGATGACCAGATGCGAGAGTGGATGGGGGTTGATGAGCCGGTCGATCGATTGCCAGAGCGCGACGCAGGCGCTGATGAAGATCGTCGCCACCACGCAGTAGCCGGCCCGCTTCTCGGCCTTCCACGACTTCAAGATGAACGCGGCGCCGAGCGGGATCGCCGTAAGGGCATCGCCGGCGTTGTGGATCAGGTCGGCGAGCAGCGCGACGCTGCCGGTGGTCGCGTAGATGACGATCTGGATGACCGCGGTGATCCCCAGCACCGACAGCGAGGTGGCCACCACACGCAGTCCGTCACGCGAGCGGGTGATCGACGGATCGATCCGGCCATGACTATGGCCGTGACCTGGACCATGGCCATGACCTGGACCGTGGCCTGGTCCATGGCCGTGACCTGGCTCGTGACCGTACTCCTCCTCGGCGTGGGCGCTCACGCGGGCACGGCGTCTGAGACGGGCGAGGCAGCCAGTCCGAGGCGCAGGTGCTCGGTGTGCGAGACGGCTTCGCTCAGCAGCGCGCGCACGTGGTCGTCGTGCAGCGCGTAGATCACGCGCCGACCTTCGCGCTCGCCGACCACCAAGCCGAGGTGGCGCAGCACCCGCAACTGCTGGGAGACCGCCGACTGCTCCATCTCGACGTGCGCGGTCAGCTCACCGACCGAGCACGGCCCAGCGCTGAGACGGCTGAGGATCCGGACCCGGCTGGGGGTCGCCAGCGCCTGCATCGTCTCCGCGACAGACCGTGCCGTCTGCGCAGACAGGAACGCCAGGTCAGGCTCGGTTCCGTGAGACATGAGCCCATTATTGCATGAGTATTCATTCATCCTTTTCTCGAGCATCGCCCCGTAGGCTTCGGGGGATGTCAGAGGCGACCGCGATGACCGTCGCCGGTGAGACCGCCGGCCAGCAGCGCACCACGATCGTGTCGATCATCACCGCGTCCTCGTTGATGGTGCTGATGCTGGGCGTCGGCGTCGCCGCCTCCAGCCTGGGTCTGATCTCCACCGGGATCGAGTCGACGGGTGACGTCGTCGCCGCCGTCGTCACGTTCTACGCCGTGCGCGTCGGCGCCCGACCCGCGGACGAATCTCACCCGTTCGGGCATCGGCGGGCGGAGAACCTGTCGGCGCTGGCGGAGGCTTCGATCCTGCTGGGGGGCGGTCTGCTCGTCGTCATCGAAGCGGTCCAGCGACTGATCGGCCAGGGAAGCTCACTCTCGGCGCGCTGGTACGTGTTCGCGGTCATCAGCCTGGCGATCGTGGTCAACATCGGCCGCGCGCTCGTCGCCTATCGCAGCGCGCGCCGATACGGCTCGGCGGCGCTGCGATCCAACTCGTTTCACTTCGCCAGCGACGTCGGCGGGTCCGTCGCCGTGCTCATCGGTCTGATCGCGGTGCGCGCCGGGTTCCGCGACGGCGACGCGATCTCCGCACTCATCGTCGCCGCCTTCATCTTCACCGCCGCGGGTCGGCTCATCTTCGAAAACGCGCAGGTTCTGATGGACACCGCGCCGGCCGTCGCCCAGGCCGTCGCCCGGGACGCCGTCGCTGCGCTGAGCCCGGAGATCGAGCTCGATCGCCTCCGTCTGCGCGAGTCCGGCGGCCGTTACTTCGCCGACGTCGTCGTCGCGATCCCGCCTGGCCGGGCGGTGGTCGAAGGACACGTCGCCGCCGACGACGTCGAGCAGGCGATCGGGCAGGCGCTGCCCAACAGCGATGTCGTCGTCCACGTCGAACCCCAACGCCGGGGGCTCACCCTCCGCGACCGGGTCCTCGCGATCGCCCTCAGCGAGCCGGCCGTCAGCGAAGCCCACGACGTCACCATCTTCAACCACGGCGACCAGCACAGCGTCTCCCTGCACCTCAAGCTCCCCGCCGACAGCTCGCTGGCGACCGCCCACGAGGTTGCCGAGCGCGTCGAGCGCGCGATCGGGGAGCTGCCGACGATCAGCGACGTTCGCACCCATCTCGAACCGCTCGAGCACCCGATCGCGGCCGACCCGTCAGCCGGTAACGACCCCCGTGCGCTGGAGACGATCAAGAGCGTCGTCCAGCGCTACGCGCACACGCCCGCTCGCGACCTGCGCCTGCTGCCCACCCAGGAGGGTGACGTCCTCTTCATCACCGTCTCGGTCGGGGCGACCGCGTCCCTCACCAAGGCCCATCAGCTCGCCAGCGAACTGGAGGAGACCCTCCGCCAGGAGCTCCCGTCGATCGCCGACGTCGTCGTGCACACCGAGCCCTGACCCCGCGGAAGCCGTCCGGGACGCTCGCTCGGTATCTGCCGAGCCGGGCGCGCCCTGTGATCAGGGGTGGTAGGCCTTGGGGTTGGCGACCCGGCTGACGTAGCTGGCCACCGCGGCGAGCTGAGGCCCGGTTGCCAGGCCGCTCGGCATCACCCCTTGCGCGACGAGACCGCTGGTGACGATCGACTGGACGAGCTGATCACTCGGGTGAATGGAGTCGAGGTCGGGGCCGGTCACGCCGACCGAGTGGCTGGCCGCGAGCGTGTGGCAGGACGCGCAGTGTTCGGCGAACACCTGGTGGCCGAGCTGCTGGGACGCGGTGAGCTCGATCCGCTTGCCCAGCACCGTCACGTGTTTGCCCTGATCGTCTGAGCCGTGCAGCACGAGCGCGCCGGCCACGATCCCGAACGCGACGCAGAGCGCGAACGCGATGAACGGCAGCGGCAGGGATTTGGGGCGACGCATAGATGAAGCTCGGCCGGGCGTTTCCTGGACCCTGAGCGGGCCGGAACACTACCACCCGCTCCCGTCGGGCAGCGCCGCTCCCACGACCAGGCGTGTGGGCCGACCTCGGAGTTGATCGCCCTCCATTTTGAGTGGGTCGACGTCGCGCCCACGGCCAGAAGGCGGCGCCTGGAGAGCAGCTCCCGCGTGATGCCAGCCCGGGTGGCCGTCGACGCAGCCGTCAGGCGGCGCCAACCCACCACCCCCAGCCCTCACGCCTCACGTCGACCCGGTCGCCGCTGATCAGGCAGCGACGCGTCAGGGGCGGGCACAAGTGACGGTCCGATCCCGCTTTGCGAGACGCACCCGTCGATCGTGCCCGCTCAGCGGGTCATAGTCACCGCCGGACAGGCGAGCGCGGCACGGACCAGTCAGTTCGACCTGCCCTCGCCTCCGGCCGCCCCGGCCGTGGGCCGCCCCGGCCGCCGGACGATCAATGGCGGCGCTCAAGCGGCGGAGATAGCCCGAATCGTGCGATGTCGTCTCACCCGCCCGCCGGACAGGATTGCTCGGCCAGGCTTCTGACATGGGACAAGAAAGAGGACACACTATGAGCGTTCGCAGCGACCACAACGACCACGAACCGGGCTACGGCACGGCCGTCTTCTGGGGGATCACCGCCATCGGCGCGGTCGGTCTGGGCGTCATCGTCGCGATCCTCAGCGGATTTCTGCTCGGTCATTACACGCACGTCCGCACCCGGACGGTCGCCGAGCGGACCATCACCCGGACGGTTCCGGGCGCCGGCGTCCGCTCCAGCACCTCGGCGCTGACCGTCGCCGCGCCGGTCAACCTTCCGAGCGCCCTTCCGGCAACGACGAGCATCGGAGCCGGCCTGCAGGGCGTGTCGGGGCTGAAGGCGACCGTCTGGGGGCAGGGCCCGAAGGACACCGGTGACATCACCGCCGGGCCGTCAGGGTCGCTGTTCGTGAGCACCGCGGGCGAAACCGGCAAGCCCGTCGACGGCGTCTGGCTCGTCCGGCAGGGCAAGCCGCCGGTGCGCGTCATCGGCGGTCTGGTCACCGCGCTGGGGCTGGTGTGGCATGACAACCAGCTCTACGTCTCCTCCTTCGGTCGCGTCGACGTCTACAGCCACTTCACCGGGCGGCGGTTTCTGCAGCATCGTGCGCTGCTGACCGGGCTCCCCGGCGGCAAGCTGGGCTTCAACGACGACCTGCGCCTCGGCCCTGATGGCCGCTTCTACATGGGCATCGGGTCTCCGTGTGATCACTGCCTCCCGCCACGGTCGCTCTCGGCGACGATCGTCTCCTTCAATCCGAATGGCTCAGACCTGTCGGTCTTCGCCTACGGCGTCAGGGGCAACTCCTCACTGGCGTTCCGGCCCGGCACCGACGAGCTGTTCATGGCCACCAACCAGCGCAACGCGGCCGGCAAGGCGCCGACGCCTCCCGATGAGTTCGACATGGTCCCGGCCGGATCCGACTGGGGCTACCCGTCGTGCTGGCAGCAGGGCGGCGCGGTCTGCCAGGGCGTGTCGCGCCCGCTGGTCAACATCGATTCGCACAGCGCAGCTGACGGCCTGACGTTCGTCAACGGTCAGTGGGGCGCGTCCTACGGCGAGTCCGCGTTCGTCTCCGAGTGGGCGCTGGGCAAGGTCATCCGGATTGGCTTGACCGAGCACGACAACGTCCTGTCGGCTCATCCGCAGGTGATCCTCACCGACGTCAAGAACCCCGGGCCGCTCGTCACGATGCCCGACGGGAGTCTGTTGGTCAGCTCCTACGCGACCGGGACGCTGTACGCAGTGCGTCCCGGCACGGCGAGCACCACGGCCGCCGCGCCGCCCGCGGCGACGACCACGACGGCCGCGCCCTCAGCGTCGGCACCGGGCGCGATTCCGATCTCGGCGAGCGCCGGCGGGATGCTGATGTTCAACACCAAGACGCTGACCGCGAAGGCGGGCACCGA
>CAZZYU010000046.1:0-24184 GCA_964658375.1 uncultured Acetobacteraceae bacterium | reverse complement strand
TTCCCAGTGGCCCGGGCAGGACTCGAACCTGCGCGCGACGGATTATGAGTCCGCTGCTCTGACCAGCTGAGCTACCGGGCCGTGATGCGCGCCACGCTATCGGGTCGCCGCGGTTCGCGACACGGGCAAACGGCGATCGGCGAGCCGCGCCGGCGGCGCCACGCCGCCTGGCGCACAGGTATGATTCTCGCCATGCTCATCGCGGCGGATCTCCTCGGACTCGGACACTCGACCAGCTCGTTCGGCGAGACGCTCGCGCTCGCGATCACGTTCCTGGGCATCGGCGTGATCGCCAACCTGCTGATCGGCTACACCGTGTTCCAGGTGCTCGCCGAGCGCAAGCAGAACCGCGAGCGCATCGAGGCCTACGACCGGGGCGAGACCCGCCGCCCCTAGCCGGCCGCCGGTCCCCGCGCGGCCTGATCGGGCCGCGCCCCGCGCGTCGATCGCCGACGCGTTCACGAGCTTTCAGGAGGAACGTCGCCGGGCGGCGTCGAATGAGCGTCTGCCCATGAAGCACGCAACCACTCCCATCGCCCGGCGGGCCGCGACCGACTCCCCCAACGGTCATCAGGCGCTGTCCGGCTACATCAAGGCGCGGTTCGATGAGTTCTCGCGCTCGCAGAAGGACGTCGCCCAGTACATCGTCGATCACCTCGACGAAGCCGCCTTCCAGACCGCCGAGGAGCTGGCCCGTCGCGCCAACACCTCGTCGAGCACGGTGGTGCGCTTCTCACAGGCGCTCGGCTTCGAGGGGTTCCCCGAGCTCCAGCAGGCCGCCCGCGACGAGTATCGCCGGCGGGTTGGCGGGATCGCCAACGGGGCCAACGGCGCCGAGGCGCTGGCGGCCGCGACGCCGCTGTTCTCGCTGGATCACACCGAGTTCGAGGCGGCGCTCGCCGCCGACCACGTCAACGTCGAGGACACCGCGCACAAGCTCTCACGGACCGACGTCGAGGCCGCGATCGACGCGATCGTGTCCGCCGAGAAGGTCCTGATCGCCGGCACCGACCAGATGGCGTTCTTCGCCAGCTACCTGCGACACCTGCTGATGCTGCTCGACCTCCGGGCCGAGATCGTCGCCAGCCCGTCTCAGGAGGCGCTCGGCCGCCTGAGCCGGATCGACGCCGACACGCTCGTCATCGGCCTCTCGGCCGGGCGCCCGCATCCGCTCATCACCCGGACGATGAAGCTCGCTCGCCACCGCAAGGCGCCGACGCTGGCGATCACCGACGCCACGCTCTCCGAGGTCGCCCGGCTGGCCCGCGTGCGGCTGTACTACTCCTCCAACACGCCGGCGTTCGTGCGTTCCCACACCGCGCTGCTGGCGCTCATCCAGGCCCTCGCCTACGGCGTCTATGCCCGTGACGCCCAGCAGTACGACGTGCGGATCAAGGCGTTTCGCCTGAAGTAGGCGCCGGCTGGGTCCGGCTGACGAGCAGCGACTGGGTGGCGTGGCCGATCCGGCCCTCGCGATCCCACAGCACGCTCTCGGCGAGCGCCACGCTGCCCGCGAGCACCCGCATCTGTGATTGGAGGGCGATCCACTCGTCGACGGGGTCGCGCTCCATGTAGACCGTCAGGTCGGGGTTGATGAACACGTGATCGCCCCAGCTCAGCTCCGAGGCGATCCCGTTGCCGAAATCCGCCGCCGCGGCGATGCGGTCACGGGGGAGCGTCGGCTCACCGGCCACGACCGACGGGCGCAACCGAAACCAGGCGGTCGCCGGCCCGACCTCCCGAAAGCGACCGGCGACGAACCGAATCTCCATGGCGTGGGTGACGTACATCGATCGCTCGCTGTGCCAATCGTTGACCGCGCCCGCCTCCGGCCCGGGAAACGGCGGCGCATGGCGAGGGGTCGCGGCCAGCTCGCTGGGCGCGAGCAACAGCGCCCGGGCCCGGGTGACCTCGGTCCCCTGAGGATCGTGCAGCGTCACGTCGAGCAGGGTGACCCGCCGCCCGGGCCGGACGACGGCAACCTCCGGGCGCAGCGGCCCGCGCGGCACCGGACGCACGAACTCGCAGGTCAGCCGCGCCAGCGCCAGGCCCGTCCCGCGGGCGTGATCGGCGACCAGGTGGGCCAGCAGCGCGGCCGGCGCACCGCCGTGCAGGGCTCCGGGCGCCCACGGACCCTCGGCGACGGCGTCGGCGAGATACCCATCGCCGTCGCGGACAAACAGGGCCTCGCCACTCACCGATCAGCAAACCTAGCGGCCCGCGGCGGCCGTTACACTCGACTGTGAGATGAGCGACAACGGCCACAAGATCCGCGACGAGGCGACGTTCACCGTCAAGAGCGGCCTCGCCGAGATGCTCAAGGGCGGCGTGATCATGGACGTCGTCACCGCCGACGAGGCGAAGATCGCCGAGGACGCGGGCGCCGCGGCCGTGATGGCGCTCGAGCGGGTCCCGTCCGACATCCGGCGTGACGGTGGCGTGGCCAGGATGTCCGATCCCGAGATGATCACCGGCATCCAGGAAGCGGTCACGATCCCGGTGATGGCCAAGGCCCGCATCGGCCACTTCGCCGAGGCGCAGGTGCTGGAGGCGCTGGAGGTCGACTACATCGACGAGTCCGAGGTGCTGACCCCCGCCGACGAGGCCAACCACATCGACAAGTGGAACTTCAAGATCCCGTTCGTGTGCGGGGCCACCAACCTCGGCGAGGCGCTGCGGCGGATCGGCGAGGGAGCGGCGATGATCCGCTCCAAGGGCGAGGCCGGCACCGGGGACATCGTCGAGGCGGTTCGGCATCTGCGCAAGATCCGCTCCGAGATCCGCGGGCTGACGGTGATGGACCTTGAGGAGCTGCCCACCGCCGCCAAGCAGCTCGGCGCGCCGCTGCCGCTCGTGCGCCAGGTCGCCGCCGATGGCCGACTCCCGGTCGTGCTGTTCTGCGCCGGCGGGATCGCGACCCCGGCCGACGCGTCGCTGGTCATGCAGCTCGGCGCCGAGGGCGTGTTCGTCGGTTCAGGGATCTTCAAGTCCGAGAACCCGGCGCACCGCGCGCGGGCGATCGTCGAGGCGACCACGCACTTCCGCGATCCCGAGCGGGTCGCCCACGCCTCCACCGGCCTCGGACAGGCGATGACCAGCCTCGAGACCTCCAAGCTCGAGACCGATCAGCTGCTCGCCTCCCGCGGCTGGTAGCGGTGGGGACACCCGGGGCGGGGGCGGCCGACGCCGGCGCGCAATGCGTCGGGGTGCTCGCGCTGCAGGGTGACTTCGAGGCCCACGCCCGGCTCCTGTCTCGCCTCGGCGCGAACGCGCGGGAGGTCCGCGTGCCCGCCGATCTGAGCGGGCTCGACGCGCTCATCCTGCCCGGCGGCGAGTCGACGGTGATGACCCTGGGAATCGAGCGTGAGGGGCTGGCCGACCCGCTGCGCGAGCTCGCCCGCGCGGGCACGCCGATCCTCGGCACCTGCGCCGGGATGATCATGCTCGACCGCGCCCACCTCGGGATCCTGGACATCGTCGCCGCGCGCAACGCGTTCGGTCGCCAGCTGCGGTCCTTCGAGGCCGACCTCGACATCACCGGGGTGGGCGGGGGTCCGGTTCACGCCGTCTTCATCCGCGCGCCGTGGGTCGCCGAGACCGGAGCGGAGGTGCAGGTGCTCGCCGACGTCGACGGCCATCCGGTCGCGGTCCGTCAGGGCAACGTGGTCGCGATCTCGTTTCATCCCGAGCTCAGCGGAGAGCCGCGGCTGCACGAGCTCGTGCTCGGGCTGGCCCGGGGCGACTAGCGCCGGGTCGGCGTGCCGGATTGCTCCCAGGCGCGGCGTTCACGGTCAAACCATGCCCAGTCGGGCGCCGGGAATCCGTCGGGCTCAGGCGGCGGGCGACGGGATGGCGGCCCGTCGCCGTCGTCATCGGCGGGCGGATCCTCGGAGTCGCTGCCCCGCGACAGCCACCCGGCGAAGGCCGCCGCCACGACCCCGACGGCGAACGCGAACGTCGCCAGCATGCCGCGATGCACGACGACGGCGGCGACCCCGACGAGGTAGAGGATCAGCGTGGCGCCGATCAGCCGCCGCAGCTCGGTGGCACTGACCGCGTGGCGCGGCGCGCGGCCCCAGGCGCTGCAGGCGATCACGCCGACCAGCAGGAGCGTGAGGGCGAGCTTGGCCGCGAGCATCAGACGACGAGTCCGTGGCGCATCGTGTTCTCGCTCACCGCCCGCTGGGCGACGAACTGCAGCAGGTAATCGGGACCACCGGCCTTCAGCCCCGTCCCCGACAGGCGGTTGCCGCCGAACGGCTGGCGGCCGACCATCGCGCCGGTGATCCCGCGGTTGACGTAGAGGTTGCCGACCGGGGTGCGGGCGCGGACGCGGCGCACGACGCCGGGATCGCGGGTGAACAGCCCGCCGGTGAGCGCGAACGACAGACCGTCGACGACGTCGCAGGCCGCCTCCACGTCGGCCACCCGCTGGACGGCCAGCAGCGGCCCGAAGATCTCCTCGGCGAGCACCGGCGAGTCGTCGGGCAGGTCGGCGGCCACCGTCACCGGCGCAAACCAGCCCGTCGCCGCGGCCGGCGCGGGCGCCTGGGCGACGATCGTCCCGGCCTCGGCGGCGAGCTCCGTGTACCGGGTCACCCGCGCGACCGCGTCGGCGTCGATCACCGGCGGCACGTCGACCCCGGGCGTCTGCGCCTGGTCGACGAGCAGCGCGCGCACGGCGCCGGCCAGCCGCTGGAGCAGGGAATCGGCGATCGCCTCGTGCACGAGCACCCGCGACGCGGCCGAGCACTTCTGGCCGGCGTAGTGAAACGCCGAGCCGATGATCGCCGGCACCGCCTCGTCGAGATCGGCGTCGGCATCGACGATCACGCAGTTCTTGCCGCCCAGCTCGGCGACCACCTGCTTGAAGTGGCGCTCGCTCGTCTGCGCCGCGGCGCGCACGATCTGGCGTCCGACCGGCAGCGAGCCGGTGAACGCGATCACGTGGACGCGGGGATCGCGCACGAGCGCCTCGCCGACCTCGCCGGCCCCGGGCAGCAGCGACAGGGCCGCGGGGGGGACGCCGCCGGCCCGCAGCGCATCGACGAGCATCGCGGCCGTCGCCGGTGACTGCTCGGCGGGCTTGAGCACCACCGCGTTGCCGGCCGCGAGCGCGGCGGCGGTCATCCCGCAGGGGATCGCCAGGGGGAAGTTCCAGGGCGCGATCACGGCGACCACCCCGCGTGGGGCGTAGGCGAGCTCATTGCGCTCACCGGGCACCTGCAGCAGCTCGCGCCCGCGGTCAAGCTCGACGGCGGCGCGAGCGTAGTACTCCAGGAAGTCGATCGCCTCGCACACGTCGCCGTCGGCCTCGACCCACGGCTTGGCGCACTCGCGCAGCTCCAGCGCGGCGAGCTCCAGGCGCCGCTCGCGCATCCACGCCGCCGCGCGCTGAAGCGCCGCCGCCCGCTCCGCGGCGCTCACCGCGCGCCACTGCGCGAGCCCCGCCTCGGCGACCGACACCGCCTCGGCGACCTCGTCGGGCGTCGCCGCCGCGGCGCGGGCGACCTCACGGGAGGGCGCGCCCGGGTCGGTCGAGATCAGCTGTGCGCCCGACCGCGATCCGTCCCCGATCCGCACCGGCACGTCAAGCGCCAGCCGCGCGTCGATCCGCGACAGGGCGTCGGCCAGGCCGGCGCGCACGCTTGACCGCCGCAGCTCCAGGACCGGCTCGTTGGTGAACGGCCCCACGGTCATGGCGCCGCCAGCAGTTCGTCGAGTGCGACCCCGCTGGCCTGCGCCGACAGAAACGACTCGTTGCTGGTGTTCTCCAGCAGGCGGCGGACGAGGTAGGCCATCCCGGCGACGAGATCGCCGACCGGGCAGTACGCGCGTACGCGCAGGCCGCGGGAGGCCAGCGCGGTCGCCAGGTCGTCGCCGAGGCCGCGCAGGACCTGGAGCTCGAGATCCTCGTCGGCCCCGGGGTGGATCTGACTGAGGCGGTTATAGGCGATCGCATGGGCCACCGACCGCAGATTGTGCGAGGCGATCGCGACCCGGAGCGCGGGACGGGCGTCGAGCAGGCGCCGGGTCAGCGCCTCGAAGTTGCGATCACAGGCGGCCTTGTCCTCAAACACCGGGACCTCCCACCCGTGCTGGCGGGCCTGGACGAGCTCGTGGTCCCAGTAGGCGCCCTTGACCAGGCGCACCGTCAGCGGCGAGGCGCGTGCGCTCGATTGGGCCCAGCTCAGCACGTGATCGAGCTGGGCGGGAGAGTCGCGCAGGTAGGCCTGGAGCACGAGGCCGGCCGACGGCCCGTCTGCAAACTCGGCCTCGCCCAGCAGCTCCAGCACGAGCTCGAGCACCGCCTCGCGCGAGTCCAGCGACTCCATGTCGATATGCAGATGCACGCCCCGGTCCCGGGCCTCGCGCAGCAGCGGCGCCAGCCGGGCGGCGGCGTCGCGCCGGCCCCGGTCCGGCGCATCCGGGCGCAGCAGCGGGGTCAGCGCCGAGATCTTCACGCACACGTTGGCGCGGGGGAGAGGCCCCGCGCCGTCGGCCTCCAGGGCCGGCTGCGCCCGCCAGGCCGGCGTGGCCGCGGCGATCACCTCGATCGCCTCCCGGCAGCGCCGGGCGTAATGGTCGGCCTCGGCCTCGGTCACCGTCGCCTCGCCGAGCAGGTCGACGGAGCTGGCCACGCCGGCGTCCCACAACCGCCGCAGCGTGCTCAGCGCCCGGGCGGGCGACTCGCCGATGATGAAGCGATGGGCGAGGTGGCGCACGCCCCCGGCGGCGGCGGCGCCGAGCGCCGCGCGTCCCGCTCGGCTGCCCGAGATCCGCATCGCCGCCGAGATCGGCAGCGGCTCGCGGCTGCCGTCTCCGTCCACTTCACCGAGAAAGCTCGTGAGATGGCGGGCCAGATCGTCCAGCGACCGGCAGGCGGGGACGACATCGACGAACCGGAACAGCGCGGCCCGCAGCTCCAGGTCCCCGCTGGCCAGCTCCATCGCCCGGCTGTCGAGCGCGCGCAACGGCTGGCGCGAGGGGGCCGGGAAGCCGGCGGCGAGATCCTCGCCCACCGCGCGCAGCTCACGCTCGACGGCGGCGTCCAGGTCGTCGGGGGGCGTCTGCGTGCTGTCGGGCACTCCCCACAACGTACCGCGCGTCGCCAGCGGTCCCCAGTGGGCGAACCGGCCACCAAGGCAGGATCGGCGCGACGATGCGCGAAGATGACCAGGATGCGGATCGCTGCCGCCGCTGCTGCGCTGCTGGGCGCGGCGATCGTCGCCGGGTGCGGCTCAAGCTCCCCATCGGTCACCCAGGCCGCGCGCGCGACGACCACGACGACGGTCACCCAGACCGTGGCCTCGGGCACCGGATCGGCCACGACCAGTTCCACGAGCGCGCCCGCGACCGCCGGCGGGATGTGTCGTGCGGCGGATCTCGCGCTCTCGTTCCTGGGCGGCGCGGGCGCGACCGGTCACGGCGAGCTCGGCTTCGCCCTGCGCAACACCTCGACGGCCAGCTGCGCCACCGGGGGCTACCCGGGCGTCCTGTTGCTCTCGCGGTCGGGCGCGCCGCTGCCGACGACGCCCACGCACACCACCGAGGACTTCTTCGGCACCACCACGCTGCGGGCCCTGACGGTCGCCCCCGGCCAGACGGTCTCCTTCCGACTCGGGGTCAGCCACGCCGGCAGCTCGGGGTCTGACGCCGGCTGCACGACGGCGGACGGGCTGCAGGTGATCGCGCCCAACGACACCGCCACGATGCGGGTCCGCATCCCCGGCGCCGGGGCAGCCGAGTGCGGGGGCTCGGTGACCGTGTCGCCGCTGCAGCCGGGGACGACCGCGTTTCGCTGACCCGGCGGAAACGGACGAGCTCAGCGGCGGCTGGCGGCCCAGGCGGGCCCGGCGACGAGCATCTCGGTGATCTCCTCGGCCGAGACCGGACGCGAGAAGTGATAGCCCTGGGCCAGGTCACAGCGCAGGCGGGCCAGCTCGGAGACCTGCAGCTCGGTCTCGGTGCCCTCGCCCACGACCTTGAGCGACAGGGCGTGGGACATCGCGATGATCGCCTCGGTGATCGCGGTGTCCCGGGGCCGGTTGCCCAACCCGGCGATGAACGACTGGTCGACCTTGACGACGTCGAGCGGCAGGCGGGTGAGGTAGGCCAGCGACGAGTATCCGGTGCCGAAGTCGTCGAGGATCAGCCGCACGCCCATCTCCCTCAGCGCGGCCAGCGTGTCGGTCAGCTCCTTGGCGTGGCCCATCATCACGCTCTCGGTGACCTCCAGCGCCAGCAGCTCCGGTTCGAGTCCCGAGTTGCGCAGGGCGGTGGCCACGGTGTCGGGCAGGTTGTGGTTCTCGAACTGAACCGCCGAGAGGTTGACCGCGACCGAGATCGGCGGCGCGTCGGGACGCTGGGCATACCACTGCGCTCCCTGCCGGCAGGCGTGCTCCAGCACCCAGCGGCCGATCGGCTCGATCAGGCCGTTCTCCTCGGCGATCGGGATGAACTCCAGCGGCGCCACGCGGCCCCGCGTGGGGTGCTCCCAGCGCACCAGCGCCTCGACGCTGGCGATCGAATGGTCGCGCAGCGAGACCACCGGCTGGTAGTCGAGCGTCAGCTCGTCGCGCTCCAGCGCCCGGCGCAGGTCGTTCTCGACGCGCAGGCGACTGATCGCGCGGCCGCGGATGCCCTCGTCAAACAGCTCATAGCGCGCCCGCCCGCGCTCCTTGGCGCGGTTCATCGCCGCGTCGGCGTCACGCACGAGATCCTCGGGGCGCTCGCCCCCGACCGCCAGCGAGATCCCGATCGACGTGGTCACGAAGTGCTCGTTGCCGGCCAGGACGAACGGACGGGTGAAGACCGCGGCGATCCGCTCGGCCATCTCGACCGCATCCTGCTCGCCCTCGATGTCCTCCAGCAGGATCCCGAACTCATCGGCGCCGAAGCGGGCCACGGTGTCCGAGGCGCGCACGGTCTGCTTCAGGCGCGGCGCGGCGGCCGCCAGCAGCTCGTCGCCGACCACGTGGCCGAGCGAGTCGTTGACCAGCTTGAAGCGGTCCAGATCGAGCAGCAGAACCGCCGCGGTCGAGTCGCGGCGGCGCAGCCGCTGCACCGCCTGGCCGAGCCGGTCGGTGAACAGCGTGCGGTTGGGCAGGCCGGTGAGGGGATCGTGCAGCGCGCGGTGGCGGATCTCGTCCTCGGTGAGCTGGCGGTCAAACGCATCGCCGAGCACGTTGGCCAGCGCCTGCGCGAAGTCGATGTCGATCCGCGAGTACTCCCGGGGGCGCAGCGAGTGCAGTCCGAGCACCCCGAACGGCTTGCGGCGGCCCTCGATGACGACCGACATGCCGCTGCGCACGCCGGTGGCCGCCAGCGGCACCGAGCGCTCGAAGCGGTCCTCTGTCTCCCAGTCGGTGACGACCACGCGGCCGTGGAGGATCGCGTAGCCGGGCTGGGTGGTCGCGCTGGCCGAGATCGGCGCGCGGATCGTCTCCGCGGGCAGGCCGTTGGCGGCCAGGAACTCAAACGCGGTGCGGTCTGCCGTGAGCTCGATCACCGCGCCGAGCTCGACCCCGAGCAGCTCGACCGCGGCGGCGATCGCCTCCTCGGCCAGCTCCACGGGCGATGCGCCCTCCAGGGCGTGCTCGCCGAGCGCGGCGACGGCGGCGTGCTGGGCGGCGGCCCGCTCCAGCCGGGCCTCGGTCAGCTTGCGGTCGGTGATGTCTGACAGCACCCCGTGCCAGCGCGGCGTGCCGTCGGCGCCGGTCAGCAGCGCGGCGTCATCGCGCAGCCAGACGACGTGGCCGTCGCGGTGCAGCATCCGGTACTCCAGCGCGCCGCCGCCGTTGGGCTCAGACTGGCACTCGGCCTCCTGGGCGAGCACGGTCGCGATGTCGTCGGGGTGCAGCCGCTCCATCCACAACTCAGGGTCGGCGCACCACTCCTCCGGGGTGTAGCCGAGGATCGACTCGATCTGAGGGCTGACGTAGCGCCAGCGTCCCTGCTCTCCCACATCGGCGACGTATACGATGGCCGGCACGCGCTGGAGAAGCCCGGGGTAGTCGAGGGTGCTCACGGCCTCCTCGCGGGCCTGCGCGTCCGCCGGTGGCGGAACGATAGACATGTCTGCGGTTCGTATCGGCGCCCCCGGACGGGGGCCTCTCCGGGGCAACTGCGGTGACCTTGCGGAACACTACGGACGCGCCGACGTCCGGACCGGGGACCGTCAGGTCAACGAGAATCGGGTGACCGGACCGTCGAGCTGCTCGGTGGCGCGCCCGTCGGCGATCAGCAGGTCGAGATGCCCGAGCACCTCTGACAGCGTCAGGAACGCCTGCGTGACCGCGACGTTGCCCCACATCGCCCGTGACAGCTCATACGCCGTCTGCGGACCCGGCGCCAGCAGCTCGGCGATCTTGCGCGCGCGCCGCTCGTGCTGGCCCAGACGCTCGTCGATGAGCGCGACGTGATCCTCGACGGGCGGTCCGTGTCCGCCGAGCACGAGCCGCAGATCCATCTCCCGGGTGGCGCGCAGCGACGCGATGTAGGAGACCAGCGCATGCGGGCGCTCGCCGCCGGCGACGTCGAGCGGCGGGCCGCTCAGCGGGCGGGAGTTGAGCGGATTGGAGGAGATCTTCGACAGCAGGTGATCGCCGCCGAGGGCCAGCCGCCGCCGCGTGTCGACGAACACGATGTCCGAGGGGCTGTGCCCGGGCCGGTGGACGACCTCCAGGGTGCGGTCACGCAGCGGCACCGTGTCGCCCGCACGCAGGGGGCGATCGACGGTCGCCCCGGAGCCGAACTGACGAAACGACGCGGCGACCGCGCTCAGCGCGGTGGCGACGTCACCGGGCACGCCGTGGCGGCGCATGATCGCCAGCGCGAAGTTGTCATCGGCGGTGGCGGCCGCCGTGTAGTCGGCCAGGTAGGGGGCCAGATCGGCCCACGCGGCGATCTCCGCGCCCGAGTGACGTCCGAGGATCCCCAGCAGGCCGATGTGGTCGATGTGCTGGTGGGTGATCAGGATCAGCTCGACCTCGGCCAGCCGGTGTCCGAGCGCGCGCAGCCCTCCGTCGAGCTCGTCCAGCGCGCTGCCGAAGTTCGGCCCGACGTCGACGAGCGTGAGCGGGTCGTCCTCGATCAGGTACGTGTTGACCGCTCCGACCGCGAACGGGGTCGGCAGCGAGATCGGGTGGATCCCCGCCGCGGCGGCCAGCGCCAGACCGGACTCGGGGTCCCGCTCGCCGGCGGCGTCGGGGACCGCCGGCTCGGTCACGAGCGAATCAGACCGAGCACCTCGTCGCGCCTGGCCTCCATGTCCTGCGGGGAGCGCAGCGACTCCAGGCACAGGCGCAGCAGCGGCTCGGTGTTGGAGGCACGCACGTTGAAGTGCCAGTCGGGATAGTCGATCGAGATCCCGTCGAGCCGGGTCTGCTCGGCGTCGGCGTAGCGGCCGGCCAGCTCCTGCAGCTTGGCCGGCGCATCGTCGACCTCGGAGTTGATCTCACCGGAGATGAAGTAGCGCGACCGGTAGGGCTCCAGCAGCTCTGACATCGCGACCCCGCGCCGCGACAGCAGCTCGAGGATGAGCAGCGCCGGCAGCGTGCCCGAATCCGCGCAGTAGAAGTCGCGGAAGTAGTAGTGGCCCGAGACCTCGCCGCCGAACACCGCCTCGGGCACCTCGCGCATGCGCGCCTTGAAGAACGCGTGGCCGACCCGGTTGATCAGCGCCCGGCCGCCGGCGGCGGTGGCGCTGTCGGCGACCGCGCGGCTGGCGCGGACGTCGTAGAGCACGGTGGCCCCGGGGTGCTTGGCCAGCATCGACTCGGTCATCAGCGCGGTGAGGAAGTCGCCGTCGACAAACGCCCCGGTCTCGTCGATGAAGAAGCACCGGTCGGCGTCGCCGTCCCAGGCGATGCCCAGGTCGGCGCCGACGCGGACGACCTCGGACATGATGAACTCGCGGTTCTCGGGCAGCAGCGGGTTGGGCTCGTGATCGGGGAAGTTGCCGTCGGGCGTCCAGTAGGCGGTGTGCAGGTCAAGCCCCAGGCGGTCCAGCAGCGGTCCCGCCATCGGCCCGGCCATGCCGTTGCCGCCGTCGACGACGACCTTCAGCGGCTTGATCGCGGTGGCGTCGATGACCGCCAGCGCGGCCTCCTGGAACTCGGCGTAGATGTCGACCTCGGTGACCGAACCCGGCCGGCCGGCGGTGTCCCCGAGGCCGGCGGCGATCAGGTCGCGGATGTCGCCGATGCCCTCCTCGCCCGACAGCGCCAGGGCGCCGCTGCGCACGAGCTTGACGCCGGTGTAGCGCTTGGGGTTGTGCGAGGCGGTGCACATCAGCCCGCCGTCGAGCTCGCGTGAGCCGACCAGGAAGTAGAGCATCTCGGTGCCGACCTGGCCGGCGTCGAGCACCGTGGCCCCCTCGGCGACCATCCCTGCGCGGTAGGCGGCGGCCAGCTCGGGCGCGGTCAGCCGCATGTCCCGGCCCAGCCCGAGCCGCAGCTGCCCGGCGGGCTTGCCCGCCATGCCGGCGATGACCCGGGTGAACGCCCGCCCGATCGACTCCGCCACCTCGGCGTCGATCTCCTCGCCGTAGATGCCGCGGATGTCGTAGGCCTTGAAGATCGATGGGTTGCCGCGGGTCGACATCTGCGGGAGAGATGATGCCCGATCCGGGACCGCAGGGCGGCGCGGCGCCCGGCCCGGCTCCTATAGTGAACGGCATGTCCGGACACTCGAAATGGGCCTCCATCAAGCACAAGAAGGCGGTCGTCGACCAGCGGCGCGGCCAGCAGTTCACCAAGCTGACCCGCGCGGTCACGGTCGCCGCGCGTGAGGGCGGGGGCGACATCGAGGGCAACCCGTCACTGGCGCTGGCCGTCCAGAAGGCCCGTGACGCGTCGATGCCCAAGGACAACATCGAGCGGGCGATCGCCAAGGGGACCGGCGAGGGTGTCGATGCCGACCAGCTCGAGTCCGTGGTCTATGAGGGCTACGGGCCCGGCGGCGTCGCGCTGCTGATCGAGGCGGTCACCGACAACCGCAACCGCACCGGTGCCGACGTGCGCCACGCGCTCTCCAAGCACGGCGGCAACCTCGGCGAGCCCGGATCGGTCTCCTACCTGTTCGACAAGGCCGCGGTGATCGTCGTCGAGGCGGGCCGCTACGGCGAGGAGGATCTGCTGATCGCGATCGACGCCGGCGCGCAGGACATCGTCCTTGACGACGACGTCTACGAGATCATCTGCGCGCCCGGTGACCTGACGGCGGTCCGGACCGCGCTGACCGACGCCGGAATCGAGATCGAGTCGGCCGACGTGACCCAGCGGCCCAGCGTCCGCGTACCCGTCGGCGAGGCCGAGGCGGGCCGGCTGATCAAGCTGATCGACATGCTCGAGGAGTCAGACGACGTCGGCGCGGTCCACGCGAACTTCGACGTCGACGCCGACGTGATGCAACGCATCGCCGGCTGAGCGGTCGCTACCCTCCGCCACTTCATGCGAAAGACCCTGACACTCCTCCTTGCCGCGGGCGCGCTCGGCGCTGCGGTCGCCGGCTGCGGAAGCTCGACCGCGCCGGGCGTCGTGCTGGCGCCCTCCAACGGCGCCACCGCCGACTCGTCCACGGCCACCGCGAGCACGACGACGACGGCCAGCTCGACGACGGCGGCGGCCGATATCACGCCCAAGACCGGCCCGCTGGCCACGCAGCCGACGATCGCCAAGCCCTCGGGCACCCCGCCCAAGACGCTGACGATCAAGAACCTCGTGACCGGGACCGGCACCGCCGTGAAGACGGGCGACACGGTGACCGTCAACTACGTCGGCGAGGTCTACAAGAGCGGCAAGATCTTCGACGACCACACCTGGACCGAGCACGAGAACTTCACGACCCCGCTGAGCGGCGTGATCCCCGGCTGGCAGCAGGGCCTGATCGGCATGAAGGTCGGCGGCCGCCGCGAGCTCATCATCCCGCCGGCCCTCGCCTACAAGGGCACGGCCCAGAGCGGGATCCCGGCCAACTCGACGCTGATCTTCGTCATCGACCTGCTCAAGGTCACGAGCTGATCGGCCGCGCCCGGTAGAGCACGACCGGCCGCGGCAGGCCCTTGAGGCGGTGGCGGCCGGTGGAGGACCAGTCGAAATCCTCGGGGCACGCGTCTCGCACCTCGCGCGTGCACAGCACGCTGGAGGGCCGGGCGACCCCGGTCACGCGGCTGGCCAGGTTGACCGAGTTGCCGTAGTAGTCCCCGGAGCGCTCGGCCGCCGAGCCGAACGCGATCCCCGCCCGCAGGCTCGGTAGATCCTCGCTGCTGGCCGCCTCCACCAGCGTCAGCGCGACGTCGACGAGCGCGCCCGGATCCGGTGAGACGAACATCGCGGCGTCGCCGATCGTCTTGATCAGGCGCACCGGGGGCTCGGCGGCGGCGACGGCCAGCCGCGCGAGCCGACCGGCGACGGTGCCGAGCTCCAGCACCTCCAGCTGGCCCCCGAGGTGGGTGAAGCCGACCAGGTCGGCAAAGCAGACGGTGAGCTCCTGCGTGGCCGCGCGCGCGCCGCGCTCCAGCTCGGCCCGGCCCAGCACTCCCCGGGCCACGCTCGCGCGCAGCTGGGCGTTGAAGCCCGCCAGCAGAATCGGCGCCGTCGCCGGGGTGAGCTGCTCGGCGAGCGCGGCGAAGCGCTGGGCGACCTCCTGCTCGGAGTCGCCCTTGTGCAGGAAGGTCTGGATGAACGCGGCGGTGATCGTCGCCGCCACCCGCGACATCCCCTCGCCGAGCACCGCGGTGATCTCGTCGAGCGACTCCTCCGCGAATCCCGCGTCGAGAAACAGCTTGGTCGAGCGCGCCGCCTCGACGTCCTCCTCGGAGAACACCCGGTCGTCGGGATCGGGCTCGGGCATGCCCTGCAGCCGGCGCATGTTGGCCATCGTGCGTGCCGGCAGGCCCGTGCGCTCCTGGATCTCGCGCGCCGTGTAGGTCGCGCCCAGGACCCGGTCGACGGCCAGCAGCGCGAGGCGGTTCTCGGCGATCGCCCGCTCCAGCTCCGCGGCGGAGAAGCCCTCGGCGGCCAGCCACTCCAGCAGCTGGCGTCGCTGCTCGCGCTCGTCGCCGCGCAGGCCCGCCAACCACTCCTCGTTGACGCTGGGGTTGGCCTCCGGCAGGTCTGAGTTAAAGCTCACGTTGGGATTCTCCCGGGCCGCGAGGACGGGCCCGTCGGTCGATTAGCATCCACGCGTCCGGCGGGCCGACCGGCGCACACGGCGGCCTGCTCGTCGTTGACCAAGCGAGTTCTGATGCTCTCAATCATGATGCCTGTCTACAACGAGCGTGCGCGGGTGACGCGGGCGATCTCCGAGGTGCTCGACACGGTTCTGCCGACCGAGTTCGAGCTGATCATCGTCGACGACGGATCGACCGACGGGACCCGGGAGATCCTGCGCGAGGGAACGTGGGACGCGCGGGTGCGGATCCTCGAGCACGAGCACAACCGGGGCAAGGGCGCCGCGGTGCAGACCGCGCTGGCGGCCGCGCGCGGCGAGCTGGCGTGCATCTTCGACGCCGACCTGGAGTACGACGCCGAGGATCTGGCGCTGCTCATGGGGCCGCTGCTGGACGGTCGCACCAACGTGGCGTTCGGAGTGCGGGTCTTTGACGGCTACACCAGCCACTCGTTCTGGTTCGTGCTCGGCAACAAGGGCGTGACCCTGGCCTGCAACGTCCTGTTCAACGTCTACCTCCACGACATCATGACCTGCCACAAGATGATCCGCACCGAGCTGTTTCGCAGCCTCAACCTGCACGCGTCGGGGTTCGCGATCGAGCCGGAGATCACCGCCCGCCTGGTCCAGCACGGAGAACGGATCTTCGAGGTGCCGGTCCACTACCGCGCCCGGGCCAGCAACGAGGGCAAGAAGCTCACCGCGCGCGACGGAGTGCGCACCCTCGCCACGCTGATCCGCTGCCGCCTGCGCCCCGACGCCGGCTAACCGCCGCGGCGCCGGACCGCGCCGGGGGCCGGCGCGACCGCCGGCGGGGCGATCTGCTGGGTGGCGTGATCGATCGAGGAGAGCGTGTTGAACAGCGGCTGGCGCGCGTTGCCGTAGCGGTCGATCGGTCCCTTCTGCACCCACGGCGGATCGCCGAACGGATCCCCGCCGGTCCACCCGGGGAACGCGGCGAAGTCCTGCATGGCAAACCACATCACGGCGCTCAGATACGGCTTGGTCGCGAACACGTCGTAGCTGTCGGTGGCCATCGCGGCCTGGTTGGCGAACGTGCCCTTGACCTCGACCGGGCCGGCCTGGCTGCCCTCGAACCCGACCTCGCTGATCATCAGCGCCTTGGTGGGGTAGCAGGCGTGGAGGCTGTCGAGATAGGGCGAGAGCTGATCGAGGTCGTCGTTGGTGCCCCCGCCGGCGTCGAACCAGTCGAAGTAGTCGTTGAGGCCGATCACATCGAGCGGCGCGTAGGCGCTCTGGCAGCCGACGCCCGGCCAGCCCTCGGTGGCCATGCCCACCGGCCGCGTCGGATCGAGCTGGTGGGCGATCTGCGCGGCGCCGGCGACATACCGCGCCTCGGCGTCGTTGGCGGGCTGGGGGAGCTCGTTGGCGATCGACCACAGCAGGATCGACGGGTGGTTCTCGTTGGTGAGGATGTTGCTGCGCAGATACGCGTGCGCGGTGTTCAGCCAGCCGGGGCGGGTCAGGTAGCGGGTCTTGGTCTGATAGACGGGGATCTCTGACCACAGCAGGATCCCGTCGCGGTCGGCGTCCTGCTCGATCAGCGGATTGAGCGGGTAGTGGGCGCGGATGATCCCGCCGCCCAGCTCGCGGTCCCAGGCGACGAGCTGATTGAGCTGGGCGGGGCTGAGCGCGGCGCCGGTGAGGACGTTCTGCTCGTGGATCGAGAACCCGCGCAGGTTCAGGGCGCGGCCGTTGAGCAGCAGCTGGCCGGTCGGGCTGACCGCGATCGAGCGGATCCCGCTCTGCACCGTGTAGGTCTCAAGCGGCCGTCCCTGGGCGTCGGAGGCGACGATCCGGGCCGTGTACAGGTAGGGACTGCCGGGCGCCCACAGGTGCGGCGCGGCGATCTTCAGCGTCGCCTGCGCCACCCAGCTGCCGTGCGGCGCGATCGTGTGCCCGCCGAAGTCCAGCCGGCCCGTGCCGTAGGTCCCCGCCAGCGAGACCGTCTGGGCCGACGAGGTGTCGTTGGTGACGGTCACCTGCTCCTGGATCGTGGCCGCGCAGGTGGGACAGGGCAGGACCGGGCGCACGACCACCGGGGTCATGTCGACGGCCTGCACCGAGCGCAGGTAGACCTCGCGCTGAAGCCCGCCGAAGTTCCACCAGCTGCCGCCGGGACCGGGGGGCAGGTCGCCGGCGTCGCGAATCGAGCTGATCCGGATGACCAGCTCGTTGACGCCGGGCCGGACGCCGATGAGATGCAGCTCCCAGGGCAGGTAGGCGCCCGCGTGGGTGCCGATCTGGCGGCCGTTGAGCCACACCGTGGCGCTGTAGTTGACCGACTCAAAGCGCACGATCCAGCTGCGGAACCGCGCCGGCACGTAGGCGGCGAAGGCGTTGGCGGGCAATGTGAAGTCCCGCCGGTACCAGCCGACCGAGCCGTCCTGGCTGGCGGTGGAGAAGTCTCCGGCGTTCCAGGAGTTGGGCACGGTCACCGGCGACCAGCCGGCCGTCGAGGAGGACGGCTGCTCAAAGCCCTGCGCGAGCCCGACGTTGGTCGGGTCGGCGCGATACAGCCACTGGCCGCCCAGCAGCCAGCGGTCGTTGGGGCCGTCCTCGTAGAGCGAGCCGAAGGTCGGCGGCGACGCGTCCGGCGGATCCAGCGGGGTGGCCGTCGCTGACGCGTGCGGCGGACCCGGAGCGGTCGTCGTCGCCGCGGCGCGGGCGCTGCGCGCGGCGATCCCGAGCGTCGCGCCACAGGTCACGCCGAGCAGGCACAGGGTCGCCGCGACGGCCCGCAGGAGCGCCCGGAGGCGGCGCGGGGCGTCGCTAACATCGCCCGCCGATGTCCGCCGTCGACCTGCCGCGCCGGCGGCGCCCGGAGTCGGGCTCGGCGGACTCGACGTCCTCGCCGTCTCGCTCATCGTCTCACCTTCCGGCCCGCCTGCTGGGATCGCCGCTGGCCTGGACGCTGGCCTGCGTGGCCGGCGCGGTGCTCACCTGGGCGACGCTGCCGACGGTCCCCAGCTATGACCCGTGGTCGTGGATCGTGTGGGGCCGTGAGGTCAGCGACCCGCATCTGAGCTTCGTCGTCGGCGGCGGGCCGTCGTGGAAGCCGCTGCCCTTCCTGTTCACCGTGGTCTGGGGCCTGTTCGGCGGCGCTGCGCCGACGTTGTGGGTGATCACCGCGCGCGTCGGGGGCCTGCTCGGCCTGGTCGCGGCCTGGCGCCTGGCCCACCGCCTGGCCGGCGGCGGGGTGGCGGGGGGACTGGCCGGCGCGCTGGCGGTCGGCGGGGTCCTGCTCACCCAGGACTGGTTCTACTACTTCTACCGCGGCACCTCGGAGGTCGGGCTGATCGCCTGCACGCTGTGGGCGGTGGACCGGCTGCTGGACGGCCACCGCGCCCAGGCGTTCTGGCTGGCCGTCGCGGCGTCGCTGATCCGGCCCGAGTGGTGGCCGTTTCTGTGCCTCGATGCGCTGTGGCTGTGGCTGCGCGACCCCGGCGGAACCGATGGGCGGCGCCGCGGCGCGCTGCTGGTCGGCCTGGCCGCGGTGCCGCTGCTGTGGTTCGGTCCGCCGTGGATCGGCTCCGGCGATCCGCTGCTGGCCGCCCAGCACGCCGCCCACTACGACGGACACCTCGGGCCCGATCCGCTGCGGGCGGTGATCGGCCGCGGGGTCGACCTGCAGGTGTGGCCGCTGCTCATCGCCGGGATCGTCGCGGTGCTCGTCGGAGCCGTGCGCGACCGCAGCCGCGTGTGTCTCGGGTTGGGGCTGGCGGTCGTGGGCTGGTGGGCGGTGGTGGTCGTGATGACGCTCGAGGGCTATCCCGGCCTCGAGCGCTTCTTCCTGCCGGCGGCGTCGGTGATCTGCGTGCTCGGCGGGGTGGGGATCGTGCAGATCGCGCGGGCGGTCGGGGCGTGTTGCCGGGTGGCGCCCGGGGGCCCCCGAGTGGCCACCGGGGTCGCGCTGGTGGTGCTGATCGCCGTCTCGCTGCTGGTGAGCCGCGCGCGCATCTCCCAGGTCGCCGCCGCCGAGCCGGCAGCGGCCCGGGCCCAGACGACGATCGCCGGCCTGGACCGGGCGGCCGCGGCCGTCGGGGGCCACGCCGGGGTGTTCCCCTGCGCTGGCCCGGCGAGCTTTGCCGCGGTCAACCACGGGGTGCAGACCGCCCTGGCCTGGACGCTGCACGTCACGCTGGAGCGCGTCGGCACCGCGATGAGCAACGAGGGTGTGGACTTCATCGGCCCGCGCACCGCCGCCACCGGCGAGGCCGCGCCGGTCGATCCTCGGCTCACCCACGCCCGCACCCTGGCCACCGTCGACGGGTGGCGCGTGGTCAGGCTCACCGATCCGCACAACCCCCACAGCACGGCCTGCGTCGGGCGCTGACCGCGTCCTCATCGCCCGCCTCTTGCCTTCGGCTGCGTGTGCTTCGTGGGCGTGCGCTTGTTGGGCTTGGTCTGCTTGGTCTTCTTGGGTTTCTTGGGCTTCGGTTTCGGCTTGGGCTTCGGCTTGGGCCGGATCGTCAGCCGGCGAGAGATCGTCGTGCGGTTGCCCGCCCGGTCCGTGGCGGTCACCAGCACCGTGTCGCTGCCGCGCCGCCGGTAGACGTGGGTGATCGTGGCCGACGTCCGACTCACGCGCCGCACGGTGCCGTCGCCCCAGCGCACCGTGATCTGCGCCACGCCGGAGGCCGCAGCGCTCGGTTGCCCGGGCGGCGGCGGATCGATCGCCGAGACCGCCAGCGTCTGGCGCTGCCCGACGATCCGGACGCCGCGCAGCCGCATCGACGGCCGCGGCGCGATCGTGTCCACGAACACGCTCGCCGACCGTGCGGTGACGGTCAGGCCCGCCTGATTGGTGGCGCTCACCTGCCAGACGTGACGCCCGTTGGCGAACGGGCCGGGGCGCAGCGTCGTGGCCGGCGTCTGCCCGAGCGGCCGGCCGTCGAAGGTCAGCGAGTAGGTGAGCGGTCCCCAGGACTCGGCCGGGGTCGACCACGACAGCGTGGGATAGGCACTGGCCCAGTAGTGCGAGGCGTATCCGGGGGCGAAGTTCCCCGGGGCCTGGGAGAGCTGAGCGGCCACGATCTCGGCCGACGCCCCGGTCCCCTGGACCCAGGCGATCGCCGCGTCGCCGGCCAGGTCGACGCCGTCGACGAGGCCCAGGTCGGCGTCGGTGGGACCGAGCGCCGGATCGGAGACGACCGCCTCGGGACCGAGTGCGTCGCCGGTGGCCGCGTAGCGCATCCGGATCTCGGCGGGCCCCTCGCCGCCCGGCGTCTGCTGCCAGGCGATCATCGTCGGGTACACGCCGCCCGCGGTCGGCGCCGCGTCGGCGGCGGAGCCGTTGGGCAGGCTGTCGATCCGGACCACTCCGATCGGGGCCGAGTTGGTCGAGAGCACGAGCGCGTCGAGCTGGTGAGAGGTGCTGAGCTCGGAGGTGACCCAGCCCGAGCCGCCTTCGGTGACCGCGGCCTGGGGCTGATCGGCGCCCTCGGGGCCGCCGGTGGTCGCCGCGTCGGCGACCGAGGCGCCGTCGAACTGACCGCCGTGCAGCCGGTTGAAGATCACCCGCTGCTGGGTCTGGGTTCCGCTCGTCGTCTCCTCGGTGAACGCGACCGCGGCGTAGGTGGAGAAGCCGACGCTGGCGATCACCGGGTCGGTCGCGGCGACCTCGCTGAAGCCGGCGACGGTCGGCGGGTCGGCCTGGAGCGTCTGCACGCTCGGGGTGGTGCCGACCAGGCGCCGGGCGTAGACGTGGCCGCCCTCACCCCAGACGACGATCCCGATCCCGTCCCCGCAGGCGACGACCTGCGGACGGTCGGTCCCGGCCCCGGCGTTCTCGGTCGCCGTCGCGTCGACCGGCCCCGAGCCGAGTGACCACACGCCGGTCTGCCACTGGGCGAAGTCGACCACGTCCTGGCCCGAGGCGGTGCTCGTGAACGCCAGGTAGGCGGTCGCCGAGGGCGAGATCGACAGCGACGGGTTGGCGGCGCCGGAGGCCAGGACGGCGGGCGGGCCGACGCCGACGGCCGCGCTGGCCGCCTCGGCGACGTACAGCTGACCGGCGTTGATGAACGCGACGAGCAGCAGCCCGCCGTTGCCGGCGGCGATCACCGGCTGGCTGGAGGGGCCGAGCAGGCCGGCGTCGATGAGCTGGGGGGGTTGGAAGCTGCCGTTCAGCAGCCGGGAGACGAAGACGTGGGCGACCCCGCCGACATCCGCGGTGTAGACCAGGGCGCCGGTGCCGTCTCGGGCGATCGACATCTGGTCCAGGCCGACGACGCCGGTGCCGGGGGCGGCGATCACCGTCTGAGCGGGTCCGAGCGTGGGGGTGTGGCGCGCGGCGGCCTGCGCCGGGCCGGCGGTGGCGATGGCGAGCGCGAGCAGGCTGGCGCCCAGGACGGCGATCGCCCTCCCGCACCGCGCCCCGGTCCTCGCCGATGGGATCCTCCACGTCTGAACAGCAGCTAGAACATCAGAACCGCGTCAGGGTTGCGCTGATGGGCCGCGGTGACAGGGATCTTCCAGCCGCGGGCCGGGCAGGCGTCCGCCGGCGCCCGCAGAATGTCTGTCCATGCTCGTCCTCGGCATCGACCCGGGTACCGCCAGCACCGGCTACGGCCTCGTGGAGGGGACGGGGGCACGGTTGTCGCCGATCGCCGATGGCGTGATCGAGACCCGTGCCGGGGTCGCCCTGGAGCGGCGGCTGACCGAGATCCACGCCGCCGTCGGGCAGCTGCTGGACGTTCACCGCCCCGATGCGGTCGCGGTGGAGGAGCTGTACTTCGGGGCCAACGTGCGCACCGCGTTCGCGGTGGGTCAGGCCCGCGGGGTGGTCCTGCTGGCGGCCGGCCAGCGGGGGATCCCCGCGCGCTCCTACACCCCCCAGCAGGTCAAGGCGGGGGTCTGCGGCTCGGGCCGGGCGGCCAAGGACCAGGTGGGACGGATGGTCGCCCGCCTGCTCGGCCTGGCGGCGGTCCCGACGCCCGATCACGCCGCTGACGCGCTCGCGGTGGCGATCTGCGAGCTCAACCGCGCGCCGCTGACCGACACGATCGCCGCCCGCTCGCGGCCGGCGCCGGGCCGGCCGGTGGGATCGGCGCGCCCGGCTGCGGGCGCGTCCGCGGTGTCGCCGGTGTCGGCGGCGACGCTGGCCCGGGCGCGCGCGCCGCGGCGCACCCAGGAGCTGACGTGATCGCGCTGATCTGCGGCCGCGTGGCGGTACGCCGCGCCGACCATGTCGTCGTCGACTGCCACGGGGTCGGCTACCGGCTGGCCGTGTCGGCCGAGACGCTGCGCCAGGTTCCGGCGGTCGATCACGACGTCGTGCTCCACACCCACCTGGTCGTGCGCGACGACGCGCTCGCGCTCTACGGCTTTGCCGCCGAGGAGGAGCGCGATCTGTTCCTGATGCTGCTCGGCGTCCAGACCGTCGGGCCCAAGGTCGCGCTCGCGGTGCTCTCCGGGGCGCCGCCGCGCCAGCTGATGGCGGCCGTCGCGGCCGGTGAGGTGGCGCGGCTGCGGGCGCCCGGGGTCGGCAAGCGCACGGCGGAGCGGATCATCGTCGAGCTGCGCGACAAGATCGGAGCCGCCGGGGTCGGCGACGTGGAGGCTCCACGGGGCGACGTGGCCTCCGACGAGCCGCCCGCGGTCGCCCGCGAGGCGCTGGTGGGACTCGGGTACTCCAGCGAGGAGATCGACGGGCTGCTGGCCGGCGTCGACGGCCAGACCGCCGAGGAGCTCATCGCTCATGCGCTGAGAAGCGCTCGGCGATGAGTCACGTCCTCGGGGACGGCGCTCTGGTGCACGACCCAGGCGAGCAGCCCGGCGAGGAGTCAGAGCTCGACCGCGCGCTGCGGCCGCGGCGCCTGGAGGACTTCATCGGCCAGGACGGCATCCGCGACCAGCTGGCGGTGTCGATCGCCGCCGCCGCCGGCCGCGGCGAGGCGCTTGACCACGTGCTGCTCGCCGGCCCCCCGGGTCTGGGCAAGACCTCGCTGGCGCAGATCCTCGCCGCCGAGCTCGACGTCCCGTTCGTCCAGACCGCCGGTCCCGCGCTTGAGCGCAAGGCCGACGTCGCCGCCCACCTCGCCGCGCTGGCGCCGCGGTCGGTGTTCTTCGTCGACGAGATCCACCGGCTACCGCGGGCGCTGGAGGAGACGTTCTACCCCGCGATGGAAGATGGCGTGCTGCCGATGACCGTCGGCCAGGGCGCCGGCGCGCGGATCATCACGCTCCCCCTGCAGCCGTTCACGCTCGTCGGCGCCACGACCCGCACCGGGCTGCTCAGCGCGCCGCTGCGCGACCGCTTCGGCATCCAGCACCGGCTTGAGCACTACGGCCCCGATCACCTCAGCCAGATCGTCGTGCGCTCGGCCCGGCTGCTCGAGGTGGAGCTGGCCGACGGCGCCGCCCAGGCGCTGGCCCGCCGCAGCCGCGGCACTCCGCGCGTCGCCAACCGGCTGCTGCGCTGGGTGCGCGACTACGCCGAGGTGCGCCACGGCGGCACGATCACCGAGGCGATCGCGATCGACGCGCTGGCCCTGCTGGAGGTCGACGAGGCCGGTCTGGATCGCCTGGACCGCGAGATCCTGCACACGATCTGCGAGAAGTTCGGCGGCGGTCCGGTCGGACTCTCGACCCTGGCGGCGGCGGTCGGCGAGGAGCAGGACACGCTCGAGGATGTCTATGAGCCCTACCTGCTCCAGCAGGGCCTGATCGAACGCACGCCGCGCGGTCGGGCGGCGACTCGCCGCGCGTACACGCACCTGGGAATCGACCCTCCCGGGCCCGCCCAGCTGCTCTAGATGACGGGGCGGGAGCCGCGTCTGATCTCCGATCGCATGTCTATCCTGGGTCGCACCGATGAGCCGTGAGCGCTACTTCATCTGCCCGCACTGCGGCAACCGCTCGATGGGCACCGACCGTAACGCCGGTTTCCGGCGCGAGGCACGGGGCTGTGAGAAATGCGGGTTCGCCTACCTGTTCGAGCTGCTCGACGACTACTACCCGGCGCCCAACGCGGCGTTCTTCGCCT
>CAZZYU010000045.1:12914-24357 GCA_964658375.1 uncultured Acetobacteraceae bacterium | reverse complement strand
GCCTGTGCCCGCGCCCGCGCCCGCGCGAGCACGCACGCGCCCGGCGCGGGCGTCATCAGGGCTGTGCACGGCGAGCGGTTCCGCCGCCGGGGACTCGGTCAGGCCGAGCGCCGACTGAACGCCGCGGGGCAGCGCCGGCGCCGAGGCGGCGATCGCGTCGCTGCCGCGCGCGGACGGGGCAGGCGACAGCCCACGCGCCAGCGCCCCGCGGGTCGCGGTGAGCGGGATCGACAGTCCGCCGGCGCTCGGGCGTCCGGGGTGCAGCCCGCGGGCACGCAGCGCGGCGATCACGGCGTCGATCCGGCCCCGAGCGGCGCCGAAGCGCGCGCCGAACTGGGCGGGGGTGAGGTAGTGGCCGTACTGCGACGATCCGGGAGTGGAGACCGCGTGCACCTCGGCGGCGAGGGCGGCCGGGTCGCGCGGGCGCAGCGTGAGGGTCACGTGCAGCCGCCGCGCGCCGCTCGGCGCCGCCAGCGCCCCGGCGCCGATCAGCGTCGCCCAGATGACGATCGCCAGCGTGCCGGCGCGTCGGCCCCAGGTTCCCCGTGCGCCAGCCATGAGGCCCGCCAGCGTAGCGACGCGCCGCCGCCGGCACGCTACGCGCCTGCGAGACTCCGGCCCGTGAGCCAGCGACCACGACGGCTGGTGTTCGGCGAGGTCGCCGAGCTCTATGACGCGAGCCGACCCACGTATCCCGACGCGCTCATCGACGACCTCGCGGGCTGGGCGGCCGACGGCCCGGGGTCTGCCCGGGCGCTGGAGGTCGGGGCGGGGACCGGGAAGGCGACCCGCCTGCTGGCGGCGCGCGGGGTCGCGGTGCTGGCCATCGAGCCGAACCCCGAGATGGCCGGGATCGCGCGGCGCACGAGCGCGGACTCCGGTCACGTCGAGGTGCTGGAGTCCGACTTCGAGCACGCCGACCTGGGCGGCCGGCGCTTCCCGCTGCTGTTCGCCGCCCAGGCGTGGCACTGGGTGGACCAGACGGCCGGCTACCGGCTGGCCCGCGCCGCGCTGGAGCCCGGCGGGCGCCTGGTGGCGTTCTGGAGCCACCCCGCGTGGCCTGACTCCCCGCTGCGCCGGGCGCTTGACGACGTCTATCGGACGCACGTGACGACCCCCAGCGGGGGCCCGATGGACCCCCGCTCCCGCGACCACACCGTCGACGAGACGTCGTTCTGGTCAGACGCGGTCGCCGCCACCGACGGACTCGACGAACCGCAGGCGCGCGTGTACGAGTGGTCGCTGAGCTACACCGCCGACGGCTACGCCGACCTGCTGGCGACGATGTCCGAGGTGCGCCTCCTGGACCCGGTGACCCGGGGGTGCCTGCTGGATGGGTGTCGCGAGACGATTGCCGAGCACGGCGGCACGCTGCCGATGCCGATGGTCACCCGCGCGGCGATCGCCCGCGCGGTCTGATCGCGCGCCGCGACGGCTCAGAGCGCAAGCTGCTGGAGGGCGAGCAGGTAGCCCTCCGAGAACGACGGGAACTGCGGCACGGTGTCGATCAGCACCTCGTAGGGCACCCGGGCGCGGATCGCCAGGACCGCCTCGTGGATCCACTCACCGGCCTGCGGGGCCACCGCCCACGCCCCGATCATCACCTGCTCGGCGCGGTCGAACACGAGCGCCATCTCGCCGCGCGGGTCACGCTCGTAGGTGTAGCTGCGCGCCACGCCGCCGCTCGGCAGATCGAGGTGGGCCACCGCCACGTCATGCCCGGCCGCGCGGGCCTGCGCCTCGGTCAGACCGACCGCGGCGACCTCGGGGTCGGTGAAGATCACGCGCGGGATCGCCCGGTAGTCGGCGGGCCGCGGCGTGCCCGCCATGTCGGCCATCGCGATCCGCGCCTGGTACTTGGCCACGTGGGTGAACAGCGCCACCCCGGTGCAGTCCCCGCACGCCCATACCCCGTCGGTCACTCGGCAGTGCTCGTCAACCGGGACCGCGCCATGGTCGGTTGCCGTCACGCCGATCGTCTCCAGGCCGATGTCGTGGGCGCGGGGCCGGCGGCCGACCGCGACCACGAGCACCTCGCCGCGCACCTCGCTGCCGTCGTCGAGGCCGACGACCCGCTCCGCGTCGCGCACCGTGACCCGCTGGGCGTGCACGCCGGTGCAGACGGTGATCCCATCACGGTCCAGCGCCTGGGCGAGCAGCTCGGAGACCTGGGGATCCTCGCGATCGGCGAGCCGTGGCGAGCCCTGCACGAGCGTGACCTCGCATCCGAAGCGGCGCAGGAACTGCGCGAGCTCGATGCCGACCGGGCCGCCGCCGAGCACGACCGCCGAGGCGGGGATCTGCTGCAGCGCGGTCGCCTCGCGGTTGGTCCAGTAGCCCGACTGCGCCAGGCCCTCGATCGGCGGGATCACCGGCTCTGATCCGGTGGCGATGAGGATCTGCTCGGCCTCCACCCGGCGGCCGTCGACGTCGATCACGCCCGGCTGCGCGATCGCGCCCGAGCCGCGGATGACGGTGACGCCGCCCATCTCCTCATAGCCCTTCACGCGCGCCGAATCGTCGCCGGCCGAGGTCATGTAGTCCCGGTAGCCGGCGAGATCGGGCCAGTCCAGGGTCGCGGTGTGCACGCCGGCTGCGCGCGCGGACTCGCCGTGGACCTCGGTGGGGCGCAGCAGCGTCTTGGTCGGGATGCACGCCCAGTTGGAGCACTCACCGCCGATCAGCTCGCGCTCGATCAGGGCCACCGACCGTCCGGCGGCGTGCAGCGCGTAGGCGGCGTGCTCGCCGCCCGGGCCGGCGCCGAGGATCGCCACGTCGACGCGCTCGGGTGCCCCGGACGGGCGCTCGCTCATGCCCGCACGCCGGCGGATGCCGCGGTGTCCAGACGCGCCGTCAGCCCGCGCTTGACCGCCGGCCAGTCGTCGTCGATCACCGAGAAGTAGGCCGAGTCCCGCACGCCGCCGCCCGGGAGCACACGATGCTTGCGAAACGTTCCTTCGTACTGCGCGCCCAGGGCGGTCAGCGCACCGCGCGAGCGTTCGTTACGCGCGTCGGTCTTGAACTCGACGCGTCGCAGGCCCACGCTCTCAAACGCGTGGGTGAGCAGCAGCAGCTTGGCTTCGACGTTGACGCCGGTCCCCCACGCGTCGCGCGTGACCCAGGTCCAGCCGATCTCGGCGACGAGGTGCTGCAGCGCGAGCGAGAGAAAGCGCGTCGTGCCGAGCACCGCGGCGGTGTCGGCGCTCACGATCGCGAACGGGACCTCGAGCCCGTCCCCGGCGTCGCGCAGCGCGGTCGCCACCCACTCGTGCAACGCGTCGGCCGAGGACGCGACGTCGACGGGCATCCAGCGGAACATGTCGGCGTCGGTGGCCGCGGCCAGCAGACCCGGCTCGTGGGCGGCGGTGAGCGGCTCCAGCACGACCCGGCGACCCGGTAGGCGGGCGCGCAGATCGGCGGCGGTCACCAGCGGGATCGACGGCGCGCGCGACATGGCGGCGACCTTACCGCTGATTAGGATGGCAGTGAAACTGACCCGTCTGACCCCAGGAGCGACTTCCCAGATGCCCAAGCTGTTGACGATCATCGCGAGCACGCGCCCGGGCCGGATCGGACTACCGGTTGCCGAGTGGTTCCAGGAGCGCGCCGCCGCCCACGGGGGCTTTGAGCTGGAACTCGTCGACCTGGCGGTGCTCGACCTGCCGCTGCTCGATGAGCCCAAGCATCCGCGGCTGCACGACTACGCCCACGAGCACACCCACGCCTGGAGCGCCACCGTGGCCGCGGCCGACGCCGTCGTGATCGTCACCGCCGAGTACAACTACGGCTACCCGGCGGCGGTGAAGAACGCGATCGACTACCTGCACCACGAGTGGCGCTACAAGCCGGTCGGTTTTGTCTCCTACGGTGGCGTGGCGGCCGGCACCCGGGCGGTGCAGCAGCTCAAAGCGGTTGTCCAGGGGGTGCAGATGTTCGCCGTCAGCGGCGCGGTCAACATCCCCTTCGTCATGCAGTTTCTCACCGACGACGGGGTGGTCGAGGGCAACGACGTGATGACCCAGGCGGCCGCCGACATGCTCGACGAGCTGCTGCGCGTCGGGGAGGCGCTGGCGCCGCTGCGGGCCGGGTAGCCGCGGCCGCCGCAGCGGCGGCCCCTGTCAGACTCCGCGGGTGAGCGTCCTGGAGATCGCGGCGATCTTCGCCGCGGGCATCGTCGCCGGGACGATCAACACGGTGGTCGGCTCCGGGACCCTGTTCACCTTCCCGGTACTGCTGGCCTTCGGCTACTCGCCGGTGGTCGCCAACGTCTCAAACACCGTCGGGCTGGTGCCCGGCTCGGCGTCGGGCGCGGTCGGCTACCGCCGCGAGCTCGCCGGGCAGGGGCGGCGGCTGGCGGCGATCGTCGGTTGCTCGGCGGTGGGCGGGATCATCGGCGCGGTCCTGCTGCTCACGCTTCCGGCCTCGGCGTTTGCGGCGATCGTGCCGGTGTTCATCGTGATCGCGCTCGTGCTGATCGTGTTCCAGACTCAGATCAACGGCTGGCTGGCGCGCCGCGGGACCGCGCTGCGCGATCAGCCGGGGCCGGTGACGCTCGCCGCGGTCTTCGCCGGCGGGATCTACGGCGGCTACTTCGGGGCCGCGCAGGGGATCATGGTGCTCGCGATCCTGTCGCTGTCGATCGCGGACCGCCTGCAGCGACTCAACGCGGTGAAGGTGGTCACGACCGGGACGGTCAACCTCGTGTCGGGGATCGTGTTCGTGGTCGCCGCGCACGTCGCGTGGGCCCCGGCGGGGCTGATCGCCGGGGGGTCGGTGGTCGGCGGGGTCCTGGGGGCGCGGATCGGGCGCCGGCTGCCTCCGCAGGCGCTGCGCGCCGTGATCGTCGTCGTCGGGATCGTGGCGATCGTGCGGCTGCTCGCCTGAGGCGTCTCAGCGCGGCGTGGTTCGCCGTCGTGCCGGTGCGCGCCCGGGTGGCTGCGTGGGCCGGCCCCGGGGCTTGATCGACGGGATCGCCAGCTCGAGCGGCTCGCCGGTGGTGACCGTGACCAGCTCGCCGTGATGCTCGATCTCCAGCGGGTCGCCCTCGCGCAGCCGGTAGCGGGCGTGCTCGGCGTCGACCTCGACGGTCAGGGTGCGCCCGCGGACCATGATCCGGAAGCGCAGCACGGTCAGGGCGCTGGGCAGGCGCGGGCGGAAGCTGAGCTTGCCGAGGTGGTCGCGCATCCCGCCAAAGCCGGCGACGGCGGCGATCCAGGTGCCGGCCACCGACGCGATGTGGATCCCGTCGCGGGTGTTGTGCTCCAGATCGTCGAGATCCATCAGGGCGGCCTCGGCGAAATAGTCATAGGCGAGGTCGAGATGCCCGGTCTCGGCGGCCATCACCGCCTGGGTGCCGGCCGACAGCGACGAGTCGCGCACCGTGATCTGCTCGTAGTAGGCGAAGTCCCGAGCCTTCTCGGCATCGGTGAAGGCATGCCCGCACTCAAACAGCGCCATCACCAGGTCGGCCTGCTTGACCACCTGCTTGCGATACAGGTCGAAGTAGGGGAAGTGCAGCAGCAGCGGGTAGTCGTCGGGCCCGAGCGCTGCGAAGTCCCACGGCGCGTGGTCGGTGAAGCCCTCGGCCTGGGGGTGGATCTCCAGCGCCTCGTCGTAGGGGATCGTCATCTTGGCGGCGGCGTCGCGCCAGGACGCGGTCTCCTCGTCGCTGACGCCCAGCTGCGCCGCGCGCTGAGGGTGACGGGCGCACACGTCAGCGGCGGCGACGAGGTTCTGCTGGGCCATCAGGTTGGTGTAGATGTTGTTGTCGGCGACCGCGCTGTACTCGTCGGGTCCGGTCACCCCGTCGATCCGGAACTGTCCGGCGGCGTCGTGGTGACCCAGCGAGCGCCACAGCCGCGCCGTCTCCACCAGCAGCTCAGACCCCACGTCGTGCTCGAAGCCAGGGTCGTCGACGATGTCGAGGTAGCGCGAGACCGCATGGGCGATGTCGGCGTTGATGTGAAACGCCCCCGTGCCCGCGGGCCAGTAGCTGGAGCATTCCTGGCCGCGGATCGTGCGCCACGGGAACGCCGCGCCCTTCAGGCCGAGGGTCGCCGCTCGCTCCTTGGCCAGGTCAAGCGTCTGGTGGCGCCAGCGCAGCGCGTCGGCGGCCGCGTTGGGCGCGGTGTAGGTGAGCACGGGCAGCACGAACATCTCGGTGTCCCAGAAGGTGTGGCCGTCGTAGCCGGGCCCGGTGAGGCCCTTGGCCGCGATCGCGCGCTGCTCTCCGCGCGCTCCCGCCTGGAGCGTGTGAAACAGCGCGAAGCGCAGCGCCTGCTGCAGCTCGGGGTCGCCCTCCAGCTCGACGTCGGCGCGGTCCCAGTAGGCGTCGAGATATTCGCGCTGCTCACGCAGCATCCCGTCCCACCCGGTGTGCTTGGCGGCGGCGGCCGCGGCGCTGACCTGATCGCGCAGGGCCGGCCCCGATCGCTGCGCCGACCAGCCGTAGGCGATCACCTTGACCAGCCGCAGCGGTCGCCCGGGGGCGAGCGTCGTGGTGATCATCACCCGCGCGATGTCCTGGTAGGCCTCGGAGTTGAAGGCGCACCCGTCGGCGCTGTCGACGATGTGGTCCATCGCCGCCGCCATCTTGAGCCCGCTGACCCGGGTGTGGTGCACGAGCAGACCCTGGGCGCCGGCCGCCCGGTAATCCTCGGAGACCAGCGGCTCGGCCAGCGCCGCGGCGGCGCGCGGGTCCGAGCTGGCATCCGGCCCCGCCTCGTTGGCGGCCAGCTCGGACTGGATGACGATCGGAAACTCGCCGTCGACCGACTCGACCGTGTACTCGATCATCGCCACCGCCCGCTGGGTGAACGACACCAGTCGCGTCGAGGACACCTTCACCTGGCGACCGGTGGGGGAGGTCCAGAGCACCGAGCGACGCAGCACGCCGGCGCGCAGGTCAAGCACGCGCTCGTGGCTGTCGAGCACGCCATAGCGCAGGTCAAACGGCTCGTCCTCGACGAGCAGGCGGATGATCTTGCCGTTGGTGACGTTGACGACCGACTGTCCGTCCTCGGGATAGCCGTAGCCGCCCTCGGCGTAGGGCAGCGGCCGCGTCTCATAAAAGCCGCCCAGGTAGGTCCCGGGAATGCCGTAGGGCTCACCCTCGTCGAGGTTGCCGCGCAGCCCGAGGTGGCCGTTGGACAGCGCGAACACCGACTCTGACTGGGCCAGCGTGTCGAGATGCAGATCCGTCTCGCGGATCGTCCACGGCTCGACCGGGAACGCCGGGTGCTCGATCATGCGCCCTCGGGCAGCAGCTCGGCGAGATCCTGCACGACGATGCTCGCGCCGTGCTTGCGCAGGTCGTCGGCATGGTCAACGCGGTCGACCCCGACCACGAAGCCGAAGTGGCCGTCGCGGCCCGCCTGCACGCCGGCGGTCGCGTCTTCGAAGACCGTGGCCTGCGCGGGCGCCACGCCGAGCGCCTTGGCCCCGGCCAGGAACGTGTCGGGGTGCGGCTTGCCACGCAGGTGCTGCTGATCGGCCACGACGCCGTCGATCCGGGCGTCGAACAGGTCCTCGATGCCGGCGGCGATCAGGACGTCCTTGCAGTTGGCGCTGGCCGAGACGACGGCGCGCGGCAGCCCCGCGTCCCGGGCGGCCTTGACGTAGGCGACCGAGCCGTCGTAGGGCTGGACGCCGTCGGTCTTGATCAGGTGCAGGACGAGGTCGTTCTTGCGGTTGCCCAGGCCGCAGACGGTCTCTGCGTCGGGCGCATCGTCGGGGCTGCCGTCGGGCAGCTGGATCCCGCGCGACTTCAGGAACGAGCGCACGCCGTCATAGCGCGGCATCCCGTCGACGTACTCGTTGTAATCGGCCTGGGTGAACTCCGTGAACGAGTCGCCGTCGCGGGTCTTGAGGTATTCGTCGAAGGTCTGCTTCCAGGCCTTGAAATGGACCTTGGCGGTCTGGGTGAGCACGCCGTCGAGATCGAACAGCAGCGCGGTGATGCCGTCCGGGAGTCCGAGCATGGCCCGCACCCTACACGCCCGCCGGCTACTGCTCCGAGGTGGTCTCGGGCTCGAGCCCCTGCATCCGCTCGACCAGGGTCGTCAGCCGCTCGAGAGGCTCGACGATGTCTTCCCGATCGGCCTTGCGATCGACCGCCAGCCTGACCGCCGCGATCTCCCGCGCGAGGTACTCGGTCTCGGCCAGCGAGCGTGCGGTGGCGTCGCGGTCGCGCTCGGCCTCGGCCTTGTCGCGGTCGGCCTGCCGGTTCTGGGCCAGCAGGATCAGCGGCGCGGCGTAGGCGGCCTGGGTGGAGAACGCCAGGTTGAGCAGGATGAACGGATACTTGTCGAACCGCAGCGCGACCCAGGCGGCGTTGATGGCGATCCAGATGATCACGATGACCGTCTGGGTGATCAGGTAACGCGGGGTGCCGAAGAACCGCGCGAGCCGCTCGGCGGTGGAGCCGAACGCGTCGGGATCGTAGAGCTGGCCGCCCGCGGAGCCGCGTGGTGTGCTGAGGTCGTCGCGGCGAGCCATCAGTCGTGCGTGATCGAGACTCGCCAGTTGTCGGGCAGCACGCGGTCGAGCACGTCGTCGATCGTCACGGCGCCGACCAGTCGTCCGGCGTCGTCGACGACGGCCAGCGAGACGACGTCGTAGGCGGCCAGCTTGGCGGCCACGTCGCCCTCGGACGCCGACTCGTCGACGGGCTCGGCGTCCTCGTCGATGCACCGCGCCAGCGGCTTGGACGGCGACTCGCGCAGCAGGCGCTGAAAGCCGACGTTGCCGATGTACCGGCCCGTCGGCGTCTCCAGCGGAGGCCGGCACACGAACACCCCTGCCGCCAGCGGCACCGGGACCTCGCGATCGCGCACCCGCGCCAGGGCCTCGGCCACGGTCGAGTCGGGACCGAGGATCACCGGCTCGGGGGTCATCAGGCCGCCCGCGGTGTCCGGTTGGTAGGAGAGCAGACGGCGCACCGGCTCGGCCTCGTCGGGGTCCATCGCGGTCAGCAGCTCGGCCCGGCGTTTCTCGGAGAACTCGCCGAGCAGATCGGCCGCGTCGTCGGCCTCCATCTCGTCGAGCACGCCGGCCAGCCGCCGGAGGTCCAGCCCTTCGATCAGGCGTACCTGCTCGTCTTCGGAGAGCTCCTCCAGCAGGTCGGCGAACCGCTCGTCCTCCAGCTCGGTGGCCAGCACGCGCCGGCGGCTGAGCGGCAGCTGGCGGATCGCGGACGCCATCTCGGCCGGGTGCAGGCCCCCCAGCTCGGCGGCCTGGCGGTCGACGGGCCGGTCGGTGGCGAACAGCTCACCGGCCTCAGACCAGTCCAGGATGTCCAGCGCACGGCGCAGACCGGGCAGCCCGCGGGGCCCCAGACCCGGAACTCGGCGCGGCGAGAGCGCGACCGTGGCCACCTCCCACCCCTGGTTCTCCGGAATCGGGCTCAGGCCGAAGTCGATGACCCGCTCGCCCTTGACGCGCTTGCGCAACAGCTCGCCGGCCAGCAGCCGCTCGCCGGGCCGCAGCTCGAAGTGGCGCATGTTCACCGAGCCGCGCCGCATCCGCGCGCCGTCGGAGCCGATCTCGCCGATGCGGCCGATACCGACGAACACCCGCCGGCGCTGAACGGCGACGACGAGGCCGTTCACGCGGGGCGGCTTTGACCCCAGGTCGATGACCGCGTCGGCGACCTGGCCGATGTCGGCGCCGTCGGCCGCGAGCAGGGGGAGCCTGGTCAATCGCGATAGGTAGACGATCCGCTGCTCCACACGAGAATCGTACGCATCCTGGGTCGATCTCTCACACGATCGCAGCGCGTGAGCAAAGATCAGGGCGAAGCGGAGCAATGATCAGGGTGACCCCCGATGGTAAGCCGGGGAAGCGTCGCTTAGGTTGCGCCCATTCTTGTGAGCGATGCCGCCTGAGGCGGGGAGATGGGAGCGCTGCATGAAGGTCCTTGCGAAGCGATGGGCGGTCGCGGTCGCGGCCGCGGCGGTGCTGTTGGGGTCGGCCGCGACCGCACACGCGTCGATCCCGGATGCCAACGGGGTGATCCACGCTTGCTACCTGAAGGTGACCGGGTCGCTGCGCGTCATCGACGACTCCAAGCAGAAGTGTGTCAACACGCTCGAGATGCCGCTGTTCTGGAATGTGCAGGGTCCGAAGGGTGCGACCGGGCCAGCCGGGCCGGTGGGGCCGGCCGGTCCGAAGGGTGCGACCGGGGCGACCGGGGCGAAGGGTGCGACCGGGCCGGCAGGGGCGACTGGTCCGGCGGGGCCGGCGGGGCCGACGGGGGCGGTTGGGCCGGCAGGGCCAGCCGGTGCGGCCGGGGCGCAGGGACCCGTGGGTCCACAGGGACCCGCCGGGCCGGCCGGCGTCTCGTCGGTGTCGTTCGCCTTCATCGGGCCGTTCGGGCAAGACCAGGACGAACCCACCCTCGGGCCGACCATGACCGAGATCCTGTTCAAGGACTTCGCCCCGGGTGGGACCTACGCCGTGTCGGCGACCGCGAACCTGCTCGAAGGCAGCCTGAACACGTCGGGTGACGACGAGTTCCGCGATGTCTACTGCGAGTTGCGTAACGCCGACAACGACGTCATCGGCAGCGCGCACGACCGCCGCGTGATCCCGGTTGACGACAACGTCAACCCGTCGCTCGCGCTCAACGGGGGCGCGACGATCCCGGACGGCGGTGGCTCGATCTCGCTGTGGTGCTCATCGAATGCCGACGCTGCATTCGTCGACGAGGCGCAGATGATGTTCATCCAGGTCGGCGGATTCTCCTCCTGACAGACGGTGCGCCGGGCCGCTCGCGCTAACGGCGAGCGGCCCGCCGCCACCGGCGGGCGGCTCACTGCAGAGGGATCTCCTCCCCGCGTTCCTCCTCGGGCCGCGGCCCGAGGATCCGCCGCTCCTCGGCGCGGAGCAAGAGGTCGTTGATCGACGCCTCACGGCGGCGCATCAGGCCGTGCGCGTCGAACTCCCACAGCTCATTGCCGTAGCAGCGCCACCACTCCCCGTCGAGGTCGCAGCACTCGTACTGGAATCGGACCGCGATCCGGTCATCGCCGAAACGCCCACAGTGACTTGCGCAGCGCATAGTCGAGCTCGCGCTCCCACTTGCCGATGAGGAAGGCGACGATCTCGGCGCGGCCGCTCACGAACACGTCGCGGTTGCGCCACACCGAGTCCTCGGTGTAGGCGAGCGAGCTCATCCGTGATGTTGCCACGCGTGACGGTTCGGCCGTGATCCTGGGCGGCCGCCGGCTGACCGCCGACCACGTCGTCTGGGCCGTCGGCTGCTGGACCGCGCAGGTCTTCCCGGAGCTGTTGAGCGCCTCGGTGATCCAGCAGGACACCTACTACTACGGGGCGAGCCCCGAATGGTCGAGCCCGCCGGTGCCCGCGTGAGGCGATCCCGGCGGCCACCGTCACCGTCCAGCTGGTGACCCTGACCGCCGTGCTCGGGCTCGTCACCATCATC
>CAZZYU010000045.1:8951-12904 GCA_964658375.1 uncultured Acetobacteraceae bacterium | reverse complement strand
GCCGGGATCGCGGGTGCCGGGGATCTGGCCGGCGCCGGCGTCAAGGTGGGGTTGTATGAGCCGGGGCCAGTGGTCGCGCTCGGCGGCCCGCGGGCGGCCGATGCGCAGCTTGAGGCCCACGCGCGGGCGTACCTGGCTCGGCGGTTTCCGGCGCTCGCGGACGCGCCGGTCGTGCAGGCGGAGGTGCAGCACACCGCAGAGGTGCAGTGGGTCGCCGGCGTCGAGCCGCTGGCGCTGGCCGGCGGCGTGCGGATCGTGCGCGATCCCGCGCATTCGTCGTGTGGATGCTGGGGGACGGCTCGGGATCGGTGTTCAAACCGCGCCGCTGGTCGCCGCCCGCGCGGCCGAGCTGCTGCTCAACGCCTGAGGCTCAGCGCCTCGGCGTCAGTCGCGAGGTGCAGCGCCTCGTCGAGCCGCGTCCGTGAGCCGCGTCCGGCGAGGCCGAGCTTGTCGTAGGCCCGGGAGAGGTGGGTTTCGACCGTCTTGAGGCTGACGTAGAGCCGTTGGGCGATCTCTGAGTTGGTTGCGCCGGCAGCGGCCAGCTCGGCGACCCGTAGTTCGCTGGCGGTCAGCGCGTCGCGTCCGGTGCTGATCAGCCGGGGGCGTCGGCCGCCGCTCGCGCGCAGCTCCTGGTCGGCGCGCTCGCGCAGGCGATGGGCGCCGCAGGCGTGCGCCAGCTGCAGCCCGGACACGAGCGGCTCGCGGGCCTCGCGGCGACGGTTGGCGCGGCGCAACGCGGCGCCGAGCTCGATCAGCGATCGGGCGTGCTCCAGCCGGGCCGGGGACAGCTCAAGCAGCGCTACCGACTCGCGCAGCAGGTCGATGCCCTCGGCCTGCTGGTGCAGTGCGCCCAGCGTGCGCAGGGCAATACCGATCGGTCGCTGGAGCCCCGTTGACCGAGCCTGGGTCAGCTCTTCGTCGGCCAGTCGCAGCGCCGTGTCGCGGTTCTCACGGGGCAGCGCGAGGGCCAGCGCCGAGCGCCAGCTCGTCCAGGCCGGGCCGAAGCGCAGCGCCTCGTTGATGGCGCCCGCGGCCCAAAGATCGGCGATCGCGGCGTCACGGTCGTGCCGTGACAGCCGTACCCGGCCGCGGGCCTCGAGCAGCATCGCGCCGCTGGCCGTGGCCAGGAAGTCGGGCGGCAGCTCGGTCTGCTCGATGATGTTGGCAACGTGGGTGAGCGAGCGCTCCAGCACGACGTCGATGAGCAGAAACGCCGCGGTGATCGTCACCATCAGCATGCCGGTGTCCCGCGCCAGATCAAGCGCCGTCGTCAGGACGGCCTCGGCGCCGGCCAGCTCACCGCGGCGAGCATCAATCCACGCGTCGTAGGTGATGGCCGTCATCAGGCCGAGCGCCGACCCCGACGAGCGGGCGGCGAGCTCGAGCTCCGCACAAACGGTCTCGGCGGTGCCCAGCTCGTCGGCGACGATGAACGCCCCCAGCAGATGCGGAGACGCCCAGCCGCCGGCGCGTTCGCCGAGCACTCCCAGGCGTGCGCGCTCGGCGTGGGCGAGCCCCGGCTGCGGTTGACCCCGTATGACGGCGGCCACCCCGAGCAGCGCCGACAGGGCGTATGACCCCCAATGGTCGAGTTGGGCGAGCCGCTCGTAGTCCTCGCGCCGTTGATCGAAGTCATCGACCAGGCTGGGATCGAACAGGGTGCACACCGCCCGGGTGGCAGCGAGATCGGTCCGGCCGGCGGCGTCGGCACCGTCGAGCTCATGCTCGAGGGCTTCAATCCGGTCCCGGGCGGTCTGCCACTGGCCCAACATGGCGAGTAGCTCGACAAGCAGGCTGCCGATACGTACGCGATCAGCGGCGTCAGGGGCACGCCGGTAGGCCTCCTCGAGCACCGTGAGCGCCGTCGGATCGCTGAGGATCGCCATCGCCGAGCCGAGCTGCGCGAGCAGCTCAGAGGCGGGCGGGCGCGGCGCCTGCTCCTCCAGCGCGCGCTGCAGCCAGGCGATCGCCTCCTCCGGAGCGGCTCGCTCCAGCGCGGTGCGCGCGGCAGTGGCCAGGGCCCGTGCCACCTCCGGATCCTCGCCGGGCGGGAGGCGGCTCAGGTGAGCCGCGATCTCCTCGGGCGCCGCTCCGCCGTCCCGCAGGAGGGTGGCGACGCGCCGATGGGTCGTCTGGCGGTCGGCCTCGGGCATCGTGTCGTAGATCGAGGCCCGGATGAGGGGGTGAAGGAAGGTCACCGGGTCCTCGCCGAGCAACACCTCGATGCGCTTGAGGTGGTGGGCGATCATGCCTGCCTCCTCGGTTCCGAGTGCCGCGACGTCCGCGGCGGCGGCCAGCCGAGCCCCGTCTCCCAGGACCGCCATGGCTCGAGCCAGTGCCGGGGCGGCTTCGTCCACACGTTCGATCCGGCGAAGGACACGATCACCGAGAAACCGCACGGACGTGGCGCTGACGTCCTCGGGTGCCAGCGGCGTTCCATTGATGTGGACGGTCCGCAGCAGCTCGTGGACATAGAGCGGATTGCCCGCGGTGGCGGTGTGCACCGCCGCGCAGATCTCGTCGTCGGCGTCGGGCAGCCGGGCCCGGACGATCCGGGCGACCGCCTCGCGTCCGAGCGGACGCAGATCCAGACGTGCGCCGGCGGCGTCACGCAGCCCGTCCAGCAGATCGGCGCGCCCGCCGGGCTCGTCGGGCCGGAAGGCGACGATCAGCACGAGCGGCAGGTCGGCCAGGCGGCGCGCCAGATAGTCCAAAGCGTGCAGTGAAGAGCCATCGGCCCAATGGACGTCGTCGACGATCGCCATCACCGGTTGGTCCAGGGTCAGCTCGCTGGTCAGCCAGTAGATGGCGTGCATCGCGGCGAACCCGGCGGCGTCGCTGGCGCTCTCGGATCCTTCGGCGCCGAGCACCCGAGCCGCAGGCGCCGCCGCCCCGGTTAGCAGCCGGTCTCGCTCAGCCGGCGAGGCAGCGGCGAGCACGGGCTCGTATAGCTGACGGATGACGCCGAACGGCTGCCCCTGCTCCAGTTCCCCGCCGCGCGCGCGGAGCACCCGCATTCCGGCGGTTGACGCCAATTCGGCGGCGACGGCCAGCAGGGCACTCTTGCCGGCCCCCGCGCTGCCCTCGAGCACGGCGAGCACCCCCCGACCTTGGCGTCCGTCGTCGACCGCCGCGGCGATCGTGGCGATCTCGCGATCGCGCTCCAGCAGTGTTGCTTCCAGATCCCTCATCAAAGTCCACAATTTTAGTGCATCTTTGACTACCGGATCTGGGGCCGTCAGAGAACGGCCGTCGAGGCAAAGATCAGGGTCGACCCTGACGCAAATGCCGGATCTGTGTGGAATCGTCGTCGCTGTTCCGCTGGAAAACGGCGCAAGGAGGCTGGATATGCGGGGGTCGAGGCGGGGCGCGTTGGCGGTGCTCAATCATCGGTGGGCGAGTCTGCTGACCGTGGTGGCGGCGGCGGCCGGCCTCGCGTGCCTGGCGGGCGCCGGTTCGGCGGCCGCAGCGGTGGGGGATCTGAGCTACGCGGGGTGCGTGGGCAACCCGGACGCCAATACGGGTATCGGGCCGGCGGGCTGCACGCCCGCGCTGGGGTTGGGCGAGGCCGGCGGGGTCGCGGTCAGCCCTGACGGCCAGAGCGTGTACGTCGCCGGCTATAGAAGCAGCGGTCTGGCGGTGCTGCGCCGAGAGGCGGACGGTAGTCTGATCTCCCAGGGTTGTGTCGGTAATCCGGACGCGGGCACGGGCCTCGGACCGGTCGGCTGCACGCCTGCGCTCGGGTTGGGCGGGGCCAATGCGGTGGCGGTCAGCCCTGACGGCCAGAACGTCTACGTCGCGGGCTACGACAGCAACGGTCTGGCGGTGCTCAAGCGCGCCGCCGACGGGAGCCTGACCTATGAGGGCTGTGTCGGGAACCCGGACGCCCGGACCGGCATCGGACCGGTCGGCTGCACGCCTGCGCTCGGGTTGGGCGGGGCCAATGCGGTGGC
>CAZZYU010000045.1:2667-8851 GCA_964658375.1 uncultured Acetobacteraceae bacterium | reverse complement strand
TGTGTCGGGAACCCGGACGCCGGGACCGGCATCGGACCACAAGGCTGCACGCCCGCGCTCGGGTTGGGCGAGGCCGATGCGGTGGCGGTCAGCCCGGACGGCCAGAACGTCTACGTCGCGGGCAGGAAAAGTAGCGGTCTGGCGGTGTTGCGGCGCGGCGGTGACGGGAGCCTGACGTATGGGGGCTGTGTCGGGAACCCGGACGCCGGGACCGGCATCGGACCACAAGGCTGCACGCCCGCGCTGGGGTTGGGCGAGGCCTATGCGGTGGCGGTCAGCCCAGACGGCAATCACGTCTACGTCGCCGGCGGTACGAGCAACGGTTTGGCGGTGCTGAGCCGGGTGCCCGCTCCCGTCGGAGGCGGTTCGGGCGGCGGCAGCGGGTCGGGTGGCAGCGGGTCGAGCGGTGGATCCCAAGGTTCGGGTGGCAGTTCGGGGGGCGGCTCATCGTCGCCGACGACGGCGACCGCTTCGGTCGGCAACCAGAAGATCGTTGTTTCGTTGCCGGCGTCTTCGGGATGCTTGGCGCCTTCGGCGAAGCTGAGGACGACGTTCAACGTGAGCGCGATCGCCGGCTCGACGGCCAGCCGGCTGCGGTTCGTCGCTGCGCGGTACTACATCGATCGCGGCGTCCGGCACGTCCATCATCACCGCGTCCATCGTCATGGCAAGCCAATCACCGTGACCACCGTCAGCTACACCCCGAACCGGACCATCAGTTCGAGGCACGCCAACCTGTCATTTCCCCTCGCGGGACTGAAGCCGGGCACGCACACGTTGAAGATCAAGGTCGCGTTCCACAGGAGCGAGCATGGGCATTCCCAGTCGGTGATCAAGACGGTGACCCAGAAGTTCAGCGTGTGCGCCAAGTAGAGGAACTGGTAAGCCGGTGAGATTCAGGACCATTATTCGCTGGGCAGTGGCGCTCGTCGGCGCGGCGTCAGCCGGCGCGGCCTGCCTGCTGCCGATCCCGCCCACGGCTGTCGCCGCGAGCGGATCGCTTCGCTTCGGTCAGCCGGCGCGGATCGACAATGCGCCCGGGCTGCAGGCGCCGGCCGTCACCGGGCTCGCGTGCGCGTCGACGAGCCAGTGCCTCGGCGTCGACGGCGCCGGTGACGCGGTGAGCTTTCACGGGCAGATCAAGGTCGGCGGCGGGAAGACCCTGACGGGCGCTGACCCTGGCGGCAGTTTCGTCAGCGTCTCGTGCCCGTCGAGCACGCTGTGCTTCGCGACTGACACCCAGGGCCACGTGCTGAGCACGACCCATCCCGGCGCCTCCGGGGCGTGGAAGGTCGCGGCCACGTTCGGAGCCTCGGATCCTGACGAGCTCGGGAGCATCACTTGCCCCTCGGCGCACCTGTGCGTGCTGATCGACAACAGTTATCCCCTGGCGCTCGTGTCGACCGACCCGACCGCAGGCCGGAGCACCTGGCACACCGTGCTCGACAACGGGAATGTGGGCGGGCCTCTCCAGGCCGCTTGTCCCTCGGCATCGTTGTGCGTCGAGACGAGCGTCAACGCCCGATCCGGAGGGTTCTACGTTGCCGTCGTCAAACAGCCGGCGAGCAAATCAGCCTGGAATGATGCGAAGGTAGGCCCGCACGTCCCGCGCGGCCCGATCGCGTGCTCCTCGTCGCGCGCCTGTGCGGTGTTCGGCAAGTCGGGCTCGGGGTCGGCCGTCACTTGGACGACCGATCTCGGTCACGGCTGGCACTCAGCCCGCTTCGGGTCCAGCGTGGCCGTACCGACGGCGCTCGCCTGCCCCTCGTCGCGGCTGTGCCTGGCGGGCGGCTCCTCGGGTCAGATCGCGCGACTGACCCTTCCCGCCGGGGCTCAGGGCCAGCCGAACCTGTCCGTCGCGACGGTGGCGAGTTCGTCGGTCACGATCACCTCGCTGGTTTGCCCGAGCATGAAGCTGTGCCTGGCCGGCGACAGCAGCGGGGTGACGCTGGTGGACACCCACCCGAGCACGGGCTCCGGTCAGTGGCAGACCGCGCACACCATCACCACCGATGCGGCGCTGCTCGCCGTCACCTGTCCGACTGCGACCTCGTGCGTCGCCGGCGACGATGTGGGCGCGATCCTCACCGCGCCGGGCCCGGCCGGTCCGTGGACGCGCACCGAGGTCGACACCGGCCACGCGATCACCGCGCTGATGTGCCTGAGCGCGACGCAGTGCTTCGCCGGAGACTCGGCCGGTCAGCTGCTCTCAACCGGCGCCGCCGGGCCGAGCGGGGCGTGGGCGGCGAGCCCGATCGTGCCCGCCGGGACGATCATCAGCCTCGCGTGCCCGAGCACCACGCTCTGCCTGGCCGGCGAGAGCGACCAGGACGGCGGCGACGTGTTGGTGTCGCAGGACCCGACAGACACCGCGCCCACCTGGCGCTACATCGGCGTTGACGGCGAAGACGCCGACGACTCGGACATCGAAGAACCCTTCATCGCCTGCACGGCGATCAACGCCTGCGCCTCCGCGTTCTTTTTTGTCGATACCGACGCGAGTTCCGAGGGCCCCGGGATCTCGACCACGAGCGACCCGACCAAAGACGGCTGGACCCCGCGCCCGTTCCACGGTGGCGGCGACGGACAGCTGACGGCGATCAGCTGCAGCCCGCTCACATGCGTCGCCACCTCGAACATCGGTCAGGTCGACGTCGGCTCGAGCGCCTCGAACCACGCGTTCACCGCCGCGACGATCGACTCCGGCCGGGCGCTCACCGGGGTCGACTGCACGCCCACCGGCCGGTGCGTGGCGATCGACGGCGCCGGCAGGGTCTTCAAGTCAGACGCGCCGTCTGGCGGCGCCTCGACGTGGCGCCGGGTGGCGAAGCTGGCCGGCGGCGGCCAGGACGCAATCGCGTGTCCGACGAGCCGTTCGTGTGTGGTCGTCGGTGCCGGCGGACGCGCTGCAGTCGGCACCGCCACGGGCTGAGCGGGCTCAAAAGCCGGGTACGCCCTGCGCGGGTCGTTCGCTACTCGGTCGCCAGCGACACGTCCCCGGGCGCCTCGGCCGAGTCGGCCGCGTGGGCGGGCTTGATCCGCGCCGGGAACACGGTCATCGCGACGATCAGGCCGCCGGCGAAGATATCTGTACGTGTCCTTTGACGCCGATCCCGCGGCCCAGAGCATCGGGATTGCCGGGTCGGTCCACATAACGATCGGGCCTTCCGAGGACGAGCGGGCCAGTGCGGAGATGGTGTTGGAGGAGCTTGCGCGGCTGGAAGAGGAAAACATCCACCAACCCCCGCCGCGGTGATCGAGCCGGACATCGAGACCGAGTACCAGAAGCTCAGGCGATACTCAAGCGGCGCTCAGATACGGCGCGGGGGTCGCCAGCAGCTATCGGACCTTCGTCGTCGGCCTCGATAAGGCCGGGCTTGAGGTCGAAGCCACGTTGAGATCCGAAGAGCGGAGCGTGCGCTTCCCGCCTGAGCGACTAGAGCAGCTCAAGGACGCTCTCTCACGAGAGGGCCCAGAAGATTCCTTCCGCACGACCGTGGCGGGCACACTGAGCATGGCCGACGCAAACAAGCTCGAGTTCCGGGTTGACTTCGCGAGCGATGTCAACCGACCAGACGTGCTCCGCGAATGGAGGCACGGGTCGATCAGCGGTCATTACACAGAGGCGATGAAGCGCGGCATCTCGGACCGCGCTCTATGGGGCAACGAAGTTCTCGCTCGCGTCGAGGTCACCAGAGAGCAAAGAGGGTCGACTGCAGCGAGACGCAGGCCAGATGTGAGGCTTGTCAGCGTGAAGCTCCGCTTCGAAAGCTAGGTCTCAACACGCACGTTCGTCTTGAGCCCAGGGTTCAATGCAGCATTGAGACGCGCTCGGGGTCACACGTGTTCCAGGCGTCCTCGGCCGCCTGGACCTTCTGGGCGGCGGTCTGGGCGGTGAACGGGGGAAGGGGGGCGATCGGTCATCTTCCGATGGTGCCAGCCTCCGCCGGGGCGGCTCGACTAACTTCCCATCGTCATGAAGATCGTCTACACCCACACCGACGAAGCCCCCGCGCTGGCCACCTACTCGCTGCTGCCGATCGTCCGCGCGTTCGTGGCCGTCGCCGGTGTCGAGCTTGAGTTGCGCGACATCTCGCTGTCAGGCCGCATCCTGGCCCAGTTCCCCGACCGCCTCAGCGACGACCAGCGCATCGCCGACGCGCTGGCCGAGCTCGGCGAGCTGGCCACCACGCCCGAGGCCAACATCATCAAGCTGCCCAACATCAGCGCCTCGGTGCCTCAGCTCAAGGCCGCGATCGCCGAGCTCCAGGCCCAGGGCTACGACGTTCCGAACTACCCCGACGAGCCGTCTGACGACGAGGCGCGGGCGATCCGCGAGCGTTATGACCGGGTCAAGGGATCGGCCGTGAACCCGGTCCTGCGCGAGGGCAACTCCGACCGCCGCGCGCCGGCCTCGGTCAAGGCCTTCGCCCAGCGCCACCCGCACTCGATGGGCGCCTGGTCACCGCAGTCCCGCTCGCGGGTCGTGACGATGACCGACGGCGACTTTCGCGCGACCGAGCAGTCGACGACGATCGCCCGCGCCGGCACGATCCGGATCGAGCACGTCGCCGCCGACGGCACCGTCACCGTCCTGAAGGACGACTTCCCCGTGCAGGAGGGCGAGGTCGTCGACGCCGCGGTCATGCGCCGCGCCGCGCTGCAGACGTTCCTCGCCGACCAGATCGCCGCCGCGCGTGAGGCCGGCGTCCTGTTCTCGGTGCACCTGAAGGCGACGATGATGAAGGTGTCAGACCCGATCATCTTCGGTCACGCCGTGCGCGCCTATTTCCCGCAGGTGTTCGCCGATCGGGCCGCCGCGCTGAGCGCCGCCGGGGTCAACGCCAACGACGGGCTGGGCGCGCTGCTGAGCGCGATCGGATCACTGCCCGCCGCAGACCGTGAGGCGATCAGCTCCGCGATCACCGCGGCCGCCGCCGAGGGACCGGGGCTGGCGATGGTCGACTCCGACCGCGGCATCACCAACCTGCACGTTCCCTCCGACGTGATCATCGACGCCTCGATGCCGGCCGCGATCCGCACCTCGGGGCAGATGTGGAACCGCGACGGTGAGCTGCAGGACACGCTGTTCGTGATTCCCGATCACTCCTACGCCGAGCTCTATGCGGCGACCGTCGATGACTGCCGCGTCAACGGGGCGCTGGACCCGGCGACGATGGGCACCACGCCCAACGTGGGGCTGATGGCCCAGAAGGCCGAGGAGTACGGCTCTCACGACAAGACGTTCGAGATCGGGGCGCCGGGGACGGTGCGCGTCGTCGACCAGGACGGCACGAGCCTGCTGGCGCACGAGGTCGACAGCGGCGACATCTGGCGCGCCTGCCAGACCAAGCACGGCGCCGTCGTGGACTGGGTCAAGCTCGCGGTGCGCCGCGCCCGGGAGACCGGCGCCCCCGCCGTGTTCTGGCTCGACGAGACCCGGCCCCACGACGCCCAGCTGCTGACCACGGTCCATGCCGTGCTCGCCGACGAGGACACCGACGGCCTGCAGATCGAGATCCTCGCCGTCGGCGACGCGATCCGCTACACGCTGGGGCGGGCCCGCCAGGGCCAGGACACGATCTCGGTCACCGGCAACGTGCTGCGCGACTACCTGACCGACCTGTTCCCGATCCTCGAGCTCGGCACCAGCGCCAAGATGCTCTCGATCGTCCCGCTGATGCAGGGCGGCGGCCTGTTCGAGACCGGCGCGGGGGGCTCGGCGCCCAAGCACGTGCAGCAGTTCGAGCGCGAGAACCATCTGCGGTGGGACTCCCTGGGCGAGTTCCTCGCCCTCGCCGTGTCGCTGGAGATGCTCGCCGACAAGACCGGCAACCCGCGGGCGCGGCTGCTGGGGGAGATGCTGGATCGCGCGACCGGTCGGGTGCTGGAGGACAACCGCCTGCCGTCGCGCAAGGTCAAGGAGATCGACAACCGCGGCAGCCACTTCTACCTGGCGCTGTACTGGGCCCGCGAGCTGGCCGAGCAGACCGAGGATGCCGAGCTGGCCCGGCACTTCGCCCCGCTCGCGCAGCGGCTCGGCGACGAGGAGCCCGAGATCGTCGCTGAGCTGAGTGAGGCGCAGGGCGCCCCGGTCGACATCGGCGGCTACTACCGGCCCGATCCCGACAAGGTCACCGCGGCGATGCGCCCCAGCGAGCGCTTCAACGCGGCGCTCGCCGAC
>CAZZYU010000045.1:0-2567 GCA_964658375.1 uncultured Acetobacteraceae bacterium | reverse complement strand
TTCGACGGCGCCGTGCCCGAGCACGTGACCCTGTGCAGCGCCCGCGGCGCTCGGGACGAGCCGGTCGCCGAGTGGGTCCTCGCCGCTCTGCTGGGCGCCTCGAGCCACCTGCTGGAGCGCGCCGGAGCGCGGTCCTGGGAGCGAGGGATCCATCTCGACGACCTCTCGGAGTGGACGGTGTTGGTCGTCGGCATGGGCTCGATCGGACGGCTGGTGGGCGACCGCCTGACCGCGCTGGGCACCACGGTCCTCGGCATCGCCTCCCACGCCCGAGACGACCTGCACGGGATCGACGAGCTCGACGCGCTGCTGCCCGGCGCCGACGCCGTCGTGCTGCTCACGCCGCTGACCGATTCCACCCGGGGGCTGATCGGCGCGCCCCAGCTGGCGGCGATGCCCAGTGGGGCGGTGCTGGTCAACGCCGCTCGCGGAGCCGTGGTCGACACCGACGCGCTCGTCTCCGAGACGCGCACCGGTCGCCTGCGTGCGGTCCTGGACGTCACCGAACCCGAGCCGCTGCCCGACGGCCACCCGCTGTGGGACGCGCCCGGAGTGCTGGCGATCACACCGCACATCGGCGGCGATTCGCCGCGCGGGCATCGCAGAGCGCATGAGCTGGCCGGTGATCAGCTGGCTCGCTGGTGTGCCGGCGAGCCGCTGGTCAACGTCGTCCATGCGGGACGGAGCCGCGCCGCATGAACCTCACGAAGTTCGGCATCTGGACGACCTATCGGTCGATCGAGATCGCCAACGCCGCCGAGGCAGCTCGGCTGGCACAGGATCTCGGCTACGGGGCCGTGTGGCTCGGCGGCTCCCCCCAACCCGACGACCTGCGGCCGCTGCTGGCCGCCACCGAGACGCTGGTTGCCGCGACGGGAATCGTCAACATCTGGGGCAGCGAGGCGGGCGACGTGGCAGCCCAGCAGGCGGCGATCGCCGCCGAGTTCACGGACCGTTCGCTGATCGGGATCGGCGCCGGGCACCCGGAGGCGACCAGCGACTACACCCGCCCGCTGCGTGCGATGACGCACTACCTCGACGTGCTCGACGCGGCGCCGGACCCGCTGCCCTCCGAGCAGCGCGTGCTGGCCGCGCTCGGCCCCAAGATGCTCGACCTGTCGGCGCAGCGCTCACTGGGAACCCATCCGTACTTCGTCTCGGTCGACCACACGCGCGTCGCCCGCGAGCGCCTGGGCGCCGACCCGCTGATCGCCGTGGAGGTCGCCTGCGTCGTGGACCCCGACACCGAGCGCGCTCGGGCCACCGCCCGTGAGTACGCCGCCCTGTACCTGGGCCTGAGCAACTACACCGACAACCTGCTGCGCCTGGGCTTTGCCGACAGCGATATCGCCGATGGCGGCTCGGATCGCCTGATCGACGCCGTGATCCCGCACGGCAGCGGTGGCGACATCGCGGCCGCCGTCCATGAGCACCTGGAGGCCGGCGCCGACCACGTGTGCCTGCAGACGGTCGGCGTACCCGGTGTGCCGCGCGACGCCTGGTCAGAGCTGGCCCGCGCGCTTGAGCTGTGAGCCCGGCTCACGATGGCCAGGCTCATCCGCCCGGTGGGGCTGATCGTGATCGCCATCGCGGTCGGGTTCGTCGTGGCGCGCGCGGCCCGCTCGGGCCACCACCACGACTCCGACGCGCTCACCCGCACGGCGTCGAGTGCGGCGTTCGCGGTCCGCTATCCGGCGGACTGGCGCGCGACCGACCCCGCGGCGCTGCCCGGGCTCACGCTGCGCGATCAGGTCGCCGTCGGGCCGACCGGCACGCCCAGCGAGCGGCTGGTGATCGGCAGCGCCCGCGCCACCACCGTCGGCGCGCTGCCCTCCGCGCTGCTGGCGTCGCTGGCCTCCCGTCCCCACCCCGAGACGGTCGCGCTCGGTGCCCACCGCTTTGACCGCTACCTGAACCTGCGTCCCACGGGCGCGAGCGGGCCGGTGTCGATCTACCTGCTGGCCACCAACCGCTCGACGATCACCGCCACCTGCACGGCGCCGACCTCAGCCGGTGCGTTCGTCGGCCAGTGCGAGCGGGTTCTCGCCACGCTCGCGCTTCCGGCGGGCACGCTGCCGTCCAATACCGTCGACGCTGCCTACGCGCTCGGGCTCAACGGGATCCTCGCCGCGCTTGACCGGGTGCGGACGGCCGCGGGGCCAGGTCTGCTGGCGTCCGCGCTCACCACCCGCGCCCACGCCGCCGAGCAGCTGGCGCGCGGCGAGGCAGTGGCGGCCCAGGCGGCGGGCAGGCTGTCGGCCGGCAGTGCCACCGCTGCCAACCGCAGCCTGACCGGGGCATTGAGCCAGGCCGCCGCCGGCTACCGGGCGCTGGCCACGGCCGCGCTCAAGCACGACCCCGATGCCTACGTCATGGCCCAGCAGACCCTCGAGCGCGCTCAGGCGACGCTCACCACCGCATTCAAGACGCTCGCCTCGCTCGGGTATCAGTTGCGCTGACCCGCCGGCGCAGCGACTCAGCCGCCGCCGCTGACGGTCCCGCTGCCGCCCTTGCTGCCGCTGCCGCTGCCGCTGCTGTTGCTGCCGCCACTGACGGTCCCGCTGCCG
>CAZZYU010000044.1:21415-24532 GCA_964658375.1 uncultured Acetobacteraceae bacterium | reverse complement strand
CGCGGCAGCTCAGCTCCCGGGTGGCTTGTCGAGCAGGACGCCGTAGACCCGGTTGATGTGAAGGCGAACGACGAGGCGCTTGTTGTCGATCATCTGGGCGTAGAACGCGTCCTCATCCTTCGCCTCGCCGAAGAACGCCGCGTGGAGCTGCAGCAGTTCGCGCGACGCCTCGTCTCCGGGGGTTCTGGCGACCGCGGACAGCTGCGCGTCGCCCTCGCCAACGGCGAAGGACCAGAAGTGGGCGCCCGGCACGTGCAGCGCGGCGCGTGGGTCGCGGCGCAGAATCCGGCCCTTGACCCGGTCGGCGGTCGTCGAGACGCGTGCGATCCGTTCAACCGGGTCCCAGCCATAGAGCACGTTGGTGAGATGGGGATAGCCGGCACGGGTGACGCCGGCCAGGATCCCCTGGCGGTTGGCACCGATCACATCCAGCAGCGCTTGCTCCTCAGCCATCTGACTCACTTTTGAGCAGCGCGAACAGCGCGTCGAAGTGCCGCTCGCACGCGGTGGCATCGTAGGCGGCCATGTCAGACATCGTGTAGCCGTGGGCGGCGTTCTCATAGACCTCGGTGGTGTGGCGCACGCCGTTGTCGTCCATGGCGCGATCGAGCGTCGCGATGTTCTCCGGGGTCATGCTGTGATCGTTGTCAGCGTGCCCCCAGTACACCTGTGCAGTCACCCGCGGCGCGAGCAGGTGGGGACTCTCAGCGGCATCGGTCACCATCTGGCCGGTGTGAAAGCCCGCCATCGCGCGGACGCGGTCGGGGTGGCTGGCAGCGATCGTCCAGCCGATGCGCCCGCCCATGCAGTAGCCGGTGATGGCGACCGCCCCGTCGCTGAATTGCGCGAGTTGCTCCAGGTAGGCGGCGCCGTCGGCCGCGATCGCCGACGGGGTGAGAGCGGACGCCAGCGGCTTCAGCGCCTCCATGAATCGGGCTCGCTCGGCATTGTCGGCGAAGTTGGGCGTTGGCCACAGCGGGGCGCGACCCCCGCGGTAGAAGATGTTGGGCGCCAGCACGGTATAGCCCTGTGCGGCGATCCGGTCGGCCATCTCCTTGGTTCGATCCCGAAGCCCGATCGCGTCGATGATGAACAGCACGGGCGGGTGCCCGTGGCCGGTGTCGGGAGCGGTGAAGTAGCAGTCGGCGACGCCGTCGGGGGTCGCGACGTCGATTATCGAGTTGGTCATCACCCCAGCGTGACACCAATGGCCGCCGGGCGCCGCGGCCGTTCGCGAGACGTCGTGCCTGGGCGCCCCCGAACAGGCCGAATCGCATGCCTCCTCCGCTCGGAGAACGCTGGCGTCCGACTGCGTTCGCAATAGCCACGATCGAATCGACCATCGGCTATGAGCCCACGTGGGCGATCGCGCCGAGCTGGCGCCACACGAGCAGGAGCGTGAGCCCGGAGCCGACAAAGGCAAACCAGAAGGGGGCCACGACGCCCCAACGCTGGGCGATGGCCCCGCCCACGATCTGACCGAGGACAAGGCCGCCGATCACGCTGATCAGATAGACACTGCCGACTCGTCCCTGGAGCTCTGCCGGCACCGCACGCTGCCGCACGCTCGTGCTCACCGTTGCCCACACGAACGCGTAGGCACCGAACACGAACATGATGATCACCGCGATCCATGCCTTGGTGTCAAGCGCCAGTGAGAGATGGGTGCAGACCTCCAGGGTGAGGCACACCCGCATGATGTTGCCAAGCGGCCAGCGTTGCTCCAGCCGACGGTACATGAGGATTGCCAGCACGCCGCCGACCGCGGTGGATGTCGTGAGCAGTCCATACCCGACCTTGCTCATGTGCAGATGATGCAGGGCGTAGAGCACGAGCACCGACCACCCTGCGCCCCAGGTGATGTTGAACGAGAGGATGGTCAGCGCAAGGGTGCGCACGGGCGGGTGGCGGAGCAGCCACTGAAGCCCCTCTCGGATATCGGATCGGATTCGGCTGTTCCGTGGACCGGTGGGGCTGACCTTGCGGGTCCCGATCTGCGAGACGAGCAGCAGCGCGGTGGTGACGATGACCGCCTGGGCGAGGAACGGCCAGGCGCGTCCGACGGAGAACAGAAGCGCACCGACCGGCGGCCCGATCATCTGCTCGCCGACAACCAGGCTTCCCTGCATCCGTGAGTTGGCGAGGCCGAGGTCGCCTGTCTTGACCAGCATCGGCAGCAGTGTGCCCGCGGTCGTGTTGGAAAAGACGTCGGCGACGCCCAGCAGCAGCATCGCCGCCAGCACCAGGTCAACGCCGACATGCCCGGTGAAGAGGGCAATCGCGAGGACGACGATCACCAGCGCGCGGCAGGTTTCGGAACAGACCAGCAGCAAGCGGCGGTCGACCCGGTCGGCGATCGCCCCCGCCGGCAAACCCAGCACCAGCCACGGGAGCCGTTGCAGGAACGCGGCCGATGCGACCAGAAACGCACTCCGTGTGTCGGATGCGATCAGCAACGGCCCAGCCGAAAGGGCGATGCCATCACCGACATTGCCGACCCACGACGACGCCATGAGCCACCGAAACTGGGGCCCGAGTCGAGCTGGCGCGAATCTCTCACGCAGGTTCATCACGGTCGCTCGGGGCGCGCCTCGTCGCAGGGTCGGTCGGCGCGGTGGGCGCGCCAGTCCGGGATCATCGGTTCAGGTTGCCCGATCCGGGGCAAGCGCAGGTTGGTGAGGAGGGCGTGAGCGAGGCGAGTGATATGACGGCGGTGGCCGGGCCGATGCGTCCGGGGCTGATCGTGCAGGCGGTGCGGGCCTGGAGCCTGCCGACTTCGGTGGTCCCCGCCGCCGCGGGCGGCCTCGTCGCAATCGGTGACCGAGGGGCGTCCTGGTGGCTGCTGCCGATCGCGCTGCTCGCGCTGCTGCTGCTGCACGCCGGGGTCAACGTCTCAAACGACGTGGAGGACGCCGCGCGCGACGCCGACCCCCCGGACAAGGACCGCAACTCTGGACTGTTCAACACCGGCCGGTTGACGATCGCGACCGGCCGGCGACTCTACGGTGGCTGTTTTGTCGCGGCCGCGCTGCTCGGGTTTGGGATCTGCGCGGTGCAGGGCCCCGGGCTGCTGGTGATCGGCTGGGTGGGATTGCTCGGGGGTCTGCTGTACACCGC